>JAFYWC010000041.1 GCA_017546585.1 Bacteroidales bacterium
ACACAGGATGAAAGACAGCGAAATGTATTCCGTGCCCTCAGAACAGGAACAGAGGGATAGTATTAACCACTAATAATTTCAGAAAATGGAAAAAGAAGAAAAAGGCTTGACCGTAAACATTGAAAACTACACTGGTGAAAAACCTATTGAGGTAATCTACAGAACAGGTGTAGCAGCTAAGGCTCAGGAATCATTACCTACTAAGGAGCCAGTGAAAGTGAATATCTCTGGTGTGATCTCCACTCCTTTTGACTGGTTGGAGAAACGCATAGACCTGGTGGATCAGAAGCGTGCAAATGTGCTGGTGAATCGTGAGAGTATGACAATCACCCTCACAGTGAACGAAGATGATGAGTACACTAAGGGCGTGCTGAAAGGTACAGTAGAGCTTTCTGAGGTGTTTAAGAAATTCAACATCAACGGAAACACTGGCTGGAATCCTAACAAGCTGGGGCAGTTCTTACGCCTTAACAGAGGTGTGTTTGCCGACAAAGAGCAGTGCATGGTACTCGTTACCAAACTCAAAAACTTTACAGCCAAAGCAAAGGCTGAGATCCAGAAACAGCGTGATCCATCTGGCTCAATGGCTGAGGTGTACAGAACGGAGGTAGAGAGCAACTTGCCTAAGAGCTTTACTATCGTGGTGCCTATCTTCAAGGGTACTGCAAAGACAGCGATAGAGGTAGAATTTGATCACTATCTCGTGGATGGTGAGGTAGCTCTACAGCTCGTTTCTCCAGGTGCTAATGAATGTGTAGAGCAGTTCAGAGATAACTGCCTGGATGAGGTGATTAACAAGATCCGTGAGATCGCACCAGAAATCCCAATTTTGGAGGTATAAGACACTGAAAACTCAGAGCTGGGTAGTAACCCTGCCCAGCTCATAAAAACTCAAACAATGGCTAAAAAAACAACAAATAAACCGATGCCTCTTGATACAGGGGAATGGCTAAGCCCCAGGATGAGGGTACTGCCTCCAGATGTGAGGGGGCTGTGGGTTGATCTGTTGTGCTGTATGTGGGAGAGTTCAGAGCGTGGCGTTATGGTGAAATCCAACCAGGTTGCACACACCAAACAGGAGATTATACGCATGATCGGTGTGGATGCTACAGGTAGTGATGCCTGGCTGGATCTATTAGTGGAAAACGGATTTTGTGCTGTAAGGGAATCCGATGGAGCTTATTACAGTAGGCATATAGTGAGGGAGGAGAATATCAGAGCCAAAAGGCGTGAGGCTGGAAAGAAAGGAGGAGAAATCACTAAGGCTAAGATCTTCTCTGGCGATACTGAAAAGCCTGTAGCTCCAGCAGTTCCTGTTCCTGTAAAGGTTGAAAAACCACCAGAGCAGAGCGATCTGTTTCCTGAGGAGCAATCACCAGAAACTCCACCACCGCTAACTCCAGAGCAGAAAGCAAAGGCAGAAAAGGCAAAGAAATATAAGTATGCTGACTTTGTAACCCTAACCAGGGATGAGTATGCTAAGCTATGTGCTGAGTATGGAGAGGATCCAACAAAGGCGATGATAGACATTCTCAATAACTACAAGGGAAGCAAAGGCAGAAAGTATAAATCAGACTACCTGACAATCAGGGGCTGGGTAAAAGATAAGTATTACGAAGATTTGCAAAGATATGGATCAAAAATCAATGGAGGGGCTACTGAGCCTCCTAAA
>JAFYWC010000042.1 GCA_017546585.1 Bacteroidales bacterium
ATGGACTACAACGCGAGTGCGATGCAGATCCTGGAGAGTCTTGAGAGGTCAGCGCAGGTCAACTACATGCTTGCCGTGCTGTACAGCAGAAGAGGAGACGAGCAGAAAGCCGTCGAGTGCTACGTGCGTTCCTGCTCTCAGGATCCGACCTACATCCACCGAGGCAATCTGGATCCAGAGATATCCGTCCTGATACGCAGATACGGGCTCAATGCCCAGCCGGAGGATGAATTCGAATACTCACTTTAATCAATACCAACTTTAATCATCAATACAATCATGAAAAGAAAATTTCTATTACTGGCGTACTCCCTCGGAGTACTCATGGCCTGCAACAAGGAAGGCGTTGCAGTGCCCCAGAACCCTCAGGACCTTCCTGCAGTGGGCGAGGTGACAACCAGCAGCATTCCCGTCCATCTTTACATCTCCACCGGCATCCTGACCAGAGGCACATCGGTCAACGACAAGGAGGACGAGATCCTAAATGCCATCCTTACGATCAAGGGATACGACGCAGAGAACAAGGTCAGCTATACTGACAAGTACGATGTCAGCGGAAGCGCGGACGTGATCATCAACCTCAAGCCATGCACTCGAGCTGCATTCACTGTGGAGAGCGGCAGCGTCAAGGACGGAGTCATCCTGACCGCACTGGAAGAGCAGAAGACCCACTACTACGCAAAGGGAGAGATCAGCATGGGATGGGATGAGCTTCAGGCAGAAGGTGCCACACACATCATCGAGCTCGTAAGACAGATCAACAAGATCACTATCGACAAGATCTCGGTCGACTGGGACAACGCGAATTACGATGCCAAGGAGTTCCGTGTAAAGAGGATGTATCTGTGCGATGTGCCTCGTTACCCTGAGACCTCTTACGAAGAGGTACCGCAGTCCATCTACAAGGAAGGATTTACCGGAACAAAGGTTGATTTCAAATACTACAACTTCAACGGACTGGAGGTCTATAAGTACAAACCCAATAACGTTACGTACGTAGGAGATATCTTCAGGTTGGATGAACAGCTCCTGGATGAGATGGATGTAGTCATCAGCAAGGCAAAGCCTTACGACACGCAGCATGTCTTCTATTCCTACATCTGCAACAACGCTCTGACTGTTCCTAAAGTCGACTTCATGCAGGGAGACAGGTATGCATTCACCGTACCGATGACGACCATCGTTCTTGAGGCTGAGATGGACGGCTCTCTGATGTACTACCGCTTCCCTATCCTCAAGATGCAGGAAGGAGTAGCCTCGCCAGTTCCTGTCAACACTCACTTCCGCTTTAAGGAACTGATCATCAAGGATCTCGGATCACCGACACTCTACGGAGACAAGACCTTCGAGAATGTGAACTTTACCCTCGTTGAATGGACAGAAGAGTTACTCAATGAACCAGTTACAAACCTTTAATACAAATAAAGCAATGAAAAAGACATTATCAATCTTCGCGCTTGCAGCAGCTGTGCTCTGCTCGTGCGACAAGAATGCGGACTGCATTCCATGCCAGGAGCAGGAGAGCCAGGAGCCTGCTATGCTGAACGTATCACTCGGATTCGAGGACGAGCCTCAGACCAGAGCCGTGACGGCCTACACGACCGCTCAGGACTATGAGAAGGCCGTGAACAGTGTCCAGATCCTCGTGTTCGATTCTTCAGGAAAGATCAACATCTACAAGGATGCCGGCACATCAGTATCTGGTATCAGCATCAGCACCACCACCGGTACAAAGAGCGTCTGGGCGGTGGTCAACGGACCTGACCTCAAGGCCATCGGCACAGAGGCAGCACTCAAGGCTATCGCTGTCGACCTCGCGGACAACAGCGTGACCAAGACTGACGGATTCGTGATGGCGGGATCAACGTCATGTACTGTAAGCGCATCAGGAGCTACAGCAAACGTGACAGTGAGCCGTCTTGTGGCGCGTGTCGCTCTTCAGAAGGTGACCAACGCTCTTCCTGCAGGTTATGGAGCCCTCAAGATCGACAATGTAACCCTTATAAACGTTGTCGGAAACCAGAACCTCGGCGGAGACGCAGCCATCTCTACATGGTACAACAAGATGGGACGCAAGGACGGAGCCACTGCCGCGACACAAATCATCGACGGATCGACCAATGCCGCTTCATGTCCTACACTCACATTCGCTGCACCTGGAGCATCAGTTGCCAACGGAGCAGCTCATGCACCGTCTACTCCGCATCTCTTCTACTGCTTCCCTAACAGCACATCGACAGACAAGACCGGATTCGAGAGTTCGTTCTCTGCAAGAAAGACCAGACTCGTAGTTGCAGCTACAATCAACAGCACCAAGTACTACTACCCTGTTGTCATCAATACACCTGAGCGCAACAAGGCCTACACTGTGGAGCTCACCATCACAGGTCTCGGCTCTACCGATCCGGATCAGCCGGTATCCAAGGGAGCTATCACTGCAGCAGTCACAGTACAGGGATGGCAGTCGGGAGCGACTTATGAGGAGACCATCTAGACCAATTCAAGCATGTACACGAATTGCGTAGAATCAAACGGGGCGAGGGGTTAAGGGTTTCCTTATGGCCGTGGCCGCGACGCACGCATAGACCGGGGCGATGTGCGGCCGCTGTGGGGTTCGATTCCCCACGCCCTGCCAAGAATCAATAATACTCAGAATTATGAAGAGAATGAACTACATCAAGGCTGCTGCCCTGCTTGCGACAACTCTTGCCGCAGCATCATGCAGGATAAAGGAAGACCGGCGTCCGTGTCCCTGCTGGCTGGACATGGACATCACCGGATGCGCATCCCATACCACCGAAATAAGCCTGTCGGCATGGGGCACAGAGAACCTGTTCTCGGACAAGGTCTCCGTGGCTGATTATCCTGACGTGTATGAGAGGACGGTGACCAAGGGAATGGTAGCGACCTCCGCCTACTGCGGACTCAGCGAAAGTATGGTTGAAGGCAGCAGGATCATCATCCCGGAAGGCAAGCAATCTGACATGCTCAAGGTACATACGAACATTATTGACTGCACCGGTGAGTTTGCCCGGGATTCTGTACAGCTGAACAGGCAGTACGCCACGGTCTTTCTAAGCATGGAGGATGAGAGAGCGCATGAGGCTCTGAGGGTCATGGAGGTAAGAGGAGAGGTGTGCGGCATCGACTACGTCACTCTTGAGCCTGTGGAAGGCAAATTCTCATTCATGACACATCCTGACGATGACGGTGTGTGGCAGTTCCGTCTTCCCAGACAGAATGAAGGGAATGACCTCAAGCTCATAACGTTCGCGAACGGACAAGAGAAAGACTCTCTCCCTCTTGACGAGTGGATCGCAAAGAGCGGATACAGCTGGCTTGACAAGGATCTCAAGGACATCTACGTCAATGTGGATTATGCAGTAGGAAAGGTGTCGGTCGTGATCCAGGGCTGGGTAGAAGGTGAATACATAGACATAAAACTATAGCAGCAAAGCATAGTGAATAGTTTTTTCATAGGTTAAGTTTAGTTGTTTATGACGGCTGCCCTGTCGTGAGATGCGGCAGCCTTTTCTAAAGAAAACGCATTCAAATGAAAAGAATATTATCAGCACTGTCCATTGCAGCAGCTCTGTCCAGCTGCTCGCCACAGAATATCACGCCACCTCTGATAGAAGAGGAAACGCTAGTACCTTTGGAACTTGAACTGGCGACTAATACAGTTACTAGAGCTATCGTAGAAGGCACGACACTTCCCACAGCGTCATCCGTTGGAATCACGGTCAGAGACTCATACGGAGCATACGCCGGAGAGGAATATACCAACATTAAGTACACGTCAAAGGAAGTCTCAGGATCAGATGTATGGGAGTGCGACTCACCCATCATGCTCTCTCCGCAGACAGGAGTACTGTACTCCTACTATCCATACGCCGAGGCATGTTCTGATATCTCGGCGATCTCCATCAGGGCTAACTCCACAGTCCAGACGGACTTCATGTGGGGAACACCCGTATCAGTGAGCAAGGACAACAGGCATGCATCCATAAAGATGAACCATGCCCTTGCAGCCGTAAGGATAACCTACGTCAGAGGGACATACTCAGGAACTGGTACTGTCTCCAAGGTATCCTTCGGAGGTAACTGTATCGCGGTAGCAGGAACCCTTGATGCTACTGACGGATCTCTATCAAACTTCGCAGGCAAGGGAACCATGTTGACTCCACCACAGATCGCCACTACCCTCTCATCCTCTCTGCAGGAATTCGAGCTCCTCATCATCCCGACAGGAGAGAAGCAGGGAAAGGTCGTCATCACCATTGACGGCAAGGACTACACTCTCGAGTTCGGAGACATAGACCTTCGTCAGGGACATATGACGCAGTTCCACCTGACGGTCAATGACGGAGAGCTCTCGCTCTCGGACATCACTGTCAGCGAGTGGACTTATGGAGAGTCAAAGGATACGTCCATCAAGGTGACAGACAAGGTGACCCTTACCGGCAATCTTGATGATATAGCGGTGTACAACTCAGTAGTCAATGGAGTGGTGACCATCTCTGCGGTTCCGAAGACCAAGGGAGGATTCAAGGAGGTGGAACCGGTTTCTATCAACCCCAATGCAACCCTGACGCAGACCTCTGACATCCATACCGGAGTACGTACCATCAAGCTGTCAAACATAACGGGCAACGTCACAGTCACCTTTTATGGTACATACTGCTATGACCTGATAACAGAGTTCACCGTCAATGCGGGGGAATCCACCAAGATGCTTTATACTTATGTCAGCTCATCGAACAAGGCAAAGATCCTCAGGATACGTGAAGGAGATACTGACATACCTGTAGCCTCGACTCACACATGGGCTGAAGGAGGAAATCACACATTAAGATACTCGTTCACCAATCATACCGTTCCTTACGATATGTTCAACGGGGTCACTGCGCTAACAGGTATCGAGATCGGAAACTGCGTCACATCTCTGGAAAGCTATGCGTTCAAAGGCACGTCAATAGAAAGAGTTGTCATCCCAGAAACAGTTACCTCTTTCGGTTCTTCAATCTTCTACGACTGCGTAAATCTCAAGCACGCAGTACTACCGAAAGGAATAACAGAGATCTATGATTCGATGTTCAGAGGTTGTGAGTCACTTCAGAACATAGACATCCCGGACGGAGTGACCAGGTTCGGAGACTTTGCCTTCGATGGCTGCTCTTCACTGGCATCCATCATCCTCCCTGCAGGAGTGACATACGTGGGCAACTACTGCTTCAGTGACTGCAGCAACCTTCGCCATATCGTGTCGTTTCCTGTCAAGACCCCGACTCTCGGAGGAAACTATAGATACAACTTCTCTAAGGTTGCCAGCAACGGAGTACTTGCCGTTCCGGCAGCAGCCAAGACCGGTTCCAACTATTCGTACTGGGTCTCATCGAATATCAATCTCGGATCATACGGATGGACGCTGGTATACATGGACGAATAACACAAATCTAACATCATACTACAATGAGAACTCACAGACTTACACTCAGCGCGGTAATGACCTGCGCAATGCTTGCAGCCTGTACACAGTTGCCGGATCCAGTCGGCATCACAACAGAGGATGGGTCCCCTATCGTGGTATCCGTGACCGCTTCGGACGGCATCCAGACACGTGGGGTCATCACCGGGACAACACTGGAGAACGGGTCAAGGATAGGATTATCCCTCTGCGATGTCAGCGGTACAAAGTACCAGGGGATCACATACGAGAATATCTGCTACACCGCATCAGGAAGCGGAAGCTCGCAGAAATGGGATGCGGAATCCCCGATTATGGTCGCCAACACTCCCGGCACCCTCTACGGATATTATCCGTATTCAGAATCTGTCAGTGACATCAAAAAAATCAATATCACCGCAGACTCGAATAATCAGACTGACTACCTGTGGGCCACTCCTGTGAGCAACATAACCAAGGCAAACGCCGATGCTGCTGTCGTGATGAACCACGCACTGGCGGCAATCAGGCTCTCGGTATCCCGAGGCACTTATTCAGGCACAGGACGGGTTACGGCGGCATCCATCTCCGGAGCGGATATCGCGACCTCTGCTGTACTCAATGCCAGGACAGGAGGTCTGAGTTCTTACAAGGGCTATTCGACTGCAATTTCGCCGGCGATAACATCCTTCACATTATCGCAGACCGCTTCATCGATTGACATCCTTGCCATTCCTTGCGGAAACAGCACGGTCAACCTGAAGGTCACCCTTACCATTGACGGCAACGTGTACGAGACCAGCATCCCAAGTGCGGTGGTCAAGCAGGGAAACATGACCGAGTGTATGATCAGCGTGAATGACGGCGAGGTCTACGTCACCAGCGTGAACGTAACCGCCTGGAAACAGAACGCGGCTGGTAGCCAGATCATCCAGAAGGACTACAAGGTCAGCTTTGCCGGCGATATGGAAGGACTCTCGTTCAGCAACAGCGTCGACGATGAAGGCAATGTGACCATTCTGGCAGTTCCTTACATATCCGAAGATGCTGAGACAAAGCCTGTCACCATCTCAGGTACCGCCATATTAGAGCAGAGTGTAGACGATAATAGCGGAATACTGACAATCAAGCTGTCTGACATCGCTTCGGATGTCACAGTCAACTTCAACGGGTTCTGGCTGTGGATGACCTTCGTGCACGAGGTCACTGACATAAGCAAACCTACACAGATTTACTACGGCGGATCACCCGAGAGGCTCAAGATGGACGGAGAGGAGATCGCCATTGACATGTATTATCAGTTTGAGACTCCGGGAGAACATGTCATGAAGATGGCAATCAAGAACTACAAAGGCTATCAATACAGCTTCATGCAGTACATACAGACAGTAACGTCAGCCATCTTTCCGGAGGGAGTCGAAACGCTTGGGGCATGGTGCTTTCTGGGATGTTCGAACCTGAAAGAGGTATCCCTTCCGTCAACTCTCAAGAGCATAAGCTACCAGGTGTTTGAACGCTCGGGGCTTACTTCCTGTGTCATACCTGACGGCTGCTGGATGAGTTACGGTGTATTCGATGACTGCAGCTCATTGACATACGTGAAGCTCCCTTCGCACATGGAATCCATACCTAGCGGAACGTTTCAAGGCTGCACAGCTCTCAGATCATTCGAGATGCCGAGCGGTGTAAAATCCATAGGATATAACGCTTTCCAGAATTCCGGTCTTGAAGTAATTCACTTTCCGGATGCCGTATCTGTCATCGAGAGCCAGGTCTGCAAGAACTGTAAGAACCTTAAGGAAGTGCGATTCCCTGCTAGCCTTAAAACCATCGAGATGCAGGCGTTCAGCTTCTCAGACAACATCGAGAGGTTCATCATGGCAGACGGAACGGTATGCACTGACGAGATCATCATACCTGAAGGAGTGACTACTATGGAAGACCTTGTCTTCTACTTCAGGAATCCGAACTTCAAGTCGATGAGGATACCATCAACCCTGACCAGCATCGCTGACGGCGCCTTGTCGTGTCCTAATCTAGAACGCTACGTAATGACGAATCCTAGCTCCAAATATGACATCCGTAATAACTCCCTCATAGAGACTGCCACCAACCGTCTGATTGCTGGTGCAATTCTCAGTTCGAAGATTCATGAGAGCGTGACCACCATCGGCAAGAAGGCATTCTATGAATCTTGCCTATCAAACGTAGATCTTCATGAAGGTGTTACAACCATCGAGGACTACGCATTTGACTACTCTGACATAACCCAGATCATCTGCAGGGGTACTATTCCCCCAACGCTTGGACAATCGCCATTCAGACTTACAAACTATAGCGGTCAGATGAAGGTACCTTCAGAAGCCATCAATCAATACCGTTCAGAGTGGTATCGCACAGATGTAGGATACCTTGGATGGACTAACTACCGATGGGGGATTGTAGCCTTGGCGGAAGGAGAATAGTTTAACTATACAGAATTAATGTTTCACAATTTAGCTTCATGTACGGGCAGTCCGGCCGGGAGGTCCGACTGCCATTTTTCATAATAGTCAACCATCTAAACCACAATACCATGAGACGAATCATTTCATTCATCGGGGCAGCCCTACTCATGAGCTCATGCATCTATGAGGACCTGAGCGACTGTCCAAACTTCATCCAGGGCATCGGAAAGCCCGTGGATGTGGAGTTCTGCGTCAGCTGTACGGACTCCATCGAGACTAAGAGCAGCATCTCGGCCTCCGAGACTGCTGTGACTAACCTGAACCTGTTTGTCTACTATGACGGCAAGCTGGAAACATCCTCCTACATCGAGTCCCCTACTTCCTTTTCCATGAGTCTTGTCAAGGGGCGCACATACAACATGTACGCTCTGGCCAACATGGGCAGGGTGTCTGCACCATTTAAGGAAGAGGAGATAAAAAGCTATCAGTATTCCATCTCCAAAGTCACTGACATCAAGCTCGCCTTCCCCATGTGCTGGAGTCTTGCAGACAAGACTATAAGCGGAAGTGGGCCAAGGATCAATATCAATCTTGAGAGGATGGTCTCACGCATCAACTTCAGCATCGACAGCTCGGAATTGGAAGACTTTACGGTTACGGCTGTAAGGCTTCGTCAGGCGGCTCTGAAGATGTACCCTTTCTTCGATAACGGAAGTGAAGGGAGCAGGGCCAGCAATCTGTCTGAAGTCGGAGACGGAGACTGGGCAAGCAGCTCAGACCTGACAAAACTAAATGCTGGACAAAAGATCTGGTTTTACGCTCTGGAGAACTGTCAGGGAGTGCTTCTGCCGGGAAACAAGAGTGCGGAGTCGAAAATCCCGAGCGAGATACCGTACGGATCAGAACTCTGCACGTATCTGGAGATGACTGCATCATATTCCGGTGAGTACGAGGGAGTCCCTGTGTCTTCGGACAATGTGGTCTATCGCTTCTACATAGGAAACGACAACTGCTCAGATTTCAATGTCAGAAGAAACAATAGCGTGGATATCAGCCTGACTGTAACCAGGGACAGGATCTTCGATGAGAGCTGGAAGGTAAGCTACGGGGATGATCTCCCGGAGGTAAATTACAGTCTGACAATCGTGAAGCCTAATATGGAACTCAGTATCGGGGAAACCGCTAACCTGTCTTCCATGTACATCAAGAATGTCGGTGGAGTCAAGAACTCAGAGAGCGATGTGACCGCATATGCGGCCTGGTCATCGAGCAATGCATCCGTAGCGACGGTATCAGCAGGCAGGATAACTGCAAAAGGGGTCGGAACCGCAACCATAACAGCAACATATAACGGATATACTGCCAAAAGCACCGTAACGGTGACAGATGCTGTAACATATGATTATCAGCTGAGTCCGTCAAGCACAAGCCTGGTAAACGGAAGAACCACAAAATTCACAGTCGTGAAGCGTACCTTCACCAACGGAACCCAGACCAACGGCCAGGATGTATCTTCGACATTCACATGGACATCAAGCAACACATCCGTTGCTACGGTAGGAAGCAATGGTGTGATAACTGGAGTCGGAAAGGGAACGGCGACCATCACTGCGAAGTACGGAGAAACGACACTTACAGGTACAGTCACCGTGACACCGGCTTACACTTACGAACTGGTGCTGAACAGGACCAGCATGAGCATGGCCAAGGGAGCCACAGGAACGATTGTGGCGACATACAAGACCTATGCTGACGGAGTGCTGGAATCCTCGACGAATGTCACCAGTACGGCAACATGGTCATCCGGCAACACCTCTGTTGCCACTGTAAGCGCAGGAACGGTTACAGGCAAGGGAGCAGGAACGACGACGATCACCGCGACATACAACGGCAAGAGCGCGACATGCAGCGTTACCGTAGTGGGATCTGCAACCCTCTCACTCGGATGGACATCCGCGACTATGGAGAAGGGAGCAGTGAGGACGAACGCGGCAATCTACAACCCGAACAACGGAACAGCCTCGACCTATGTCACCTCAAGTGCCGTCTGGACGACCAGCAATGCAGGAGTGGCCACTGCAGGCAGCGGAACAATCACAGCCCAGGGCAAGGGAACCTGTACCATCACGGTGACCTATAACGGTCTGAGCGCCAGCTGCACCGTGACCGTAACGGATAATGACACTCCGCTGCCGAATGCTTATGTATCAAATATGTCTGTTCAGTCCATCAACATAGCTGGCACAAGCAACTATAAGCTCCAGCTTACGATCAGGTTCAGCGATGGTACCGTAATCGAGGATGCTCCGTATACATGGAGTGTGACCTTCGCTCAGAACAGTGCCATTGCAACCGGCACAAGCGGTACCGGACCACTCGTATACATGGGAGGAGGATCGACATATACCATGGCGGTTGTCATACAGACGAAGGAATACTATTACAATTCCAGCGGCAACAAGCAGCAGTTCTCGACAGGAACATCCTTCTCGCACAACACTTCTTGGAAACCATAATCATATTCAAAGGAGGCTGTCAGGAATATCAACCTGGCAGCCTTTTCATTATGGTCGAATACTTTGGTGATAACTACTTATCTATTCTTTACAATGTGCAGAATCCGCATGAAAATTATTCTGGTGCGCCATCAGCTACAATCCAGAGAATGATGCCGATGAATGCAAAGAGCGCCTTGAATGCGAACTTCACAATGCCGAAAGTGATGTTGAAGAATGTCCTCATAGCCATAACATATTAAACGTTAAACATCAGCTGCGGAGCTATGGACATTTAGGAACACATTTAGGAAAAACCGAAGAACTCGGAGAGATCCGCAAGCCTTTACGCGGCAAAGTTAAATAATATTATGAATAATCATAGGATTCTATGGGGATTTTCTCCTCCTTGCCGCTGCAGAAGCCGGTACAGGAGCGTAGGAAGGATTGTGCAATGGGCTGCGAAATGGCTCCCATTTACGCCGGACTCGTCCGTAATGAGCGAACCTGCGCATCATGAGAGCCATTGACAGAAATCCTGTGCTCCAACTTTGCGGATTGCAGGGCAGGAGGAAAAATCAGAACAGGTCAGTGAATCCCTCATCTGCGAGGATGTCACGGGTCTTCTGCTCATCCCCGTCAGAGGCAATGATTGCCAGTGACACCATAGCAATCTCAGCACCCTTTCGGGCCTGGCTAATCTCACTTACATGTCCCCTTTGCTGGTCGGGTGTCATGTCATACTGAGTATTGATGCTCCTGAGAGCTGTCGCCGTGTCTGAAAGCGCGGTCTTACGGATTTGATTCATGTCTGTCTTGTCCATAATGGTTTGATTTTGTTTTGACTTAGTGTTACGACATCGACCAGGAAGAGCACAGCTGCTTGGGACCACGATTGTGTCGCAGATTGTGATGACGGATGATTGCTGCAAGGTAATTTTTCATCACCTGGGCCTGGTGATGAAAAACGATCATCCCGGCACGGCCCAGCCGAACACTCGTGCGAATATCGGGGATGGCAGCTGTGTTTTCTCTTCCGGTCATTGTGTCGCTTTTTGGGTTGTTCGCCGCAAAGGTCGCAGGGCTCAGTGACATCTAGCGTCACTGGAAAAATTATTTGCACTAATAGTAGCATAAATTATCATTGATACCGTTACTGCCAAAAATTTGCTATATTTGCCAGACAATTACAGATAATACATACAGAATACATACGTAGCTGTCGTTGACCTCTCCCATAGAGTACCAAACTAAGATATAGACACGAGGACAATGGGCATTTACGTCTGCGCTAAGGCGCGGGCGTTATCCATTGTGTCTAGGACTGGTACTCTTATGGGATTAATGGATGGGTCTGCGCCTTTCTTTAGAAAGCTATGCAAACAAAGATATCAGGGCAATCATGGAGAGATTCGTGATCGCCCTTTTTGTTTGTCCGGCCACAAGGTGAGACTTAAACACTCTCTATATGGATCATGCAAGAATTGAACGACTTCTACGACTTATGCTCATGTTAAGCAGCAACGTTGACTACACCACACCGGAACTGGCAGACCTTCTCGAAATCACAGAAAGGAGCATCTACAGGTACATAAGATCATTCAAGGACAATGGTTTCGTATTGGAAAAACGGAACCCGAACATCCACAAGCTTCTCAAGATGCCTCTTGACGAAATCAAACTGGATGAACTCATTCAGATATCAAGTGAAGAGGCATTCATTCTTCACACTCTTCTGCTGAGCATCACCGGAGGTAGTCAGATTCACATCAACCTGGAGCAGAAGCTTGCAGCTCTCTTTGACGCTACCAGCATAACGGAAATCATAGGCAAGAAGACTGCTGCAGAGAATGTCAGGATTCTCAAGAAGGCAATCGACGAGAAGGAATGCGTCGAGCTTATCGACTATGAATCCGGGCACACAATGAAGGTCTCGGACAGAATCGTCGAGCCTTATGGGTTTTCGACCAACTATGCGGATGTCTATGCATATGAACCGGCATCAGGGATATGCAAGACTTTCAAGATAACCCGTATCGGTTGGGTGCGTCCGATAGGTACGGAATGGGAATTTGAAGAAAAGCACGAGGTCATAGACCCTGACTGCTTCAGGATGAATGGGAAAGAATCAATACCAGTAACTCTCAGGATGACCCTCATGGCTAAGAATCTGCTCATTGAGGAATACCCATTATCTATGCGCGATATTTCTTATAAGGATGGGTATTGGTTGCTAAATACGGATGTCAAAGATTTAGCAGGTGTAGGAAGGTTCTACTTAGGTTTATCGGACCAGATTGAAATCATCGATTCACCTAAACTGGAATCATACATCAAAAGACGTGTGAGGAAGGACCTTGTTAAGTTTATTTGAAAAGATAAGAAATAAAGAATAGAGATTTAAGCATAGAACAAAGATTCACTATCTTTGCGCCCCTTTATGCCAAGAACCTATACCATATCACCGGACGTATTCCTCGTCATTCTCAAGGACGAGGAGGGTAACACGTACAGCTGCACACCGGCAGACACGATAGAGCTGGACGGTTACACCATAGAGGTTCCAGGCATCTATGACTGGTATCTATATTTCAATACGTACGCCGAATGGACCAAGCACCGCATGGATGAAAGGTTCAAGGCTAAGATGTTTCATCGCAAGGGTAAGGAGCTTGCCAAGATCATGAGAATGCAGATGCTTCCTGAAGATGACCTCTTCTACTATAGGTCAATAGACGATGACAGCGGAGTTGTCCTTAAGCGCAGCCGGATCAGGCGCAAGGAGACCTATACAGAAGCAGACAGCCTGCAGCTTGCTCTACCATTACATAATGATATCGCTGAATTAATGGCTCCTAATAGTTAGGTATAAATTTACTAATGTATTGTAAAATTGTTTTAATTCATTATATTTGCACTATCGCTGATATAGTAAACATAGTATTACTGATTGAATTATAACAATTTAACTACATAATCATGTCAAAAGAATCTACGAATAAGTCTCAAGTCTCTAAGAAACCTCAGACTTATAACTTGAAGTTCCTGGATTTGTTCCTTAAAAAGATGAAATGGTCAATACCTGAGTTCGCTGATAAAGTGGATATGACCAAGGCAGCTGTCTATCATTGGTTTAAAGTTGACGACATGCAGCTTACTACTCTACACAATGCCTTTGACAAGATTGGTTACGAAGTAATCTTCTCCATGGAGATGCCGAATATGGATGATAACATCAAAATCGAGATCGATCCAAAGGATGACATCGACACAAAGCCAAGAAAGAGACTCAACTTTCTCCGTAGTGCTCTATATGATAACGACATTGACCAGAACAGGCTGGCCAGGAAGCTTGGGATTGACGTAGAGACCATCGACTACTGGTTCAGGCATGACAAGTGTTACATTTCTTACTTCTTTAGGATCGCAAAGTTCACTGGCATGAAACTTAAGGTAGATATCAGACCTATCAAGAAAGAAGATTTCTTGCACAAATGATAAATTAATTTATATCTTTGCATTATCGTAACCACCGTTACGGTAACAAGCATTACGATAAAAGTTACAGATATGAGATTTTTTGATAGAGAGCAGGAGTTTGAAAAACTGAAGGAAATTGAGGAGCTGTCACATGAAGTAGCCCAATTTACCATCATTACGGGGCGCCGCCGCATCGGAAAGACTGAGATGATCAAGAAGTTTTACGAGAATAAGCCAATGCTATACTTTTTTGTTGCTCGTAAGGCTGAAGCTGATCTGTGCGAAATATTCGCGGATGAGATCCGCTCGAAACTCGACATTCCGATTATCGGAAAGGGAGCTTCTTTTGCTGAGACCTTCAAGCTCATCATGGAGTTGTCTCAGACTCGGCATATCAACCTTTTTATTGATGAGTTCCAGGACTTCTACAGAGTAAATCCATCTATCTATTCCGATATGCAGAACATATGGGACAGTTATAAAAATACTGCTCAGATCAATCTTATCGTGGCTGGTTCTGTGAACACTCTGATGAATAAGATATTCAAGGATAAGAAGCAGCCGCTTTTTGGCAGACAGACAGCCACTATGCAAGTTCGACCTTTCAAGCCGTCTGTTCTTAAAGAGATCATGTCGGAGTACTGTCCTGACTACAAGAAATCAGACCTGTTGGCTCTATACACACTGACAGGTGGAGTAGCTAAATATGTAGAGTTGTTTATTGACCGGAAGAAGTTCACAGAAAAGAAGATGATGGACATGTTCTTTGAACGCGATTCCTATTTCCTTCAGGAGGGAAAGAACATGCTCGTCGATGAGTTCGGCAAAGATTACGGCATCTATTTTTCCATTCTGACACTCATAGCTCAAGGCAAGAACACACGTTCGGAACTTGAAAATGCACTCAATATAAAGGAGTTGTCAGGATACTTGAAGAATCTCAGTGAAGAGTATGGCTTGATAACTAAGATGCAGCCTATCTATGAGAAGTCAAGCAACAAGAATGTACATTATGCCATAAACGATCAGTTCCTGAAATTCTGGTTCCGGTTCATTTACAAATACATGCACATCATCGAGGCCGGTGGCAATGATAAATTGAGAGCGATAGCGGAGCGTGATTTCCCTACTGTGAGCGGCAAGTCGCTTGAGAGCTATTTTAACGAAGTTCTGAAGGAGTCTGGAAGCTACACTCGCCTTGGATACTGGCACGACCGCAAAGGTGAGAACGAGATAGATATAGTCGCAGAGGACGAACTGGAGAATAGGATTGAATTTATCGAAGTGAAACGACAAGCGAAAAACTTCGACGAACAAGTTCTGAAGGACAAATCTGAATTGTTCTTTAAATCTGTTGGTTCCTTTAAAGGATACAGCATTGTATACAGAGGATTATCAATCGATGACATGTAGTTGAAGCAAGGTCGGAAACACAGGAAGTACATGTATCTCTCCTCGTGCACATAATGGACAACCATCTTTTATATAAATATATTTTTATATAAAACGTCAATACGAGAAAGGCAGCGCGGTTAATCACTCCGCGCTGCCCTGGTAGATAGAGGTTCACGTCATCACGACGCTCCTCAGTGCCGATCGGCATGCAAGGTTCCGGCAGATCCGCCGGAGGGAAAAGCAACCCGGCTATTCTTCAGCCAGGTCGCGTATCTTGTTCACGATGATGTCGAAGCCCTTGTGCTCGACACCCTCCTTGTCAGTCCAGTTGTTTGGAGCGAGCTTTCCTGTGACGAGGACTTCCTGTCCCTTCTTCAGAAGATCCCAAGGGATGGTCTGCTGGTTGTCATCAAACTCCTTCTTGAAGATGACGCAGCTGAGGAAGATGGTCTTCTTGTCTGATCCTACGAAGTTCTTCGCGAGGTTGAAGCGTGCGAATGTCTTGTTCTCGTTAGGAGTCACGTCGGCTGTAAGTCTGCCGGAAATCTGGATGTAGTTGTTAGGATTCATTTTGATTGATGTTAGGTTGGTTCAACTTAATTTACGGATGCCCCAAGAGTACCTGAGGACAAAGGCTCAAGGAGACCGCAAGGAAAATACTACCCCGCAGGGCGTGGAGATTTTCATTCGGGACCACCGGATCGAGGAACGGCAGTGACGAAGAGTCCTTTAACATGAAGTCAGAAGGAAAGTACCTTTGCGTCCGGAAATAAGGGAAACCGACCTGTCAATCACGAATCCTTCTACAGCCTTCCGGCTTACGGCAATGTGATTCCAGAGTCAAGATGCACGTCTGATGCAGAAGAACCGGAGCAGACTGCCCTCTTCCCTGTTGGGTCATACAAGGAGTTGACCAACCGGCACCCCTGGAGCTGCCGAAGAAGAAGTCACATACTGGAAAGCATAGATTCTATCAACCTGACATGGGTGCCAGCCATGGCTATCATCGGAATCGGGTAGGAGGAAAACAAAAGTAGGTTTCCTCCTACTTTTGTTTTCCGACCTCCCACACCACCGTACATGCGGGTCCGCATACGGCGGTTCCTTATCTGCAATGATACTTTTCGTAGTATCCCAACAATGACGGGTAACCTGCTCGCGCGAGGTTTCTATTGCTCGCTGCGACTTTCATAAAGCTACCGGCCACTGCCCAATATCCCTTGCTGGAACATCCCCATTCAACAGCTCTGTTGTACTCTATGCCACATCGTATTAAGTTACGGATGCGAGTTCGGACGCGTTTCCAGCATTTCCATATACACATACGGATACGACTGCGAAGCCATTCATCTATAGCTCGCAGGTTTTCTTTTGCATCTGCATATTTGAAGTAGCTGACCCAACCGCGGATAGCATTGTGTAGCGCTTGCTTGCGTTGCTCATATCCCATACCGTTACTTCTCGCAGAGAGAAGTTTCAGTTTGGCTCTGAACTTAGCAAGAGGTTTTGCATGGATGCGAAGCCTTCAAACACCGCCACGGGCTGCATAGAATGAGTGTCCGAGGAACTTGATGTCCCTCACACTGCATGCAACTGTCTTTTCGCGGTTGACTTTGAGGTGGAGTTTCTTCTCTATGAAGTTAGTGATGCTCTCTTTGACGCGTTCCGCTGCTCTTGGAGTCTTGCAGAAGATTACGCAATCGTCGGCATAGCGTACAAAAGGATGTCCGCGTTTCTCCAACTCCTTGTCAAGTTCGTTA
>JAFYWC010000043.1 GCA_017546585.1 Bacteroidales bacterium
GCACTGAACCTGATTGTCGGGAAGAGTGAATTCATCACCGGTACAGAAATGCTGCTGGTATTCGTGTACGTTGAATCTGTTGAGTCCACGGAAAGTTCCTATCCATATATGTCCCTGCGAGTCCTCCGCAAAAGAGGTCACCTTCTGGTTGGATATGTCGTTTGTGATGACAGGAGATTCCATTGACTGACGCTGATCTTCGACTTCCTTTGTACCGCAGGAAATGGTCAAAGCCGAAAGAAAAGCAAGTGAAATTGCGAGTTTGTTCATAGGTTCTGATTTGAAAATCTAAGTTAGCAAAAAATACCGACAGAGGCAACAGGAACAGGGTGTTTGAACATATGTGAAAACATTTGAACACGCAGAAAACCGGTTTGAACACTCTTGCAAACCAAAGAAACGCGTACGAAAGCCCGTGCGCGAGGGAACGTCTAAATTTGCATTATTAACGTACGAACTATGCGCATTATGACACTCAAGACTATGACCAT
Organism: Bacteroidales bacterium; assembly: GCA_017546585.1. Classification (GTDB taxonomy): domain Bacteria; phylum Bacteroidota; class Bacteroidia; order Bacteroidales; family UBA932; genus Cryptobacteroides. The sequence goes on from JAFYWC010000043.1 coordinate 492, forward strand.
CGCCGCTGCCGCACTGCTGATCGCAACTGTCGGCTGCTGCGACGCTTCAAAGAAGCACTGCTGCAATTCAGAACTTCAGACATCCGCTGAAGCGACCTTGGTCCAGACTGACAAGGGAGATGTAGCCGGTTACATCGACAACGGCATCTACACCTACAAGGGCATCCCATATGCAAAGGCGGAAAGATTTATGGCACCTCAGCCGGCCGACAGCTGGGAAGGGGTAAGAAGCTGCAGAGCTTACGGTCCGACCGCACGTCAGGAGGTAAGATCCGGCTGGGCAAGCGATGAACTTGGATTCTCGTTCGCCTGGAACGACGGTTTCCCTGGCGAAGACTGCCTCAGAGTCAACGTCTGGACTCCAGGCATCAACGACGGCAAGAAGCGTCCGGTAATGGTATGGCTCCACGGAGGCGGCTACTCTACCGGTTCCGGCCAGGAACTTCCTTCATACGACGGTGCGAGCCTTGCACGCAAAGGCGACGTTGTGGTGGTGACTCTCAACCACAGACTCAACGTCCTCGGTTTCCTCGATCTTTCATCATTCGGTGAAGAATATGCAATCTCAGGCAATGCAGGTCTTCTCGACCTCGTAGCAGCCCTTGAGTGGGTTCGCGACAATGCAGCCGCTTTCGGAGGCGACGCGTCAAATGTTACTATCTTCGGCCAGTCAGGCGGTGGCGGAAAGGTTTCCACTCTTCTCGCAACTCCTTCTGCAGCAGGCCTTTTCCACAAGGCTATCGTTCAGAGCGGCTCGATGCTCAGAACAATGGACCAGAAGTGGTCTTCAAAGATCGGTGAGGCTGTCGTTGCTGAGTTCGGCTCAGTAGAAGCACTCAAGACAGCACCTTACGAGCAGATTCTCGCTGCCGGTACCAGAGCAATTGCAAAGGTACGTCCGGAAGCTGAAGCAAACGGCTTCGCTTCATTCATCTTCGGATGGGCACCGACAGTAGACGGCAACGTGCTTCCTGCACAGCCGTTTGACCCTCAGGCTCCTGAGCAGTCGAAAGACGTCCCTGTAATGCTCGGAACAACTATCCACGAATTCTCAATGAGCACATATGTGCCTCAGCTCCGCAACATCACCAAGGAGGGAGCGATCGAATATCTCAAGGCGACAAAATTCGGCGACAGAATCGGCGAGTTCGTTGAAATCTTCGAAAAGACATATCCAGACTACCAGCCTAAGGACCTCTTCGACACTGACGTGATCTTCAGACCTAGCACAATCGCTCAGGCAAACGTAAAGGTCGCTCAGCAGGGAGCTCCGGTGTTTATGTATATGTTCGCTTGGGAATCACCTGCATTGGACGGCATCCTCCGAAGCACACACTGTATGGAGATTCCATTCGTTTTCAACAATGCAGATCTCCACGCTTCTATGACAGGCGGCGGCAAGGATGCCATCGTTCTTGCTGACAGAATGAGCCAGGCTTGGATCAACTTCGCCCGTACAGGCAATCCTAATGCAAAATGCCTCCCAGAGTGGCCTGCATACAACCCTGAAGAGGGTGCGATGATGATTTTCGACAATCAGTGCGAGATAAAATACAATCACGACAAGGAGCTTATGGAGTTCATCCGCCAGTTTCCTACCCGTGGTTTTTAAATCGACAAACATACTAATCACTAATCACTAACCATTAACCATCAAAACAATGAGAACCAATTCAACATTCTCAAGAATGCTAGGCACTGCATTGGCAATGCTTCTCATTCTGACCGGCTCTCTCACAGCTTCTGCACAGAATCTGGTGAAAGTGACCGGTAAGGTCATTGATGAACTGAACAGCCCAATGGTAGGCGTCAGCGTCATCGAGAAAGGAACTCAGAACGGAGTTATGACTGACGGAAACGGTAAGTACGAAATTACCGCAGCCCAGGGCTCAGTTCTCGAATTCTCGTACATCGGCTACGTTACAGTCGATAAGACTGCCATCAATGGCACAATCAACGTCAATATGGAACCGGACACCCAGCTCCTCGAGGAGACTGTCGTTGTCGGATACGGTGTCCAGAAGAAAAGTTCACTCACAGGTTCGGTATCTCAGGTAAAATCTGAGGATATCGCTGGACGTACAATCACAACTGCTTCTCAGGCACTTCAGGGTAAAACTGCCGGTGTGCAGATCCTTACTTCTTCAGCTAAGCCAGGTGCTTCTCCTGCAATCCGCGTTCGCGGTATCGGTTCTAACGGTTCAAGCGACCCTCTCGTAGTTGTCGACGGACGTATCGGCAGCCTTGCAGGTATCGACCCTAACGACATCGAGTCTATGGAGGTGCTCAAGGACGGTGCATCTGCTGCGATCTACGGTGCTGAGGCAGGTAACGGTGTAATCCTCGTTACAACAAGAAAGGGTAAGGGTAACGGTAAGATCACTTACGATTACCAGTACACTAGCCAGAGCCTTGCACGTGTTCCTAAGATGATGAACGCTGAGCAGTATATCGACTACTATTCGGAGGCTGGTCTCATCTCTCTCGAGAACTTCTACAACAACTGGGATTTCGAGACTAACACAGACTGGACAAAGGTAGGTTTCGAGAACTCTAATATGCAGCGTCACAACCTGACATTCTCTGCAGGTGATATGAACAAGTCTATCTACGTTTCTGGCTCATACCTCAACAACAACGGTATCGTAGCTGGTGACAAGGACTTCTACGAGCGCCTCACAGGTATGATCAACGCATCTTGGAAGATCAAGCCTTGGCTCGAGATCGGTACCAATAACCAGGTTGAGTACTATAAGTCAAGCTCAGTTTCTGAGGGTTCAGAGTACGGTTCATACCTCCTCGCAGTCCTCAACCTCGACCCTCTCACAAAGCCTCTCTACTCTGTAGACAACCTTCCTAAGCATATGGCTGACATCTACTACGGTGATCACGCTCCTATGCTCGGCGACGGTAAGGGCAATGTATACGGTGTCTCTAACTTCAATACTTCAGAGAACCAGAACCCTCTCATTATGCGCGATGCAAGCGACAATGATTCAAGAGGTTACAACATCAACGGTACAACTTACATCAACTTTATGCCTATCAAGGGCTTGACAATCACTTCACGTCTGGGTTACCGTCTCTCAAGCTCTGAGTCATACTCTATCGGACACGACTACTATGCTAATGCAATGCACCACCAGAACTACATTTCTGTAAATGCAAGCTCATATGCAAGCACATACTGGCAGTGGGAGAACTTCCTCAACTACAACAAGAGCTTCAAGGGCCACGACTTCGGTGTAATGCTCGGTACCAGCTTCACTGAGAGCAGAAGTTTCGGCGTAAGCGGTGGAAAGCACGGTAGCGACGGCGACCTCGGTTTCAAGAAGGATGATCCTCTCTTCCTTTATTTCGCATATGCAACAGCTAACGCAGAGGACGATATCAGCGGCGGTGAGGCAAACTTCTCAAGAAAGAACTCATACTTCGGACGTTTCAACTATGAGTACAAGGGCAAATACCTCCTCCAGGCTTCTCTCCGTGCTGACGCAGCTGACAGCAGCGTTCTTCCAGTTGAGACACGTTGGGGTTACTTCCCAGCAGTTTCTGCAGGTTGGGTGATCTCGAACGAGAACTTTATGATGGACACCAAGAGCTGGCTTTCACACTTGAAGTTCCGTGCATCTTGGGGACAGAACGGTTCGCTTTCTTCACTCGGTGGATATAGATACGCAACAGTTATCGGCGGTACTGGTTCTTACCCAACAGGTAACGGTACTGAGTACATCGACGGTTACGCACCTTCAGCAACTGGTAACAAGGAGCTTAAGTGGGAAACAGCTGAGCAGACCAACATCGGTATCGACTCTCGCTTGTTCAACAACCGCCTCTCATTCAGCGCAGATTGGTTCTTGAAGAACACTAAGGACCTCATCGTTACAGGTATCACTCCTTCAACAGTAGTAGGTAACACTGCTTCTCCAGTGAACGCAGGTAACATCCAGAACACAGGTCTCGAGTTCGAGCTCGGATGGCAGGATCATATCGGTGACTTCTCATATGGTATCCGCGGTAACCTTTCTACTATCAAGAATAAGGTAACTTACATCCACGAGACTCTCGACGCTATCGACGGTCAGTCATTCCACACTTACGGTGCTATCACTCGTTTCGAGGTCGGCAAACCAGCTTGGTACTTCTATGGTTATGAGTTCGACGGCATCGATCAGGCAACAGGTAACCCTACATTCAAGGATCTTAACGAGGACGGTCAGATCACTGACGCTGATAAGACTATGATCGGTAAGGGTATCGCAGACCTCACATATGGTCTCACTCTCACAGCATCTTGGAAGGGCATCGATCTCATCGTATTCGGTACAGGTTCGTATGGTGCTGACATCTACAGCTGCCTCAACCGTCCTGACTACACTCTCAACAAGTTGACATACTTCACAGAGGACAGATGGACTCCAACAAACACTACAGGTACAATGCCTAAGGCTGGTGCTACAGATATGGACAAGTACTACACTTCAAGCGCATCAGTATTCAACGGTTCATACTTCAAGATCAAGCAGATCCAGCTCGGTTACACATTCCCACAGAAGTGGATGAAGACAATCAAGGTTGACAACCTCCGCGTTTACGCATCTCTTGATGACTTCTTCACATTCTCTGACTACCCAGGATTCGACCCTGAGGTTACAAATATGGGAGTTGACAAGGGTACATTCCCTACTTCAAAGAAGGTTGTTGCTGGTGTAAGCATTACATTCTAACCATATAAATAATACTTGAAATGAAAGCAAAAAATATATTTATGGCTCTTGCTGCGACTACTGTCGCATTGAGTTCTTGTAACCATCTGCTGGATATTCCTCAGCACGGTGTACAGAACTATGAGACCTACTATCAGACTGATGAGGAGGCTGAAGCAGCCATCGTTTCCTGCTACATCCAGGTAAAGGGTAACGAGATGAACTACGTTCTCGGTAAGAATATGCTTACTGACGACTTCTGGGCAGGCGGTGGCGGACGTAACGACAACGCTGACCTCGAAGGACTTAACGAGTTCACATTCAACACAGACCAGGGATACCTCGAGGGTATGTTCACTGCATATTACGGTATCATCTACAAGGCTAACGTAGTTCTTGGACACGTTCCAGACGAGACTGAGATTCAGAAGCGTGCAAGAGCAGAGGCTAAGGTTTTCCGCGCTTGGTCATACTTCGAGCTCATCTCTATGTGGGGTAACCCGCCGCTCGTAGACCACGAGCTTGAGCCATCTGAGTACCACAAGCCAAACGGAACAACTGAAGAGCTTTGGGCACTCGTAGAGAAAGACCTCACAGAAGCTATCGAGTCAGGTCTCCTCACTGAGAAGGCTAACGCTGACGACAAGACTTGGAGAGTTACAAAGCAGTTCGCTCAGGCACTCCTCGGAAAGGCATACCTCTGGCAGAACAAGTATGAGGCTGCAGCTGCTGAATTCGACAAGATCATCGAAAGCGGTCTTTACAGACTCTACACTGACTACGAGAACGTTATCGCTTTCACAACTAAGCAGAACTGCGAGAGTATGTTCGAGAGCGTGAAGATTTCTGACCCTAACAACGTTTGGAACAACTTCACTATGCTCCACCTTATGACTCACTACCGTACAGACAAGCTCGTTGACAACTGCTGTCAAAATGCTGGTCTCGCAGGTCTCGGTTGGGGCTTCCTTAGCCCACAGAAGAACCTCTACGATGACTTCGTAGCTGTAGAGGGTGTTGACGGATATCGTCTCAACGCTACTATGAAGACTTGGGAGCAGATGGTTGATATGGGTATCAACGTGAAAGAGGGTAACACTATCATCAACGAGGGTTACTTTATGTGGAAGACCAGAATCACAACTGAGCAGGTTCCTGCTGCCGGTTCTAACTTCGTAGACGACTCTAACAGACAGTGGATGCGTTATGCTGAGGTTCTCCTCTGCGCTGCTGAGGCTCACTTCGAGGCTGGCAACAAGGGTAAGGCTGACGAGTATATGAATATGATCCGTACACGTGCTCAGGCTCCGACAAAGAGCGGTTACACTCAGGACGAGATCAGAAGAGAGAAGCGTATCGAGCTCTGCCACGAGGGTACACGTTTCCAGGACCTCCTCCGTTGGGGCATTGCTGAGGAAAGAATGAAGGATCAGGGTGCTTACTGCCCACTCCTCAACCACAATGGTCAGATCGAGAATAAGGTTTACAACACAGACCCTGCTAAGTTCGGTTTCAAGCCTAAGCACAATCTCCTTCCTTACCCAGGAACTGAGATCCGTCTTAACCCTAACATCGTTCAGAACCCAGGTTGGTAGTCATCGGTAACATAATACAAGAAGATTATTATGAAACTTATCTATAAATTATTTGCTGCAGCTGCCTCTATCCTGGCACTCAGCTCTTGCGTTGAGAACGCAATCGAGGACTTGACCGGCAAATATGAGAAGCCAGTCGTTCACGAGATGAACACACTCGTTTCTCAGTCGGTTGAAAAGGGTGAAAAGACCCGCACATTCACAGTTGAGATTGCTGGCGACAATGCAGCTCTCACTATGGTAATGGTAGGTGACAAGTATTTCCTTGCTGACGGCAGCTACACTCCAGCTACTGCTGACCAGGCAAAGAAGAACACTTATATCGTAGGTAACGGTGGTACTACATTCAACAATATTCCTGTTGAAGGCGGTTCACTCAAAGTTACTCAGGGCGAGGGAACATACTCTTTCGCTGGTATCCTCTGGCTTGCAGACGAGTCTGTAATCGAGGTAAAGTCAACTGTAAACCTCGTTTACGAGGCAGATCCGGAGCCAGTTAAGCTTAACACTGTAATTTCCGCTACAAGCAACGTAGCAAGCGGCACTCCATCACTCACAATCAACCTTGCAACAGACGGCATTACAGCAACTTACGACCCTAACACTTGGAGCAATGTATACAGCGGTACAGGTAACTACCTCGCTCTCGACATCTACTCTGAGGACGGATATCTCCACGAGGGTACTTACACTGCATCTGCAACAGGTGGTGCAATCAACCCTGGTGAGTTTGGTATCGGTTGGGATCCAGGTGATCTCTGGGGCATCGGTATGGTATTCGAGAACTGGGGTACTTGCTGGTGGGATATAAACAACGGCGTTGTCACTATCAACCAGAAGGTAACTGAGGGTACTGTAACTGTAACAAGAAAGGGTTCTAAGTGGGTTATCGAGCTCGTATCTGGCGAGGGCAAGTCTATGCTCTGGACTAAGTTCGAGGGTGCTATCGAGGCTGTAACTGACCCTGCTCTCGGCGGTGGCGGAAACGTTGACAACACTGACTATGTAGAGCTTACAAACCTCCTTTCTGCTACAAGCAACGTAGCAAACGGTACCAAGTCTCTTACTATGAACCTCGGAACTGACGGTATTTCTTCAACTACAGACCCTACTACTTGGCAGACTGTATGGGAAGGTGAGGGTAACTACCTTGGCCTTGACATCTACTCTGAGGATGGTAAGCTTTACACTGGTACATACAATGCTTGTGCTGCTGGTGGTGCTATCAACGCTGGTGAGTTCGGTATCGGTTGGGATCCAGGTGATCTCTGGGGTATCGGTATGGTATTCGAGAACTGGGGTACTTGCTGGTGGAATGTTGCAGGTGGTGCAGCTGTGGCAGCAGGTAAGGTAACTGACGGTACTGTTGAGGTACTCGTTGAGGGTGCAAACCTCGTTATCAAGCTCAAGTCTTCACTCGTAAACGCAAGATTCACTTACCCAGTAGCAGACTACCCTCTCGAGGTTGTAAACCTTGGTGGCGGTGAGGAGCCTGAGTTCGAGGGTACTGAGCTTTCAGTTCTCCTTTCTGCAACAAGCAACGTGGCTAACGGTACAAACTCAGTGACTATCAACCTCGCAGAGGAGGGAATCTCTTCAACAACAGATGCAAACTGGCAGACAACTTGGGAAGGTGAGGGACACTACCTCGCACTCGACGTTTACTCTGCTGACGGTAAGCTTGCTCCTGGTACTTACACTGCTTGTGCAGCCGGTGGCCAGATCGCTGAGGGCGAGTTCGGTATCGGTTGGGATCCAGGTGACCTCTGGGGCATCGGTATGGTATTCGAGAACTGGGGTACTTGCTGGTGGGCTGTTGCTGACGGTGCAGCTGTTTGCGAGGCTAAGGTTCTTGACGGAACACTTACAGTGTCTGTAGACGGTGACGTATACACAATCACTCTTGAGAGTTCTGCAGTAAACGCACAGTATGTAGGTCCAATGACCCTTTAATCAAATATCTGCAGGCCGTCTGTATGGGCGGCCTGTATTTAACCACATAACATAATGAAACGTATTCTTATTGCCCTCGCTTCATTGGTGATGGCAACAGGCGTTCTTTCTGCACAGGAACTCACAAACTTCGCTTTCTGGGGACAGAAGCC
>JAFYWC010000044.1 GCA_017546585.1 Bacteroidales bacterium
AATAGGGCAATAATATCTCTAATACCCCAAAACAACTCTACAAGAATCGAAAAATTGAAGAAGGATACCGAAAATCTCGATATCCTTCTTTTACTTAAATCTCAGCCGCTTCACAGAGTGGCACCTTTTTCAGTGCCCTCGGAATTTCCGAGCCGATTTTCTTATGCTGTCATCCTAGAATGCAAGGACTACGCGGACTTTGCAGAGGATGGATCCTGCCAACTGGCTTGATGTCCATCCGTTCTTGCTGATGTCGAACGCATACTTGAAGTGATCGAATGTACCGTCGGAATAACCCTTTCCGTAGATGGTACTTGTCCAGTACCAGTCACTTGTACGGTTCTCATCGAACGACTCCTCCCTCAGATAAGGTTCCGCGATCTGCTGACCGCCTGCAGCAGCGATAGCCGCATTGATCACATCATAGTTCTCATTGATCATCAGCATCTCCTTATATGAAGGAATATACCAAGGACTCGCAGACTTAGGGACCGCAACTGCTGCGCTATGTGTAGCAACAACTCCGTCAGCTGCATTGAAGAATGTGCAGTGATCAGGCTTATAACCGTTCATTGCAGTATGAGCCAGGGTATTGCCATAGCCGTTAGGCTTGTCTGTATTCACGACGGCAGTCGGATCATAACCGAGGCTCTTGTAGTTTCCGTGGCCGCTGTATGTAGACACATATCCGAAATCCTGCGATGCATACTCAACTGTACTCAGGACAAGGCCGTGAGTGCATCCTGGATAATCCTGTGCAAGAAGTTCATCTGATGTAGTCGCATTCACCTTCGCGAAGACAATACCGATCACCTTCTTCGATGGATTGAGCTCAGAAGACCAGGTGCCGTCAGAATAATAGTAGTCACCCACATTGAGTTCAACGTTTGGCTGGGTAACTGTAAGCCTGCAGGTAGCTGACTTATGAGCCTCGCCGCTTGGAACAGCCCAACCGCTTGTTGTTGTCACTGTAATGTCTGCAACGCCTGCTGTATGTGATGTGATCTCGCCGGTCTTCTCATTTACGGACGCAACCGATGGATTCGATGATGTCCACTTCACATCCTTATATGTAGGCTGTACTCCCTCAACATCTGAAGTGAAGACAGGTACCAGCGACATTGTCGATCCGACTTCCATTTCCTGATCTGCAGGGAGTGAAATGCTCTTTACCCAATATGGATGAACTGCGAGACTCACTTCCTTTCTGAATGACTTGTATACAAGATTCTCTGTATCGGATACAGCCATCAGGACAGTAATCGTTCCTGCCTCCGCTGAAACATACTTGCTGTAGATATCATTCTGTACCTTTCCGCCAGGGAGTGAAGAAGAACAATATACTGTATATCCGAGACCTTCAGGGATGACGCGTGGATTGAAGTACCACTCCTGTCCGACCTTGATATGGCCCTCCGCAGGAAGATCCACTACAATATCCTCCGGCTGACGTGGTATGACTCTGATTGCGATGTTAGCAGTCTTGGAATCCGCAACTACAGTAACTGTGACATTTTCCCAATCGGCATCAAGCTTATTTGCAGAAACTCCCGTGAGGCATCCTGACTGGTCCACTGTAGCAAGATTAGAATTGTCCACTGTCCAGATCACATTGGCAGGCTTCGCATCAGAAGGAGTGAAGTATGCATTGAGTTTAAGGGATGTGCCCACCTGAACATCTGATGCATTGCCATCTGCAACGATAACCACTGAAATGAGATCATCAGGGATTTCCTGAGGTTCATTCACAGTCACCTCACAAGAAGCAGACAGAACACCATCGTAGCAGGAAGCAGTAACAGTAACCTTACCAGGCTTGATGGCAAGGATTTTACCGTTGTCTACTGTAACCACCTCCGCATCCGAAGAATGCCACATAAGGTCATCTACCTGTGCATCGGCAGGTGTGAATGTTGCGACAAGAGTTGTCATTTCACCGACGTTCAACTCAACTGCGCTCTTGTTGAGATGGATATCTGTAGCTTTGATTGTAGTCTCCTCAATAATCACTGTGACCTTGCAGGCAGCAGCCACAAGACCCTTCTGGCATTTTGCTGAAATCACAGCCTCACCCTGCTTGAGAGCCATAAGGTTACCCTTCTGGTCCACAGTCACGACAGACTTGTCACTTGACGCCCATTCCAGATCGTCAGCAGCTGAGCCTGCAGGCGTGTATACAACCTCAAGGGTTCTCTGAGTACCTGCTGTCATCTCCAGTTCATCCGGAACAAGTTCGATCTTGACAGGCTTCTTTGCGCATACAACCACCTTGCACACATCAGTAGCCTCTCCAGCCTTTACAGTGATCTCAGCCTCACCGGCTGCCACTCCTGTAACGAAGCCTTCATCATTTACCACAGCGATATTCTCATCAGATGACTCCCAAACGAGAGAGACATCAGCACCCTCCGGCTTTACGTCAGCGACAAGCTGCTGCCTCTCGCCTACCTCAAGCGAACTTATGAGTTCTCTGTTCAAAGTGACTGTAACAGGCTCGCTGAGTTCTGCTTTCTTACATCCCGACAAAGCGCAAGCAGCAAGGCATATAATCAACAGATATCTGAATACGTATTTCATAGCACGTTTATTTTGAGTTATTTAGCCAAGACTACCTGAACGGTGATCTCGTCATAGATCTTATCATTATATGCAGCTTTGATGACGGCAAAGCCAGGAGCCACTGCCTTTATAAGGCCTGATGTCGGGTTAACTGTAGCCACCGCTGCATAATCTGTCGACCAAGTCACATCAGTAATGTCAGCATCCTCAGGATAGCACTTTGTCTGAAGAGTCATTGTCTGGCCCTGGTTCATCTGAACGACATTACCCTCAACCTGTATCTCGACAGAAGACGGCTCAAGAGGCAGCACGGTGACCAGACATTCGTCTGCTCCATTCCTATATTTGACATATACGGATACAGGAACCACTTCCGACGGGTTCTGCTCATCCTTCTTCAGAGCCACAGCTGTAACCAGACCGTTCTCATCTACTCTTACATAATTGTCATCCTGAGAGAACCACGTGAACTCAGCCTCCTGATCCGGAACGACAGTCGCAGACAACTGCGCAGACTGGCCTTTCACAATTTCAAGGGAATTCCTGTCAAGACGTACGGCACGCACCTCAGCCTCATCAGATGTGCACGCGGCAAAAAGAATAACCGCAGAAAGAAGCACAAGGGTAAAATGTCCTATTTTCATAGTTATGACGATTCGTTGATCTATATCTTGCAAAGTTAACTTTTTATGCCACTTACACAACAGGTCCACGACCATTTCAGACAAAAAAATCCGGTCTGAATCAAATTCAGACCGGATTGTCAATATGCTGTAAGTAAATTACTCAGCGTGGCCGTTTGAACCGAGAACGTTCACAATCTTGTGAATGTACTGCTTCTTCATATTGTCACGTGCAGGACCGAGGTACTTACGTGGGTCGAACTCAGCTGGCTTAGTAGCGAATACCTCACGGATAGCAGCTGTCATAGCGAGACGTGAGTCAGAGTCGATGTTGATCTTGCAAACTGCAGACTCAGCTGCCTTACGAAGCCAAGGCTCAGGAATACCGATAGCTGCCTTAAGAGCACCGCCGTACTTGTTGATAGTCTCAACCTCCTCCTGTGGAACTGAAGAAGAACCGTGGAGAACGATTGGGAAACCAGGAAGTTCTCTCTCAACACCCTCGAGAACGTCGAATGCGAGCATAGGTGGAACGAGGAGACCAGTCTCAGGATCTACAGTGCACTGCTCTGGAGTGAACTTGTAAGCACCGTGTGAAGTTCCGATAGAGATAGCGAGTGAATCGCAACCAGTACGAGTTACGAAGTCAACAACCTCCTCAGGCTTAGTGTAAGTGTGGTGGTCTGAAGAAACCTCATCCTCAACACCTGCGAGTACTCCGAGCTCACCCTCAACTGTTACGTCGAACTGGTGTGCGTACTCAACAACCTTCTTAGTGAGAGCTACGTTGTCCTCATAGTCAAGGTGTGAACCGTCGATCATTACTGAAGAGAAGCCCATATCGATGCAGCTCTTGCAAGTCTCGAATGAATCACCGTGATCGAGGTGAAGAACGATCTGTGGGTTAGCCCAACCGAGCTCCTTAGCGAACTCTACAGCACCCTCTGCCATATAACGGAGGAGAGTCTGGTTAGCGTACTGACGAGCACCCTTAGATACCTGGAGGATAACTGGAGACTTAGTCTCAGCTGCAGCCTGGATGATAGCCTGGAGCTGCTCCATATTGTTGAAGTTGAATGCAGGGATGGCGTAGCCACCTTCGATAGCCTTAGCAAACATCTCTTTAGTGTTCACGAGGCCGAGTTCTTTGTAAGAAATCATAACTGTATAATTTGTTTAAAAATCGTTTACTTGTCACAAAAATCTTGGCAAAAATAATTATTTTTGCGGAAAATTGAAATAAATCAATGAACAATAAGGTAATTATTTTCTCTGCTCCTTCAGGAGCCGGCAAAAGCACAATCGTAAATCATCTCCTGGGCCTTCACCCGGAACTTGAATTCTCTATTTCCGCAACTTCCAGAGCCCCAAGAGGTCAGGAACAGCACGGAGTGGAATACTACTTCTTCAGCGCAGACGAGTTCCGTAAGCTCATCGCCGAGGACAAGTTCGTGGAGTACGAAGAAGTATACGCCGGTTCATTCTACGGCACACTCAAGTCTGAAGTGGAGCGCATCTGGGCCAAGGGCCACACCATCATCTTCGACATCGATGTACAGGGTGGTGTAAACCTCAAGAGAATCTTCGGCGAGCAGGCGTTCTCCATCTTCATCCAGGCACCTTCTGTGGAGGTTCTTCGCACAAGACTCGTAGGCCGTGGAACAGATACTGACGAGGCGATCGAGAGACGTGTAGCCAAAGCGGCTTCAGAGATGGAGTTCGCAGCCGGCAAGTTCGACTACGTCCTCATCAACGACGACCTCCAGACAGCACTCACAGAAGCGGAGAGCGTAGTTGGAGAGTTCCTCAAGAAATAATGAGAACAGCAATATATAGCGGATCGTTCAATCCCCTGCACATCGGTCACCTTGCGATAATGAAGCATATGACCGAAGATGCAGGGTTTGATTGTGTCTATCTCATTGTATCCCCTAAGAATCCTCTCAAGGAAGGCATCAGCAGCGCGACTGGACCTGAGCGCTACCGCTCTGCAGTGGAAGCAGTCGCAAGACACCCTGAACTCAAGGTGAAAGTAGACGATATCGAGCTGACTATGGAGGAGCCGCATTACACCATACGCACACTTGATGCGTTGCGTGAAAGAGAGCCGGGAAACGCCTTCACACTTGTCATCGGCGCTGACAATCTTGCATCCATCCGCCGCTGGAGAGACTACAGCCGCATCCTGGCAGAATACGGCGTAGCTGTGTTCCCGCGCACCGGTTTTGACCTTGAACAGATCAAGGCAGACCTTCTACAGGAGAATCCTGAATTCAAGATAACCCTTCTTAAAGCAGAAATGGTCGACATTTCGTCGACCACTATCCGCGAAGCTCTCGCCTCAGGCCAAGACCCTTCGGCTTGGCTTATGTAATTTCCGAGATTACTTTACAATCTCTCGTGCCTTTTCAAGCGCAGGTACGATGTGTGGGAAAATGTTTTCCGCACCGATTTCCTGATCTACACCGAACTTCTCAAGCGTAGCCTGAACCTTCTCCGTAACACCTGAAAGGATGACTGTAACGCCTCTCTTCTTTGTGCGTTCGCAAAGGTTGCGGAGGTTGTTCACACCTGTTGAATCGATGAACGGCACTCTACGCATTCTGATGATGCGCACCTTGGTAACACCTGACTTCTTCATTTTCTCAAGTTCCTCGAAGCGAGAAGCAAGACCGAAGAAGAAAGGTCCGTCGATCTCGTATACCTCTACGCCTGCAGGGATGTCAAGTCTGTCGGTATTCTCCATAGCAGCCTGCTCAGGATCCTCTGTTGCAGCAACGGTATTGTCCTGAAGCACGTTGATGTGAGTTGTCTGCATCACACGACGCACGAAGAGGACGATAGCAAGCACGACACCCACCTCGATAGCGACCGTAAGGTCAACGATCACAGTAAGGAAGAATGTGATGAGAAGCACAGCCACATCAGACTTGTCACCGCGGAGGAGATATTTGAATGTCTTCCACTCACTCATATTGTAAGCCACCTGAACAAGGATGGCAGCAAGGCAAGAAAGCGGAATGTAAACTGCGTATGGCATCAGGAAGAGATAGATGAGGAGAAGAACCACAGCGTGGACAAGACCTGTCACAGGACTCTTACCTCCATTGTTGATGCTGGCCATTGTTCTTGCAAGCGCTCCTGTTGCAGGGATACCGCCGAAGAGCGGAGTCACGATGTTTGCAATACCCTGGCCGATGAGCTCGGTGTTCGCGTGGTGCTGCTTGCCGGTCGCACCGTCAGCAACCATTGCAGCAAGGAGAGACTCGATTGCACAGAGGATAGCGATAGTGAATGCCGGTGATACAAGGCCCTTGATAGTCTCATAATCAAACTCAGGAGCAACAGGCTTAGGCATCGGAAGGCCGTTTGCAAGTTCAGGGAACTTCGATCCGATTGTCGCGAGTTCGATTCCTCCGAACTTGGCAAGAATCACTGAAACGAATGTTCCGATGATGAGAGCGATAAGCGATCCCGGCACCTTCTTGGTAACCTTGCCCCAGCTGAAGCAGATCACAAGGCAGAGCATACTCATCGCGAACTCTATCCAGTTGATGCTGCCGAGGTTCTGGAAATAGCAGCCCCACTGTGGAATGAAGCCTGCAGGAACCTGGAGGTCAAGAGGAAGTCCGAAGAAATCCTTCATCTGTGTCGAGAAGATTGTAAGCGCAATACCGCTTGTAAATCCGACTACGATAGGATAAGGGATGAACTTGAAGATTGCGCCCATCTTGCAGACACCCATAACCACAAGGAATACACCGGCCATAATTGTCGCGATGATGAGTCCCTGCATTCCATACTGGCTCACGATGCCGGCAACGATAACGATGAACGCACCGGTTGGACCTCCGATGAGGAAGTTGGAGCCACCGAAGAATGAAATGAGGAAACCTGCAACGATTGCAGTGATCAATCCCTGCTGAGGTGTCACACCGCTGGCGATACCGAAGGCGATAGCCAGAGGGAGAGCGATGATGCCGACGATGAGACCGGCAATCAGATCAGAAGTGAAGGTCTTTCCGTTGTAGTGACCCTTCTGAAACAGCCCGAAAAGCTTAGGCTGGAATACGTCTTTAAGGTTAAATTTCATACACTACTACTTTATTTAGTCATATATGCTTCGAAACGTTTGGCGCTGTTGAGTTCCGCCTCTTTGGTCGAAGAAGAAATTATCTTTGTCTTGAATCCGTCAGTAGGCACAGATATGATCATCACCATATCGTCTGTCTTCTCTACGGTCGGGAAGACTTTTGCCGGATAGAAAAGTCCGGCACCGATAGCGAACGGCTTGATTATGTCATCACCCTTATGCGGTCCCCATACACTTATGTAGCCCTCACCGGTTGAGATCTTCTGTCCGCTATGATAGTTGACTCCAGTGACAAAACTGACTTTTCTGCCAGAGAGTTCAGTCACTGTTATCTGGGCCTCTCTTGTCTTTTCTGCAACATCTATACGGACTGAAATGTCAAGCATCTCGCCTTCGTATGCGACTCCATAAGAGACAAGTTCCGCATAACTGCCTTTCTTTGTAGTTCCGACACGGGCTGTACGGCCTTTGGTAGCTTTCAATGCAACCATACCGTTACCATCCCACAAAGCCACACCACCGAGACCGAGGGTATTCGCGACTGCATATGCATCACATCCTACAGACAATGTATCCTGCTGACCTTCAGTCGGATGCCACAGATATGAAAGAAGTTCCATACCGCGGCCGGACTTTGAGTACACGTCGATTGCTCCACTGTCGTTGAAAAGCATACGGAGAGCCATATGGCTGTTCTCCACTGCCGGACCCATATGTCCGAGCCTGGCGGTCATATCCGGCAAGTCGGAAACGACCTCAGTTACCTGAAGCGAATCAGATAGTTCAAAAAGACTTACCGCGGTCTGTGCCTTCAACGAAATGTTGAAAAGGAACAGCAACGCAGCGCCTATTATATATATGTGTCTATTCATCTGACGGCTTTTCAAAGAATGAGAAATGCACATTGCCGTACTTTCTTTCCTTGACGAAGAAAGGATGGCTTTCGAAATTGTACTCTTCAGGATGCTCAAGAATGAGGTATGCTCCCGGATGAAGGATATCCTTGGCAAACACTTTGTCCGGAATAGTATCCAGACCTTCGATTGCATACGGAGGATCGGCAAAGATGATGTCGAACTTCTCACGGCAGATATCAAGAAACTCGAACACATTGTGGCGCACCACTGTAAGGTTCTTCATACCGAACGCAGCCGCCTGCGACTTGATGAAATTGGCGTGAAGAGGCAGCATTTCTACACAATACACCATTTCAGCGCCTCTTGAAGCGAACTCATATGATATGGCTCCTGTACCTCCGAAAAGGTCGAGGACCTTGAGTCCCTCCATCTCATACTCGTTGTTAAGAATGTTGAAAAGTCCCTCCTTGGCAAAATCCGTCGTCGGACGGGCCTTGTATCCCTGAGGAGGCACAATCGTCTTGCCTCTGAATTTTCCTCCGATTATTCTCATATGCAGAAAGAATTATACAAACTCCACATCTCTGAAATAGCGGTAAAGGGACATAATGCTGTCCTCACCGAGCGGAGTTCTGAAATAGATTGTGGACATCTCAGGATTCAGCTGGAGTTTCTTCATAGCAAGGAAGATGTAATACTCGGCAGTCGTGAAGTCTGAAGCCTTGAAGGTGTTGCACAAAAGAAGGCTCTTGCCCTGGGCGATCACAAGATATAGACAACCGTCCATATAGGCAGCCATAATCTTGTTGTAGTCCTTTATATTGATAAGGTCCTGAAGCATATAATAAACTTCAGGCAACGGTCTTGATTTGGTACCGTCAGTCTTGACGACAGTCTCGGAGATGATCTTAGGCAGAGTGCCTGAAAGACTGTCTGAATAAAGCAGAACCGCTGCGAACTGAGGAACCGGCACATATGACACAGAGTCGTCCTCAGCTATATCCACAACATCAGCAAGCATCTGTTTAGAAACCTCTGGAGTGTGGAACTGAGCAGGAACAAGTGCGCACTTCGGTGTAAACACAGAAATCTCCACATCAGAATAGCGTCTTTGCAGCTCTTTTGATGAGAAGATGCTCTCGGCCCCCATCCATCCGGAAGAGGTCAGTTCATCGTCGGCCTGTAATTTAAAAGAATATCCACTCAAGCCGACTTGAATGGATATTCTGTCAATTTTATCTATCATAGTCGTATGACTATATATTTTCCGGTCAGATTACTCCCAGTTACCAGCGTTGTTGTTAGGAGTTGTTACGCTACCAACCTGGAGACCCTTGTAACGTCCCTGATCCTCACGCTCTGCATCGAGGTTGATACGAAGCTGGTTGTTGAGGCCCTTGAGGAGAGACTTGAACGGCATAGAAGCCTCGAAGAGAGGAACGTTTACGCCTGATACCTTCTTGACTGTAGACTCCATAATGATTGAGTCACCGCTGAATGGAATGAATGCGAGCGAGTCAACGCAGAAGTCAGTTCTGTGGTTGAAGAGAGTATCCTTTACTGGAATCTCGCTGCTTACCTGGAACACGAGGTTCTGCTCACCTGCGAGATAGAGCTCGTGAAGCTTCTGGTTGAGCTTCTCAGGCTTAAGACCACGATACTTGTTCTTGATCTTCTGAGTGTTCGCCATTGCGAGAGAGTCATCCTGTGAACCCACCTGAAGAGTGATCTTCATCTTGCCTTCGTTGTAGAAGAGGATGAGAGAGTCGATTGTAGATGCGTAGCGAGCGTTAACGTTCTTGAAAGCGACCTGAAGATCACGAATATCCTTAAGTCTCTGAACTGCAACACTTTCGCGATACTCTCTGTGCTTCTTGAAGTTTACAGGTTCGCTGATGCTGTCAACATTGAGATAAACCAATCCCGCAATACATACAGGAAGGATGAGGTAGGTAAAAACCTTTCTGATAATTGTACCCATTATTTTGATGTTTTATTTTCTTTTCAAAATGCCGGACAAAGTTAGGAAATTGATTTATGAAATGCAATATAATTTTGTAATTTTGCAGCATCAAAAGCGACAGACATTTATGGAAATTATAAATTCCTGCAAGATAAACAGACTGACAGAGCTGATAGGGAATGCCTCTCACCCGGTTGTAGTAACCCATCTGAAACCTGACGGAGACGCCATCGGAAGCAGCATAGCGATGTACAGTTTCCTTAAGATTTCAGGCAAGTCGGATGCGCGCATCGTGATCAACGACCGCTATCCGCGCTACCTTGGCTTCCTTGTCGATGAAGACCTTGAAGAGGCCATCGACGTATACTCTGAAAAACCGGAGGCAGCAGCAAAGGCCATCGCACAGAGCGACCTCATCATCTGTCTGGATTTCAATGCATTCCACAGAACGGAAAACCTCTGTACACACCTTCAGTCATCGACTGCAGCAAAGGTTCTGATCGACCATCACCTGAACCCTGATTCAGAGAGTTTCGACCTCGTGTTCTCCAAGACGGAGGTATCATCCGCTTCAGAATTGCTATACCACGTGCTTATGGCGACACCGCTTGTCGGAGGAGACGCTTCAGTCCTCCCCGCCGCAGCCGCAACAGCGCTGATGACAGGTATGACGACAGACACCAACAACTTCGGAAACTCAGTCTACCCTACCACGCTGAAGATGGCATCGGAACTGCTCCGCGCCGGAGTCGACCGCGACGCTATACTCAACAGCCTCTACAATCAGTACAGCGAGAACCGCCTCAGATTGATGGGACATATGATGAAGGACCTGCTGAAGATCACGGAAGATGGAGTGGCATACATAGTGCTTGACAGAAAGACACAGGAAGAATATTGCATTGAAGAAGGTGACACAGAAGGCTTTGTGAATATGCCTCTGTCTATTGCGAACGTACGTATGAGCCTCCTTCTCAAGGAAGACGGCAACAAGATAAGAGTGTCGATAAGATCAAAGAGAGGAACATCGGCAAACCGTTGCGCAAGGCTGTTCTTCAACGGCGGAGGCCACGAGAATGCGGCAGGCGGAAGGCTTCTTATGCCTGAGCACGTCGCATCGATCGAGGCGGCAGCCGGATACATCGAGACATACACACATAGATACTTTACAGAAGGATATGAAGATTAAGACATTTGCGTCACTGCTCATCTGCCTTGCCGCAGCGTCCTGCGTCAAGGAAAAGCTTGAGACCATATACAACAAACAGGAGACCCAGATAGACTCCTATCTCTCCAAGAACCAGACAGCCAAGAGGGATTCCACCAGAATGGACATCAATCCGGAGACAGGCGACACCACATATACCAAAGTGACCTGGACAGATACTCTTGACATCTTCTACAACAAAGGCGCAGTGAGACTTGTCACCAAGGAAGGCGCCGGAGAGAGGCTAAACTCCAAAGGAGCCGTATCCTTCTATTATGCGGGCTACGTGTTCACGGGCAGCATCAGCAGTTCCGGACTTTTCGCGACAAACCATCAGGCCACTGCCGAATCAAGCAATTTCACCCTCACAGACCCGGACTACAACCTCTACGAAACGAATCTTTCACAAGGAGATCTGATCGACGGACTGAAGTACGGCGTTGAAGGCGTACAGGCGGGAGAAGAATGCTCTATAATCTTTTCGGGAAAGTACGGCTTCGGGAAAGACAACTTTGGCATAATTCCTGCTAATTCAGCGCTGCTCTATAAAATATGGGTTGTGGGAGTCTCTAACGATTAGGGGCTGTCAGTATTTTTATTATCTTTGCGAGTTGTAATCTAAAAAAGCAAAATGAAGAAGATTTTTTCATCAATACTATACATAGCTGCCGCACTTCTTATGGCAGGATGCGCAAAAACAGCCACAGTCGGTCCGAACGATGCAAACAAGCGTTATTTTGAAGCCTGGATGCAGTTGAACTATCCGAACCTTACAGCACAGGGACTCGGATTTTATGTCGTAGAAGAGACCGCAGGCAACGGCGTTGAAGTGGAAGAAGACGGATATGTTCTTGTAGACTATAGGATTACCGACCTCGAAGGCAACATATCATCCTACACAGACCCTGACGCAGCCAGACAGTTGGGAAGCTATGACGCAACAGCTTACTATGGCCCTAAGTTCTGGGCGACAGCAAAGACTGCACTCCCGGCAGGTCTCCACAGCGCAATGATCGGCCAGAAGGCTGGTGTATCCAGAAAGGTCATCATCCCAAGCTGGCTGATGACATACAAGGACTACGGTACTGAGGAAGAAGATTATCTCGATCCTAAGCTCAAAAAGGATGAGACATACGATGCGACAAGCTTCTCCAACACCATCTATGAGTTCAGAGTCGCTGACTTCACAGAGGACATCAACGAGTGGCAGATCGACTCTATCGGAAGATTCTTCAAGAACAACGAAGTGAAGATCTTCGGCAAGCCTGCTTCAGAGGTGTTTGCCGGAATGGACGCAAAGAAAGACACCGTCACTGTAAACGGATTCTACTACAAGCAGGTAAGCCAGCCTGCCGACACAGCTTCGTTCAAGTCCGACACTACTCTCTACATCAACTACACAGGAAAGCTCATCAACGGACTCGTGTTCGACACAAATGTGGAAAGAATCGCAAAGGACAACGGTCTATATTCAGCCACAAGAACATACGAGCCTATGCAGATCAACTGGGGTGAAGAGTACGCAGACATCACTATGGGCTCCGACAAATCTACCATCATCAGCGGATTCGCATTGACCCTCTGGCAGATGAGATCGATGGAAAAGGGCGTAGGCGTGTTCTATTCACCACTCGGATACGGCGCAAACGGCAGCGGCTCGTCAATTCCTGGATATGCGCCACTCATCTTTGAGATAGAATTTGTAGAAAAGCCTGAATAAAGATGGCAGACAGCAAAGCTTCAATCCCCACCGAACTCGGCACAGAAAAGATAGGCAAGCTGCTCAAGCAGTATGCCTTGCCGGCCATCATCGCACAGACAGCGGCATCGCTGTACAATATGGTGGACAGCATCTTCATCGGCCAGGGCGTAGGCCCTCTGGCCATTTCCGGTCTCGCTGTCACATTCCCTCTTATGAACCTTTCGACCGCATTCGGTACGCTTGTCGGCGCCGGTGCGGCGACTATGCTTTCTGTGCTCCTCGGCCAGAGGAACTACAAGGCGGCAAACAAGGTTCTTGGTAATGTAGTCAGTCTTAACATCATCATAGGTCTGGTCTTTATGGCCCTGGCCCTCATCTTCATCGATCCGATTCTTTACTTCTTCGGAGCCAGCGCAAATACGCTTCCTTATGCAAAGGAGTATATGAGGATCATCCTCTATGGAAACATCATCACCCATCTGTACTTCGGCCTGAACGCCGCGATGCGATCGTCAGGACACCCGAAGAAAGCGATGACCCTCACCATATTCACAGTGGTGTTCAACACCATCCTCGACCCTATCTTCATCTTTGTATTCGATATGGGAATAGCAGGAGCCGCCTGGGCTACAGTTCTGGCACAGACAGTGGCAATGATAGTGGTGATGAAGCACTTCAGCAACAGAAACAGCGCATTCCACTTCGAGAAAGGCATATTCAAGCTCGACATCCGCGTAGCCAAGGACTCGTTGGCCATCGGTATGGGTCCGTTTCTTATGAACGCGGCAGCCTGCCTCGTGACACTGTTCATCAACCAGCAGTTGCGCGACTACAGCGGTGACCTCGGAATCGGAGCATTCGGTATCTGCAACAGGTTCATCTTTATGTTCATTATGATCTGTATGGGTCTGAACCAGGGTATGCAGCCTATCGCAGGATACAATTACGGAGCAAGACAGTATTCAAGAGTAAGGGAAGTATTCTGGATGACAGCAAAGCTTGCGATGGTTGTCACTACCATCTGCTTCGCGATCGGTATGTTCATCCCTCGCCTTGCTGCAGGAATCTTCACTCACGACGAGACTCTTCTCGCAATGTCGGTGGACGGTTTGAGAATCCTCACATTGGGTTTCCC
Organism: Bacteroidales bacterium; assembly: GCA_017546585.1. Lineage (GTDB taxonomy): Bacteria > Bacteroidota > Bacteroidia > Bacteroidales > UBA932 > Cryptobacteroides. The sequence goes on from JAFYWC010000044.1 coordinate 14,140, forward strand.
TATCGTAGGTTTCCAGATGATCGGAACAAACTTCTTCCAGAGCCTGGGTATGGTGAAGAAATCTGTCATCCTTTCACTTTCAAGACAGATTCTCTTCCTCCTGCCTCTCCTTTACGTCCTTCCATTCTGGCACGGAGCAAACGGAGTATGGATGAGTTTCCCTATTTCCGACGTACTTTCTGCTTTGCTTACAGCAATCCTGCTCAGAAGGCTGTTCAGGAAGTTCAATATGCTCAAGGATGGAGACGAACCATCAGTATTAGGTAGTCAGTTATAGAATACGGGAATATGGAAAAGAAGGTAATCATCAATATCGGAAGACAGTTCGGAGGCGGCGGCCTCGCTGTGGCATCTGAACTTGGAAAGAGACTCGGAATTCCTGTATATGACAAGGAACTGATCCAGAAGGCCGCTCAGGACAGCGGATTCAGCGCCGAGGTGTTCAAGGAAAGAGACGAGAAGAAACGTTTCTTCTCCCTTTCAGCCATCTTCAGCAACGGATATAGCGAGACTGAGAACTATATGAGCGACAGAGGGCTCTTCAAGATGCAGAGCGAGACCATCAGAAGCATCGCAGAGCAGGGTTCGGCTGTCATCGTAGGAAGGTGCTCGGATTACATCCTCAGGGATATGGAAGGCACTTTGAACGTGTTTCTTACCTCCCCTATCGAAGTTCGCGCAGCACGTCTGGCCGAAAGACAGGGCATCTCTTTGGAAGAGGCTACAAGACTGGCCGAGAACGAGGACAGGAAGAGAGCGGAATATTACAACTACTACACATTCAGCGACTGGGGTGTTGCAGGAACATACGACCTCTGCCTGGATTCATCGATTTTGGGAATCGAAGGCACAGCTGAATTCATAATCGACTTCGCCAAAAAGGCAGGTCTACTAGATTAGACGAATGAAGAAACTTAAGAACAGCATCATCATAACCCTTATAATTGCAGCCGCCCTTGTGACGGCTTTTGCATTTATTAGAGGCGGCTCAGAAGTGGCAGAGAAGCCTGCCAAGCATTATCCTAAACTGAACGAGATTCTGACAAACGAAATGTCCGACATTCCCGAACTGGAAAAGATGGATGCCAGGATCAGGAGGTTTATGACCAAGTGGCAGATCAAGGGAGCGTCGCTCGCCGTTATGAGAAACGACTCGCTGCTCTACGCAAAAGGTTACGGCTGGGCAGACGAAGAGAAAGAAGTCAAGATGGAGCCAGGACATATTATGAGAATGGCCTCTGTATCCAAACTACTCACAGCAGCCGGCATTATGGTCCTGCAGGAGATGGACTCACTCAGCATAAAGGATACAGTCTTCGGACCGGGAGGAATTCTGGACACACCATTCTTCAACGAACTCGTTGCCTGCGACAGGAACTACAAGAGGGTAACTGTAGAGCACCTTCTGAGACATCAGGTAGGCTTTAGAAGAGACCCTTTGTTCTCATCTGTAGACGTAAAGAACCAGCTCGGTCTTGACCACGCTCCTACAAAGGAAGACTATTACAGACTGGTGCTCAGCAAAAAATTGAGATGGGTGCCGGGAACAAGCCAGAAGTATTCCAACTTCGGCTACCTCCTCCTTTCTGAAATCATTGAGCACGTATCTGGAATGCCGTACGAGGAGTTTATGAAGAAGAAGGTCCTCAAGCCTGCCGGATGCTATGATATGCACATCGGAGAAATATATTACAAGGATAGAAGATCGAATGAAGTGAGATACTACACTCACGAAGGAGACGGCAAATATGTAGAGGAATATACCGGAAGCGGCAAGATGGTCGAGCGCTGCTACGGTGGCACAAACCTTCCTCTGCTCTCTGGAGCCGGAGCCTGGTGCGCCTCGCCTGCGGAGATTGCACGCTTTGTCGCAAGCATCGACGGAGATCCTATAGTAGAGGACATCATTTCATACGAGAGCGTGTGCCAGATGGTAGACTATGTCGACAATGCTACATTCTCGCTCGGATGGAACGACACTGCGCCAGCGTCAGGATGGAGCAGAACAGGAACATTGGCCGGCACCAGCGCATTAGTAAAGCGCTTTCCCGATGGAGAATGCTGGGTAATGATAACAAACACCAGCACCTACAGGGGTCCGCGCTTCCCTAAATACACAGATGCTCTTTTCAAGGAATGCCGCAAGCTTTACAGCGACAAATTCCCGAAGAGAAATATGTTCGAGTAAACAAAAATGATATCTTGTTTACTTCTGATATCTCTTTATTTCAAACTCTCCAGCAAGAATTCCGTAACCGTTCTCAGCAAGTGACTCAAGTTCGTTCTCGCCTGCATAAACCTCAACAGGAGCGATGAACTTGACCATTTCAGCGATTGCTGAAGTGATTGGTTCACTGTAAGCGATACCGCCTGTAAGGACGATTGCGTCGACCTTTCCGCAGACTACGGTCGCCATTGCACCGATGTACTTCGCGACAGACACGCAGAAAGCCTGGAGGAAATCTGCATATGCCTTCTCGCCTGCCTGAGCCTTTGCTACAATCTCACGGAAGTCGTTCGTGCCCAAGTGCGCTACAGCACCACCCTTTCCTACGAGCATCTTCTTGATCTCCGCCTTTGAATACTGGCCGCTGAAGCACATCTCTACGAGAGGGAAAGCCGGTATAGAACCTGCACGCTCCGGACTCATAGGACCATCGCCGCCGAGGGCATCGTTTACATCGATCACATAGCCGTTTCTGTGGATCGATACCGAAGAACCGCCACCCATATGTGCTACGATGACTGTGACATCCTTGTTTGTCTTGCCTACGTTACGTGCATAACGGCGAACCATAGCACGTGAGTTCAAGGTATGGAATGCAGGTCTGCGCTCGAATGCAGGATGTCCTGAGATCTTGAGCTCAGGAAGCATCTCGTCTGATGTAGGAGCGTCAGCGATGTATGCTTTGCATACAGCCTCTACACCCTTCTCTGCACGCATTCTTGTGATGTCTGCAGCCATATCGTCAGCGATGAGGGCACTGAGGTTGCAGGCGTGAACACCGTTTCTGCCCTCGATCAATGCTTCACGCATCTCCTGAGTCACCTCATATACACCGGCCTGGATAGGCGTGATCAGACCGCCACGTGCCATAATCAGATCGATGGACTCAAGTTCCACACCGTTTTCCGAAAGGAAGTTAACGATGGCGTCACGGCGCATACCGCCCTGATGCATCACAGACTCATACTTTGCGATCTCCTCTGCTGAATGAGTGAGGTTTGTCTCGAATTTCTGCTGTCCGTCCTCGTAGAAACCGATCTTTGTCGATGTCGAACCAGGATTAATTATAAGTATCTTACCTTTCATATACGGTTAGAACATTGCTGCGATAGCGATTGAATTCAGTTTTGTATCGATGCTGTCAGCGCGGCTTGAAAGCACGCAAGGAACGAGCGCACCTACAAGGATGCCAGCCTGCTTAACGCCAGGAACCAGCTTTGAGTTTGCCTTGTAGAACACGTTTCCTGACTCGATGTTAGGGAAGAGGATGCAGTCTGCATCTCCCGCAACCGGGCTTACAAGTCCCTTGATCTGTACCGACTCCATATCGATTGCTACATCAAGAGCGAGAGGTCCGTCTGCGATGCAGCCCTTGATCTGACCGCGGTCAGCCATCTTTGCAAGCATAGCAGCCTCTACTGACGCCGGCTGGCTGGCGAGCACCTGCTCTGTAGCGGCAAGGATAGCGACCTTAGGAGTCTGCACACCCACAGCCTTTGCAGTCTTGATGAGGCACTCCATAATGATCTGCTTCTGCTTGAGGTCCGGTGCAGGGATAACTGCAACGTCACCTACGAAAAGAAGCTTGTGATATGAAGGAATCTCAAGTGTAGTACAATGAGTGAGAGTGCCCTTTGGCGGAAGGAGACCCTTCTCCTTGTTGAGGATTGCACGGAGGAACTTGTCTGTCGAGCAGAGACCCTTCATAAGGAAGTCTCCCTCACCGTCTTTGATCATCTGGACAGCCTGTGCCACCGACTTGAGTTCATCCGGGTTGTGGATCACTGTGAAGATGTTCACATCGAATCCTTCCTCCTGGCAAGCCTTTGCGATGAGTGCCTCGTCACCGACAAGTGTGACATCTGCGAGACCAAGCTCCACAGCCTTTCCTGCAGCTGCAACTGTGTGGCTGTCGACGCCCCACGCAGCGACCATTCTCTTTCTATTGCCTCTGCTTCTGAGCTCGGCATAGATCTGTTCGAAATTTGTAAGCATTGTATACGAATTATTCTTCCTCGTTCTGAACGATGTTCATAGTGTCACGAGCGATCATCAACTCCTCGTTTGTAGTGATGAGAGCCACCTTGACCTTTGAATCAGGGAGAGTGATGATAGTGTCGACTCCTCTTACAACGTTTGCATCATAGTCGAACTTGACACCAAGATAAGTGAGGTTCTCGCAGACTCTGCGGCGGAGACGGCTGTTGTTCTCACCGATACCACCTGTGAAGATGATGAGGTCGACACCGTTCATTGCTGCAGCATAGGCTCCGATATACTTTGTGATCTCGTAAGTAAGCTTCTTGAGAACGAGCTTTGCCTTTGGATTGCCCTCGTTCGCTGCGTCATCGAGGTCACGTGCGTCTGATGACAGGCAAGAAAGACCGAGGAAACCGCTCTTCTTGTTGAGGACTGTGCTCATCTCCTTTGCAGAGAGGCCTTCCTTCTCCTGGATGTAAGTAACCACATCTGGATCGACGCTACCGCTTCGTGTACCCATAATGAGACCCTCGAGTGGAGTGAATCCCATTGTAGTGTCGATAGACTTGCCGTTCACTACAGCAGCGATAGAGCTACCGTTTCCAAGGTGGCAAGTCACGATCTTCGAGTTCTCGAGCTCAAGCCCTGCGAACTTCGCACCCTTTGCAGAAACGTACTTATGGCTTGTTCCGTGGAATCCGTAACGACGGATGCCGTACTTCTCATAATACTCATACGGAAGACCGTACATATAAGCGTAAGCCGGCATCGACTGGTGGAACGCTGTATCGAACACACCCACCTGAGGCACTGTTGGAAGGGCTTCAGTCACAGCCTTGATACCAAGGATGTTTGCAGGGTTGTGAAGAGGTGCGAACACTGAACACTTCTCGAGCTGTGCTACAACCTCGTCAGTGATGAGCTGGCTGCATACAAACTCCTCTGCTCCGTGAACTACACGATGACCTACCGCCTCGATGTCCTCGAGAGTAGTGAGCACTCCGAACTCCTTGTCAAGAAGAGCCTCAAGGACAGCCTTGATAGCCACTGTGTGGTTCTCGATAGGCAATTCCTTAACGAGTGTCTCTTTGTCAGTCGCCTGATGCTTGAGGCATCCTACTTCCATACCGATCCTCTCTACAATACCCTTGGCAAGAAGATCGTACACCTCGTCGTTCTTCATATCAAGGAGCTGATACTTGAGCGATGAGCTTCCGCAATTTAGTACAAGAATAATCATTTTATCGTTTGATTTTGTTTAGTTTACATTCCGGTCCGGACTAAATTCAAAGAATTTAAAGTCCATCCACGCAAAGTTACAAAAATAATCGCTACTTTAGCAAAAAATAGGGACGAAATGAGAGTGGAGAGAGAGATAGAGGGGATCGCGCTCCCTTTTGCGGCAGGAGTAGCCTTATCCGTTTATTCCGGAGCGGCCCCTTCCTATGCAGCGTTGTCATTGCTGCCGATCCTGCCTTTGCTTCTGCCGGCACACAGAAAATGGCCTCCAGCAGCTGTCAGATTTCTGCTGACATTGTGCACATTCGGCTGCGGCCTACTCATTGGCGCCACCGCCAACATTCTGGAAATCAGCTCATTGAAAAACGTTTCATCTATCAGAGGACTTGGCTTCGCGATGCAGGACATCATAGACTCCATTCCGTTCAGGAACACTGAAACAAACGCCGTAATCAAGGCGCTGCTGACTGGCGAAAAGAACGGTCTGAGCCGTGAAACGGCGGAAGCGTTCAGAGCCAGCGGAGCCTCGCACATTCTAGCGCTGTCCGGACTACATCTGGGCATCATCTACGGAATAGTCAGCAAGTGTCTCCAGTTTCCGGGCAACCATAGGAAAGTGCGGATAGCGAGGTCAATCATATGCATCCTGACCTGCGGGATATACACATTGGCCACAGGAGCAGGCGCATCCATCACACGTGCCTTCATATTCATCCTCATCGGCGAAATCGCCAGACTCACAGGAAGATACCACAGCACAGCATACATACTGTCTGTTACTCTGATAATACACCTCACCATATCACCCGGCGACATCAGATCCGTTGGTTTCCAACTGTCTTACCTCGCGATGTTCGGAATCGCATACCTCTACCAGCATATCAGACGTTTCTGGCCGGGAATCAACGACCCGGAGGGCAGAAAAGGAATAATGCAGCGCATCTGGGATGCCGCTGCATTATCAATCTCCTGCCAATTGACCACCGGACCGGTAGCCTGGTTGTATTTCGGTACATTTCCACAGTACTTCCTGCTCACGAACCTCATCAGTATGCCTCTAACCGGCATTCTGATTCCGATGGCCGTGCTTACTGTCCTACTTTCGACGCTCGGGATACTGCCTCAGTTTCTTGTGACTGCCACAGAATGGGTGTCTACCCTACTGATTCAGTCCATTGGCATCATTGCATCGATGTAAGCACGAAGCCTGGCGAGCACCAGGTTCGGAATGCTCCGTCTTCATCATATATAAGACAACCCTCAAGTTCGGGTCTTGACTCTATGAACTTCTTTGACTCCTCAAGTCCGACAACCATACAGTATGTCGCATAAGCATCTGCCGTCATCGCATCCGGTGCTACAATCGTCGCGCTCAGAAGGCTGTGTGCAACAGGATAGCCGGTACGTGGATCTATCGTGTGGGCATATTTCTTACCGTCTCTCACATAGAACTTTCTGTAGTTTCCGGATGTGACGATTCCGTGCGGGCCTGAAGGAGCACGGAAGATGCCCTGGATATCTGCTCCGAGTTCGTCATTTCCATCCTTGGGACTGTCTATGCCGACACTCCAGGACTGGCCTGCAGGGTTCTTTCCATCACAGAATATCTCACCGATGTCAACAAGCATATCCTTCACTCCCAAAGAGTAGAGATATCTGGCGACAACATCACAGCTATATCCTTGAGCAACAGCATTGTAATTAAGTTTGGGACGCAGCTCCGAAAGATTCTCCAACACATATTCCACATCAGATCCGAGCCTTGACATTCCGCATCTTCCCAAAGTCTCTTCAACAGCTTCAGCAGACGGAAGCGAATCAGAAGTGAAGCCGAAGCCCCAAAGGTCAAACAGAGGAGCTGAAGCCACATCCACCACACCGTCAGTTTCAGTGTATATGTCGTACGATTTCGCATAGATGTCCTTGAAAAGACTGTCCGGAACCACCTTCTCCCCTGCATTCAAACGGCTGAGAAGAGAGTTCTTGTTGTATCCTGAAAGCGAATTGTCTATATCCACCAGAATGGCATCAACCGAATCCCTGATTTCCTCAGGCCTCACCTTGACACCGTTCATATTGACCTTGACTGCATAGGTTCCTCCCTGAGCATATCCTGTTATGGTAACATAGCGGTCACGCGGCTGGCAGGACAATGCCATAGCCAACAGAACTACCGCCGAAAATATTCCGATTATCCTTCTCATATGAATCTGTACGGCAAAGTATTTGTACAAAGGTAGCGGTTTTTCAAATAAATTGCCGATATTTGCAAGATATTTAAATATAAAACAGACTAAAATGAGCTTGAAAAAACTCCAGTCACTTGGATTGATATTATTGGTCATTGCCGCTTCTTCCTGCAAAAAGGAGGATGAGACAAGCATACCCCCTAGCCTTGACGGCAGCCTTTCATTCAGTGTACCGGCATACGTATATCCAGGAGCAGTACTTACAATGACACCTAAGGGTGTAGAGCATCCTGACAACGAGGGCGTAGGATACTACTGGAAGGTCACTCCTACTATGTCATCTAACGACACAACCCGTTTCCAGAACGGACTTGACAAGAACGGCAAGCCTTCAGACGGAGCATTCACATTCGTCGTTCCAGACACTCTCCAGGCATATATTGCGACAGGATACGCATTTGCCGAGGGTTATTCATACACCAGCAAGGGAATCGAGTTTACGGCTGTCAAGGGAGGCATCAACGGCTCCATCACCAATTCCGGTGTCAGCGAAACCAGCCCTAGCGTGACAATCAACGGTACAAAGTACTACTACACCACTATCGGTGGAAAGGACTGGCTCAGCAGAAACGTAGCAGACCAGTCTGCCGGTGCTCCATACTTCAATGCAAATGCAATGAATGATGTATTCGGCGGATACTACACATATTCTGAGGCACTCAAAGTATGTCCAGAAGGATGGTCGCTTCCTACAGACGCAGATTGGATTGCGATGGCGAAAGAGCTCGGAAGCGATGTTACAGAGGAATACAGCACCCTCCCAGGCATAGCATCGAAGATTATGGGCAATGCATACTTCAACGGAGACCTTATGTGGGAATATTGGCCGGAGGTCGGCGAGATCACCAACGCGAGCGGATTCTCAGCAATCCCTGCAGGTTACGGTATGCTTGGCGTAGCAAACGAGAACCCGAAAGAGAACGAGTTCTACTCATACAGATACCCACAGGCCATCTTCAAGGGAATCAACGAATATGCAGCGTTCTGGACTGCAGACGCAGTAGCTGACGAAGAAGGAATGGCATATTACAGATACATCATCTGCAATCAGCCGGACATTATGATCGCAAAGGGAGACGCAGTCTCATTCGGTGCATCAGTAAGATGCGTACGCTAGCAAAGAAGTAAAATACAGAAATATTATCTGAGATCGGTCACTATCCAGTCTGAATCAAATTCTGATGAAGGGCGGAATGAAGTGACCGGTTCTTTTTTTGTCTGCTTCATAGACCTTACATCCACAATCACTGTATTGCCGTCTGTAAGGCTGAAGACACCTCTCTTAAGACATCCGTCATCAGACACAGTAAGGTCTGCGCCATACATTCCGCAGTCGACCTTAGAAATCAGTTCATAAAAGATCGAACCCTCAGAAGCTGTTTCCTTTCTGACATCAAAGGCACTGCTGAGATTAATGAAAAGCAGAGCGGGATTGTTCATAAATGCTATGGACTCTGTGCCGACTTCCTCAATGATGACCTCCTTTGCTACAGGATCCATAGTCCACACGATTTCTCCGTCGCAAAGAACCTCAAGGCCGTTTCCTACCATCTGATACGCCTCATCCTGCACCTTTACAACCGCAGTGCCGGAAATGCGTGTCTGAGACATATTGACGGTATAAGCACATTCCAAGACCACACAGGACGACGAGAAAGACGAGTATAACTCACCTAAAGGATTCCTCATCTGTGCAGAAACAGCTCCCGCATAGGACAGCAGGAGCATTATGACAATATAAAATTTCTTCATCATTCGTTACGGTTGCAGGAACGGAGCAATAACCTGATCCAGTTCCGCGAGATCTGACACCAATACCTGACGTGGCTTTGAGCCTTCCTGAGGGCCCACAATACCAGCGGCCTCGAGCTGATCCATCACACGACCTGCTCTTGCATATCCCATACCCAATCTTCTCTGAAGGTCGGAAGTGGAGCCTTTCTGTGTAGTGACTACCATCTTTGCAGCCTCCTCAAAGAGCGGGTCGAGATTCTGGATATCGATAGAGCCGCCACTTGTCTCGCCGTCCTGTGATTCAGGCACAGGCAGATAATATGGAGAACTGTAGCACTTCTTGTAGCCGGTCTGGTCCCCGATGAACCTGGTAATCTTGTTGATCTCCGCCATACTTACAAGGGCACATTGGATACGCTCCATCTTCACACCGGCATAGTACAGCATATCTCCCTTTCCGATAAGATTCTCCGCGCCGGTAGAGTCAAGAATTGTCCTTGAGTCTGTTCCTGAAAGCACTCGGAAGGCGATACGTGTAGGGAAGTTGGCCTTGATCAAACCTGTGATGACATTCACGGATGGTCTCTGCGTTGCGATGATCACGTGGATACCGGCAGCTCTACCCTTCTGTGCAAGACGGATGATAGAAGCCTCGATATTCTTCGCCGCCTTCTTTGCCTCAGGTGTTGCACCTCCTGCCATAATAAGGTCCGCATACTCGTCAATGACCACCACGAGATATGGAAGGTATTTGTGGCCATCTGTCGGAAGAAGATGACGGTCCTTGTATTTCTCATTGTAGAGTTTGAAGTCGTTCTCACCGGCAAGAGCAAGAAGATTGTATCGCTCATCCATCTCGATGCAAAGGGAGTTGAGCACCTGCTCCGCCTGTTTAGGTGTCTTCACAATTGCGTTCTTGCGCTCGTCTTCCTCGCTTGCCGCAAGCGGAAGCACAGCAAGATAATGCTTGAGGAGCGAGTTGTATGCAGTGAACTCCACCATCTTAGGGTCAACGAATACAAACTTAAGCTCTGAAGGATGCTTTGTATAAAGGAGAGAGGAAATGATTACGTTGAGTCCCACAGACTTACCCTGCTTGGTCGCACCTGCAACAAGAAGGTGTGGAGCATCTGTAAGGTCAAATGTCTTTACTTTCTGTGTGATTGTGTAACCGATCGCGATCGGAAGCTCAGCATCGCTGTTTCTGAAGGAGTCATCGTTGAGCATAGACTTCAACGGAACGATTGAAGGCGTGCTGTTCGGCACCTCAATGCCCACGCTGTCCGGCAGCATAACAACACGTACTCCGTTTACTCCCAGAGCCATAGCCACCTCTCTGTGCACATTCTCGATAGCCGACACTCTCACTCCAGGAGCCGGGAACACCTTGTACAAAGTCACAGTAGGTCCTACAACAGCCGTAACCTTGTCCACTTCGATCTTATAGTTAAGAAGAGTATTCCTGATTCGGTTGTTGTTTATGTCAAGTTCCATCTGACTCACCTTATGGCGACCGTCAGCATAGTCATTAAGCAAGTCCAGAGAAGGGAACTCATAGCGCTGAAGTTCCTCTCTGTTGTCGATCCTTGGGAGTTCCTCAGTTACAGGTGCAGAAAGGTCGTCATTGCGGATGACTTCCATCTGAGCGACCGGTTCAGCCTCCGGCTCTGTCTCCGGTTCTGTCTCCGGCTCAGCCACATCTTCAACTTCAAGTTCAGTTTCCTCTTCAACCTCTGTGACCACCTCTGGCTCCACTTCGGGAACAACCTCAGGATCAAACTCAGCTACTGCTTCCGGATACTCCACAGGTTCCTCTGCAGCATCCTCAAACGGCAGTTCTACCTCCTCGACTGCCGGCTCTGCCACAGGCACGACCTCCGGGTCTTCGGCTACCGCCTTCGCCTCTCCGGTCTCAGCAAACCACTGAGCAAACCTTCCGTTCACGAACAGCAGCCAAAGCACTGCAAGTGCAAATATTATGAAGACTGCAACTACAGGTCCGACAAGATTCATCATACCGGAAACGACCGCCTGACCGGCATCTCCTCCCAATCCACCTCCGAACAATGAGTCGGATCCGAAGAGAGACAGAATCATCGACATAAGGAAGGCACCGCTTACTGTCACGAATGTCATTCTAAGGAGACCGATGCTCTTCTGCCAGAAGAAAAGTCTGTATGCGCAGGCTCCAAGGAGGAACACAAGCACAAAACTTCCGAACCCGAGGAAGTCAGACATAAGGAAATGGCTCCAGGTGTAACCCATCTTGCCACCCCAGTTAAGCACATCGACGCTCCTGTCCATCATCTCCGGATGAGACAGAAGGCTCTGATCTGCCTTCCAAGTGAAAAGATAGGACAGAGTAGATACCAAAGTAAACAAGGCAAAGCCGAAAACGGCTCCGCCTGAACATTTCAACAATATTGATTTCTGGTGTTTATCCAGTTTCTTGAATCTGATACTCTTCTTCTTTGCAGCCATATTTTACTTGTGCTGTTTCCAGTTTCTCTGATTGTTCTTCTGTCTCTGATTCTTGTTGTTGTTCTTCTGGTGCTGGGCGCCTGGACGGGCGAATGAGGCACCAGACTCCACCTTTCCGATCTGCATTCCTTCTGGAATCTGGATCCTATAGTCGGAAAGTTTCTCTATATCCTTGAGGATAGTCTCATCAGCCACGGTATCCTTGTTCCATATGAGATACTGCTGTCTCATATAGACTGCAAGCGACCTGATCATCTCGGTCTTCTTGTCACCGTCCTCTGTCGAGGCAATGAGTTCAATGATGTTCTCTATATTTCTTCCGTAATGTGTAGCCTTGATAGGGCGTTTCTCGAAAGGCACCGGCAAAGGGCGCTCATTGAGGCTTTCCGGTTCCGGAAGCGGATACGGAGAATCCACATCGAGACTGAATCCTGAAATGATGTGAAGATGGTCCCAAAGCTTCTGCTCATAGTTATCCTGAAGACGCACTGCCGGATTGATGATCTCCATAACCTTGATCACAGCCCTTGCCTGCTCGTTGCGTTTCTCCCTATCCTCGATAGTCTTCAGATAGCCCACCATCTTCTGGACATTACGGCCGTACTCAGGAATGTAAAGCCTTACTCTCTCCGTGTTGTACAGCAGTTTACAAGTATCGATATCGTTATTCTCCATAGTGTTCATTTCTTATTTGTCCTTAACTCGCAAATATACGAAATAATATCCTAAAGGGGCATACGAAGAGGAGCTATTTTACGTTTTTGATTTCGCCGGTGTGGACATACCACAGATATGCTTCAACCGAGGTGTAGCCCATCCTTTTCCATATTCCGGCATATTTCACCATCTGCCTCTCATACTTCCTGTAATGCTCACCGAACTTATAGTCGACGATCACCACCTTTCCGCCGTTTATGACCACGCGGTCAGGACGGCACACCTCTCCGTCTGTATCGATAAGGCTAATCTCATTGTACACAGCCTCAGACTTCTCCGGGAACCATCCCTTCTGCTCCGCCTCCTTAAGACTGTCAGACAGGAACTGAACGATTTCAGAGGCCTCATCTTCTGAGATTTCACCTGTCGCCAATGCCGATTTCACAGCCTTGTCAAGATCTGAAACCACCTTGATACGGGCAAGGATATCGTGAAGCACGACTCCCCTGATCCTGTTGGACGCATTCATTCCGACGTTTCCATCCGAAGAGAAGAAATCCTGTGAATCAGTCGAGACCTTGAGTCGTCCGTTCAAAGGATAGGAAGGACACTCGTTACCCTTCTGCACCGGGAACTGCATAAAGGCCGACCTATCATCTTTTCTGACCGCATTGAAATCAACCATTTCACCGTAATCAAAGCGGATCACACCTTCATCAGCACTCCTTCTCACGTCTTCAAGTCTGCGAGACGCCGAGACAAGCCAATAAAGAATCTGCGAGAAATCAGCAAACTGAGTGAGATCACCGTCCTGCACCGCAGTCAGACATTTAGTAGACGGAGTCTGGGCAATGATATGCATACCAAGGGACGCTCTGGTCATAGCCACATAGAGCGTATTGATATTATCGACCTGCTGCAGGAAGTTCTCTGCCTTGTAATGTTCCGAGAACAATGTGGACTCCGAAGATTTCGAGAGGAGGACATCATACACTCCTTCAGCCACATCCTCCAACGGAGTGGACTTGAGATCCGGAGCACACCAGCAGCTGTCAGCCTTGTAAAGTTTTATATTTTCAGCAAAAGGAATGATCACATATGGGAAATCCAAACCTTTTGACTTGTGTATGGTCATCACCCTCACGCTTTCACCAGCAGAAGGCGAACTGATTGACGAGTCGTCAGTCTCCCAATGCTTCAGGAAGCCACGGAGATTGTTTCCCGACGTAGCGACAAAGTCCTGAAGTCCGTCCATAAACGACTGGATATGCAGAACCTCACCCTTCCAAGTCTCGTTTGCATCAGTCTCCTTGATGCTTCTAAGCAGTGCCTCAGCCATATCAACAAGAGAAGTACATCCCTTAGGAACCTCTATCTCCATAGAGTCGGCAAGGAAGCTGTTGACTGTATCTTCCGGATTGTCGATATATGAAAGGAGGGATACCAGACGACGCACAGTCACAGAGCTGCGAACCTTGAGAGAGTCGTCAGTGATCACTGTTATTCCATTGTCAATCAAGAATGTAGCGACATCCTCTCCAATCGCATTGCTTCGCACCAGCACCACGATGTCAGACAATTTTGCTCCGGCTTCCCTAGCCTCATTGACACTGGCAAGGACGGTTTGAAGTTCATTCTCCTTCGTACAGAAGGACACGCTTACACTACCCGTATGAGCACCCTTTCTCGCCACTTTCTGCTGCACGTCCGCATAGATTCTTGACAACGGACCATCCTTTTCCGCACCGTTCATAGCATCCAGCACTTCAGCCGCAGCCACGAAACAGGCATTGTTGAAGTTCACGATGTTCGCGAGGCTTCGATAATTTGTATCGAGCACCTCTTCCTTATGTCCGGGAAACTCATCCGGAACCACACAGTCCAGCAGTTTCCAGTCTGAACCTCTCCACCTGTAGATACTTTGCTTCACGTCACCCACGATCAGGCTCTCTCCTCCCTGGGAATCACTGTTGTGCACCAACGGGCTGAAGTTTGCCCACTGCACACTGGCAGTATCCTGGAACTCGTCCAAAAGGAAATGGTCATAGCGGACTCCTGTCTTCTCGTATACGAAAGGAGCGTCAGAACCGTCTATGATGCCTTTCAGAATCGAGTTGGAGTCATCGATGCAAAGGACGTTCTTCTCCTTCATAAGTTCATTGAACGTGCGGTTGAGTTCACCAGCCACACCAAGTCCATATATCTGTCCGTCAAGGATACAGGCGGTGCTGTACACCTTAAACTCAGTATCCCACAGTTCACAGAAATCATTAAGCGGCGCCTCCAGGAACGGGTATACCTTTGGAAGCAGAGTCTTGGCCTTCGCCTTTGAAAACCACTGTTCGCTGTCCGGAGCCTTGGACATAAACGATGCTGTCGGAGGCTTCGGATCTTCATTATCCTTGAGCGAGACATAATTGTCCAGAGCCTTCAGGAATCCCCTGTTGCTGTCCTCAGGGCGCACATCTGCCTCTGTCAGCACACTGCGCGCAGCCTGGGCAGTTTCCTTTACTTTCTTTCGGAACGACACGATAATATCGCGGCAAGCCTCCCTGATCTTAAGAAGTTTCTCCATAGAGAATGCCTCCTTGTCATCGAAGCCCATACGCTCCATCGCCTCCTGTCGCTGAGGCGACTTGAGACGCAAAGCCATCTCCATAAGATTAGCGTCCGTACTATATCTTCCACCCTGCTCGATCTGCTCCAACACATTGTCTGTGAGCCATTTCAAGAGGTTATGATCATCCTCTGTCAATGAGTCCAGAATGCGGTCTACACTCTCCGCTACAAGAGACTTTCTGTCCAGTTCCACCTGATATGACGCAAACTGACCGATCTCTCGCGAGAAGGCCTTGAGTGTCTGCTGGAAGAACTTGTCGATCGTGCTCACGGCAAAGGCGGTATAGTCGTGGAGGATATCCCTCAACACCCTGCCGGCCTTCTGCCTCAACGTCTCCTCATCCGCAAACAACGACGGTACGAAGTCGGCATAGTATCCGGAACTTCTCGGATCCTGCGAAAGGACAAAGAGTTCCTTCAAGATGCGGCTCTTCATCTCCTCTGTGGCCTTGTTGGTAAAGGTCACAGCCAATATATGCCTATAGGCATACCTGTCTTCCTGCTTCAAAAGGAGGCTAATATATGTTCTGGCAAGCGTGTAGGTCTTACCTGAGCCTGCCGAGGCTTTCATTATCTTCAGCATATCATCTACCGCATATATTCCTGAAATCACAATATCCACAGGTCGACACTTCCTCTGTCCTACGGAATCCCTTCTCCATATCTGTCATCTCGTCAAGCAACTCTTCAAGATGAACTGACACCGCATCATAGAACTTCTCATTGACCGGCACGACCTTCGGCTTGTCCGCGAACAGACGTGAGGTCGAATAGACACAGTTCGAAAGACGCTTTCCTTCCACTTCTTTCCTGCCGGAAAGCAGCAGGTCATAGATATAAAACTGGAAGGCTATCTTAGGTCTGTCCTTGACATCCTCAGCAAAAATCTTGTCAGCGATTACAGTTGCGTTCAAGTCATCAATGTCGATATCTTCATCCAAGACCTTACCGGTCTTGTAATCCACTACACGCACCTCGCCGCTGTCGAAACTGTCCAGACGGTCGATGAATCCCTTGAACCTGAACCCGTGGAACTCGCCTCTTACGTTGAGTTCTCTACCGATGATTTCGAAATAGTCCCGTCCTGCCTCATCAAGAAGTTCCAGGTCTCTCTGAAGTGTCTTCATTACATAGCGAACGATCACATCAGTCACAACGATGTTTCTTCCGCTGATATCGACAGCATTCATCTCATTGATTATGAGAGCCTTCACCTTGGCCTTTATATCGCCTTCGCGTTTCAGCCAAGACTTTATGTATTCCTTGGTGATACGTGTCTGCACATCAGTCAGCGAACGTTCCGCATCTCCTGTCCTGTCAAAGAAGAAGTCCACAGCCATAGCAGACTCCGAGGTGTAAATCGAGCGCATCACCTCGTGGAAGACATTACCGAACATTCCATAGTCCAGCGATTCAGCCACTTCCTCTTCTTTCTGCAATCCCTTCACCACAGCATAGTAGAATTTCGCCGGACAGGCAAGATAATTCTGGACAGCAGTTGCAGAAAGCACCGTCTCACGGATCTTTTGGACATCCTCTTCTGTCTTCACTATCTCCTGGACATCCGAAGCCATCATACCGTCGAACTTGACCACATATCTGTTGAGCGGCACACCGAAATGATATTCAAGCTGTTTGATGTACCTGCTCTCCTCGCCCGACTTCAGGCCTTCAGTCCTGGAATCCACCATCATCCACACCTTCTCTGCCCTTGATATCATCCTATAGAAATAATAGGCCCAGATCGCGTCCTGTAGTTCATATGTCGGAAGGCCGAAGCCTTTTCGAAGTTCCGGCGGCACAAACGAAGAGCTGACGCTCTTTCTAGGGAAGACGCCCTCATTCGCAGACATAATTACAAGGTGAGTGAAATCAAGCGCACGTATCTCGAGCGGACCCATAATCTGGAGGCCCTTGAGTGGCTCACCGCGGAATGGGACCGACAGCATCGAAAGAAGCTGGGACAGCAGACGTATATATGTAAGCGGAAGAATCTCAAGACCGCTTCCGACAGCACCGAGACTGTCCAGAAGCATATTTATACATTTATAGTATTCCTTAGCATATTCAAGTTCCAATGCCATTTCCACATCTTCAGCAACTGCAGAAGCCACGAAAGAGACCACGTCCTGCTGATATGCGGCGAAAGAACGGATCTGCTCCCTGTCACGCGACTTAGGGTCACGCACAACCGGCCGGAACACCATATCAAGAAGCGGAGTTCCGCAAAGGTCCTCCTGCGGAATATAGTACTTGGCATCAGCCTTGACCTTGCTTATGATCTCAGCACTCTTCTCATCCACAGCGCTGCGGAAGAACTCGTTCGAAAAAAGGTCACGCACCTGCTTATGGTAGAAATGCCAACTGCCACGCCTGTACGCCATATGCATCTGTATCGACGCAACAGTCTCCATCATCACATAAAGAAGACTTCCACGCATCGGAAGACCCATTGTCACATTGATATCCTGCACAGAAGAAGGTATCGAGTTCAATACGGGAGCAAGAAGCCCTTCATCCGGAAGAACCACCGCACACTCGTCAGCGACTGGCACAGAAGCCAGGATATCCGGAAGACGCTTCGCCTGACCGATGGAAGAAGATACACTTACCACATTGATCTCAGGAACCTGCAGCCCGTCGGCATCCCAGTTCGCAACCTGTGGAAACTCTATCACATTGTCACGCATAAACAGAGAAGACCTGTTCTGTGGATCCTTTATCATATCACCGGAATAATCCCAGCAGAACTCCGCCATATGCGCATCCCTCAACTTCCTCAAGAGAGTCTTCTCACATTCGTTCAATGTATTGAGTCCTATGAACACAAGAACGGTATCCTGCGGCAACACACCCTCAAAGACCTCAGGTGCAGAAGACTGCTTCAGCCTTGTCGCCACCTCTCTGTACACCATTCCCTCGTATGCCAGCCCTTTCTCATTCAAGGATGCATTGAAATCCTTATACAGACTATATAATATATTCCATATAAGAAGGAAACGCCCCTTCACATCAGGATTGTCTGTATCAAGATTAACCGTGAGTTTGCCGGAAATATCACTGAAGTGGCTGATGAAACCCTCTATGGCCTTTCTCTGATTCTCGGTCAGATATGAAAACGAATCCTGGATGGCCTTGTAATCAGACACGTTTGCGAACAGCTGGCTCGGATCCGCCAGATACTTGTCCACATCATTGAAGTCGCTCAGAATGACATCGCCCCAGAAGATGAACTCATCAAGAGGCTCTGCCTTTGGATTCAGCTTGGCATACGACTCGTACAGGTACAGCAGCAGCCTCACCTTATCAGTGACTGCCGCTCCGCTTACCTTATAGAAGAGATCATTGATCGTAAGCATCTCCGGAGCCATCAACGGCCTTGCAAACGGATCTGATGCCACAGCCTCACTGAGATGCTTCCTGAAGAAAGCCATCGATCTTCTGTTCGGGAAAACGAAACAGCGGTTATTTATATTGCCGGTGGAGTAATAGTGTTCCGCCACCTGTCTGAGAAACGGTTTCATATCTGTCCTTTTATAATGCAAATATAACCTTTGTATTTGCCAAAACACAGCACAGTCCGGACAACTTTGAAGATTTTGAAAATTTTTTGATTTTTTTCGAGGAAATGTTTGGAAATATCGGAAAACCCACTACCTTTGCAGCACAATCAATTTAGAATTATTCAAAATTACAATATTAACAAGACTTAAAATTTACAGTTATGACAAAGAAATTCAGATGCTTGGTTTGCGGTTATATTCACGAAGGCGAAAATGCTCCTGCAGAGTGCCCTATCTGCCACGTAGGTCCAGAGAAGTTCGAGGAGATCGTTGCAACAGACGGTGAGCTCACTTGGGCAGACGAGCACAAGCTCGGTTCAGCAAAGGAAGTTGATCCGGAAATCCTCAAGGGACTCCGTGACCATTTCGCAGGTGAGTGCTCTGAAGTGGGAATGTACCTTGCAATGAGCCGTCAGGCAGACAGAGAGGGCTATCCAGAGGTTGCAGAGGCATTCAAGAGATACGCTTGGGAAGAGGCTGAGCACGCTGCAAAGTTCGCAGAGCTCCTCGGAGAGTGCGTATGGGATACAAAGACAAATCTTGAGAAGAGAATGCTCGCTGAGCAGGGCGCTTGTGAGGACAAGCTCCGCATCGCAAAACTCGCAAAGCAGCAGAACCTCGACGCAATCCACGATACAGTTCACGAGATGTGCAAGGACGAGGCTCGTCACGGTGCCGGCTTCCAGGGACTCTTCAACCGTTATTTCAAATAATAAAAGAAGCCGACCCAAAAGGGTCGGTTTCTTGTGTTCTATAGTGTGGCATTGAGTTGTCGGAAGGCTCCGCCAGAGTTCCGCTCCGCTCCATCCACCCTTCGGAACTTCGTTCCTTCGGGAGCCGCTCACGAGGCCGCGG
>JAFYWC010000045.1 GCA_017546585.1 Bacteroidales bacterium
CTCGCCGAGCCACATGCATCGCTCCACGGTGGTGTTGTGGTTTACATAACCAATCAGACCAGCCACATGGTTCGAGCCGTGCGTTCCTTCGCCAAGCGTCACGTTTACATACGAGGTGATGCCAGAGATGGTAGAACCATTATCGCCTTCAATGCCACAGGCAGAACCTATCACACCGCCTATGTAGTTGTACTTTCCGTTCAGGAATACATCACCGTAGATGGTGAAGTCCTTCACCACGCCCTTGCGTACCTCGCCAAAGAAGCCCAAGGCACTGCGCTGAGCATCGACATAGAGGCCACGGATAGTCTTGCCATTACCATCAAATATACCTCTGAAGCTCTGAGAGGTAGTGCCTCCTGTTGTGCCTATCGGAGTCCAAGGACGACCTTCAAGATCAATATCCTGCTTCAGGATAGCATTGAGGTATCTGCCAGCTTCGCCGCCTTCGTTAACCTGCTGGGCAAACCAGAAGAGATTGCCGGCATTGTTGATTTCATAATAATCGTCAGCATTGAGCTGTGCGGCTTCATACTCTCCTGTAAGTTTGTTGATGCCATTCTTCCACGTCATATCCTCTGCATCGCCAGCATCAATAGTGCCTCCGTCCTTCCAAGGGGTAACCTTGACATCAATCAGTTCTACAACTGGGATAGATCCTCCTGTGTGGTCTTCGTCATAGGTGACGCCCAACGTAAGGACATGCACCTTGCCTGGCTCCAGCTTCATGTCGGTCTTTGGAGTAAAGGTGTATTCCACATCCTCTACCTTAAAGGTCATAAACTCTGTTCCGGCCGCAAGAGTCTGAGGAACTACGATGAAAGGAGCGCACTCGAAATCATCGTTGCGGTAGCCGGATTGAGTAGATGTAGAGACCTTGGTGAAAGCTGGTAGACTCACTCTTCTGGCACGACGGCCTTCTACATCTAAATAAATATCCCCATCAGCTTCTCCACACGTTATAAATCCGTTGCGTACAATCTGAATTTCTGCATCTGAAGGCGCATGTTCCTGCTCTTCGTGAATGAGAATGTTCACCTTGAGCTGAGCCATCAGATGCTTCATGGTAAACTTCTGAGGCTTGTTTTGGGCTGTAGCCTTTGAGTAATGTACCATGTATGGGTATTGTCTGTAATCATCCAATATGTCAACCATATATTCAAATTCACCGCCGCAATCAAGAGCAAATACCTCTATCTCCTTTGTTTCATCTGTTGGCCATTTGGGAGTGGCGGTAACCCAGCTTGAAGTTTCACCTTCCACCCTCAATACACCGTCATAATCCATACGGCTTTTACCATCCCACCAACGTGTCGTAACGGCATATTCTTTCGGCTCCGCTGTGCTTCCCGAACGGGTGATGACAGGGATCCACTCTTCAGCGCCTGGCGTCACCATCTCTTCCTCGATAGGATTGCTGCACGATGCAAGCAATGCCATACCTATGATTGTGATATATTTCTTCATAATCTTATTCCTTTATTACCATCCAACATTCACGTCACCGTCGCCACCCATATCGCCGCCATCGCCTAAGCCGCCATCCACAGGCACCTGTACAATGATGTTGCAAGTAGCTGTCTTGCCATTGACTGAGGTGGCTGTGATGGTGGTAGTTCCACCTGCCAAGGCTGTTACCACACCGTCACTAGTGACTGTGGCCACCTTATTATTACTGCTACTCCAAGTAAGGTGCTTATAGGTAGCATTATCCGGATTGACCGTAGTAAAATCAGAGAGTGACAATGTCTCGCCCACCTTGATAGTGGCTTTGTCGGCAGGCAATGCTATGGTGACAGACTCGACTGGCATAATCACGGTAACCGTACAAGTAGCCGAAAGCTCGCCATTAGGCGTTGTGGCAGTGATGGTTGTCGTGCCGTAGCCCACACCTGTTACCTTACCATCATTAACTCTGGCAATTGATTCGTCAGCAGTGCTCCATATCACACTCTTGCTGTAGGCATCATCCGGAGTGACTGTGGCTGTCAGTGTATAACTCTCAGCATAATTGAGTTCGAGCACATCCTTATCCAACACAAGTCCCGTAACAGCATCATTGAGACCCACGTTGATGGTGTATGACTTGCCGCCTACCCAGTTGTAGAGGTCATCGTCATATAGGTTGTTAGCTCCGGCAATCTTTGCCCCGTCAAGAACGAAAGAGAGGTATTCATTGTCGGGATTCTGAGCACCGATGGTGAAGCGCAACTGCTTGTCCTTGAAAGCATTGTCGTCAGCAAGCGGGAAAGCGAGCGCATAGGCGGTGTACTTTCCACCAGGAGCCAGGTCTGCATTGATTGAGGCTGCCAGCTCTGTGTATGAAGCTTCGCTATATTTGAGTTCAGGGCTATGATTTGCATTAACTTCGAACCATACTGACTGCGAAGCTACCGGATACTCATTACCGTCGGCATCCACCACGGTCACCTTGACGCTGTTGATACGTGTCGTCCCGGGACGGTTGTTGGTAATCTTGAAGCGCAAAGTGGCTGGGATGTGGTAGAACGAAAGCGTAGCACTGCTGCCGTCAATGAGATCGTGAGCATACATATACATATAGTCACGAAGGAAAGCAGGAGCCTTGTCTTCGTCCTGCACAAAAGTGGCCGGCATAGGCAAGCTAGCGTTAAACATATTATCATCGCTAAAGACTTCCGAGCCATTGACAGAAGTGAGCGGCGTCAAGGCTACCACCTCGTATCCGTCATAGGCGCCACTCGACAATGGCGAGGCATACTCTTCCATGGTCTCGAAGATAGCCCAATGGGCATCATCAACGTATGTACCGTGCGGCTTGATGTTGACAAAGCTATGATAATTCTCCGCCGTGCTGGCAAGGAACTCTTCCTTATGGAGTGCCATCACCATCTCATTGCCATCCTGCCCTTCAGCAGTGTAGTCCCATTGGAAAATCAGATTGCCGCTACCTGTAGGGTCATCCCACGAAGC
>JAFYWC010000046.1 GCA_017546585.1 Bacteroidales bacterium
CTTATCAAACGGAGTATGTTCCTAGGGCCCGAGTTACATTGAATGAAGTGGCAGATAGCCAGGGATTCGAGACTCTTGATTTCGAGCTGTCACACGGATCCACAATCCTGTCGGTAGATGCTCAATACTCAAACGACACTGGTGTCGCTTCCGGGCAGTTTACACTTAAGAAGACTAACAAGAGTATCCCGGATTTCAGATCATATGTTCTAGGACGCTGTTCTAGCCCTGAAAGGGAAAAACTCTGT
Source organism: Bacteroidales bacterium (assembly GCA_017546585.1). Lineage (GTDB taxonomy): Bacteria > Bacteroidota > Bacteroidia > Bacteroidales > UBA932 > Cryptobacteroides. The sequence continues at coordinate 249 of JAFYWC010000046.1, forward strand.
CGACCTTGTTTGTTTGCTGTATGGATTCATACCTGGCGAGGAGAAACCGAAGGAACCTTTGCACATCGAGCTGGAGAATACTATTCTGAAAATGCAGAAGTCTTTGGATCTGCACCAATTTATAAGTACTAACTAGAATCACAACGACATGAAAATCATATCAACAGGAAATAACTTCGGAGCTGGAGCAGTCGAGCTCAACACCTTTCAGAACGAGAAGCTGGTCGTTTTGAATTCTAAGTTCACATTTAGCAATAAGTCTGAGGCCTATCAGACCGCATCGGTGCTTGAACTTTATGTGCCGGAACTCTCAATTCCAAAGAGTGGAATCAGTGGAGCCTACATTATGTTCTCTGCTGAAGATAAATTCTTCGGAACAACAGTGAAGACCTGGATCAAGAACAGTAAGACTGTTTGCATTGAGAAACTGGACCTTTGGCCTGAACAGACTGACGAATACACCATCTATCTTCTCAGCTTGTATGTCCCTAAGGGGCAGAGAGGCGTATTTGAGGTAGGTACAGAGGTCAATCTTACCTTGAACAACACAACCTCAACGAATAATTACGGCTATTATAAAACTTGCTTCGTAGAAGATGGCTGGTGCCTTATTGGTCTGATGACCGGAAGCTATAATACTCAGTCTAAGCCTTCTGATGATATTGTCGAGCTGGGCGGTTTCCCAACTGATGTAGACATCGAGCTTCCATTTGTGGCTGACAATATCAATTCAATTCAGACCTATGGTGTCGATATGCTTCAGGCAACCATCAAAGATGCAGTATTGACAGTCAAGAATATTCCGTGGGGCTGGGGTGGATATCCTAAGGATAACTTCCTTTATGCCGCTTGTGTCAGAAATAAAGAATAGCACTTATGCCAAAGATGTCCCATATAGAGATTACGCGTCTGCAGGGTGGACTTGCGATAGCTAGCTTCAGCTTTGGAGTCCTCATTGCGATGGTGTGTCTGTTCTGGATCGAGCCGCTTGGAGAGATCACATATTCTGCGATCTCGATCGTGAGTGAGCTCCTGGTACTCTGCGGTGCGATACTGGGCGTCAAGGCATCCTACGACATCAAGTTCCATAAGTTCGAAGCAGAGCTTTTGAAGAAAGCAGACAAATAAACCTAACCTATGAAAAACTTTATCACCCTCGTTCTTTTCTCTGCTTTGTGTGTAGCCTGTGCGACTGCCCGCCAGGCTGCACCGTCAGAGAAGATCATCACAGAAACCCGCATCGAGACGGTGTTTCAGACGGACACGGTCTTTCTTGAAGTCCCCAGGATCGTAGAGAAGATTGTCACTGCTGATACTGTTTCCTTTCTCGAGAACGAATATGCTATGAGTTCCGCGTCAGTGTCTGATGGATTGCTTTCTCATTCTCTTGAGACCAAACCAGTGCAGCAGCCGGTGGAAGTTCAGACCAAGATTGTCTATCGCGACAGTGTAGTCTTCAAGGATGTAGTCGTCTATGAGACAGTGGAAGTGGAGAAAGAACTCACCGGATGGCAGACCTTCAAAATGAAGATGGGAGGCTGGATGCTTGGCCTCATCATAATAGCGATAGTATGTTTGATACTATATATTGTTAAACCCCTAAAACTTAAACTATCATGAAGTACGTTCCTTCAATCGCCTTCGACGAAATGTCAGGCTCAGCAAAGGGTGTAACCGCAGCCAAGGTGC
>JAFYWC010000047.1 GCA_017546585.1 Bacteroidales bacterium
GGAGCATATCTTCTCGGCGTATGGCTCAGGAGAAAGTCCGGCATTGCTCTTCTTCATCCCTTTGTCATCAGCATACCGGTAATCATCGCAGTAATCAAGTTGTTTGACATATCTCCTGAATTCTATATCCAGTCAAATTCTCTCATCGACTTCATGTTAGGGCCGAGCGTTGTCTCACTCGGATATCTTCTGTATAAGCACAGACAGACAATCAGGGAAAATATTGCTGGTATCATGTCTGCCGTAGTGGCTGGTAGTATTGTCGGAGTTGTTTCAGTATATCTGCTGTGTCCGGTTCTTGGATTGGACGAGTTTTTTGTCAAGGCTCTCGAAGCGAAATCGGTTACGACACCGATAGCTATGGATATTACGAGATCGGCGGGTGGTGATGTTTCTCTTGCAGCTGTCTCTGTTATAATCTCAGGGTTCATCGGTGCGCTTGTCGGTCCTTTCGCTCTGAAACTCTTCGGCATTAAAGATCCGGTTGCGAAAGGGCTGGCTATGGGTTGCTCCTCACATGGACTGGGTACAGCCAGAGCTATAGAAATGGGTGCGATAGAAGGAGCTATAAGCGGCCTGTCGATAGCTCTGATGGGAATCCTTACGGCAGTGATCGTTCCGTTGTTCAATAGCCTTGTAGGATTGTAGTCATGAAATAAAAATTCGTATCCCCACACTGTGTGAGGATACGAAAATATTGCGGTCTGATATTAAGACAGACTATCGATTCCGAGATGCGCCACCTCCGAAAGATGACTCTTGATGCCTGATGCCATTGTCAAGACCTCTTGGGCATTGGTTTCAAATGTTTCTGACATATGACTATACACTTAATGTGAAACTATAACCTTCAAATATTCAGGATCGTTTGTTCATTGCAAAAGTAGAAAATCTATCATGTCGTTGTCATCGTGAAGTACTAAAACTTCAACGTTTTGTGGCCGCAATCATAAAGGTCACAGCGATGACTGATATAACGATGCCTATGACTATATTCGAGGTGAGTGCTTCTCCGAATACCATAGTTCCAACAAGAATGGCTGTAACCGGTTCGAAGACGCCGAGAACGGAAGCCTTTGTAGCCCCGATGTTTCTGGTGGCAACAGCGAGAGTGGCAGTAGATACTATGGTCGGGAAAATGGCCAGACCGACAAGGTTGAACCATGCGTTCGCGCCTTCTATCCCGTTCATCAGTTCAGTGCCGGAACATAGGCTTTTTGTGAAGAAAACGGCAGCACCTACGGAAAGCGCGTAAAATGTAAGCAGGGAGTTTGATATGGTGGAGATCCTCTTGCTGCGGTTGATTATGACTATAAATAGGGCATAGACAAACGCAGAGGCTATTGCCAGCCACACTCCGACAGGATTCACGCATTCTTCTCCTGTACCTCCTGTCATTATGACAACTCCGGCGAATGTTACTGCAATAGAAAGCCATACCGGCCAAGAGGGAACAACCTTGAGGAACACCATGATGATGGCCACAAGGACGGGAAAGAGGAAGACGAGTGTGGTCGCAAGGCCCGAAGCAATATACTTGTATGATTCAAAGAGGAATATGCTGCTGGCAGTGAACAGAAGTCCTAATGCAAGAAGGATAGCAGACTGTCTGAGGCTTATCTTGAAACTCTCCTTTCTGATCAGCAGATAGCCACCCAGAAGAAGAACCGCTATCGTGTATCTGAAGAAGAGGATGGATTCTATGGAAGCACCAGCATTGATCAGTGGCTTTGCGAACAGGGGATTGAGTCCGTATGCAACACCGGTAATGATGCCACAAGGGTATCCTATCATTGCATTTCGGCTGAGTTTTGGCATGTCAGAACTGTTTCTTAAGCGTGAAATCAAACCTGAGTCCTCCCTGAGGGCGGTTGGTGACGCTGATTGTACCTCCATGGAAGAGCACTGCATGCTTGACTATCGCCAGGCCCAGTCCAGTTCCTCCCTTGCTCCTTGAGCGTCCCTTGTCCACCCTGTAGAATCTTTCGAAGAGTCTCGGCAGCTTGCTCTCATCCACACCCTGACCGTCGTCCTCGAAAATGATCCTGCAGGAGTCTTGGGTGTTCTCTGCAAGGGTTATATATATTGTCTTTCCCTCCGAATAGGATATTGCGTTCTCCGTCAGATTCCTGAATATCGATCCTATGAGCGACTGGTTGCCATTGACCACTACTCTCTCTCTGAAATCGATCTTCAGCGACATCCTCTCTTCCTCCGGAATGACGGAGAGTTCATATGCTATCTCGTCCAGAAGGTCATTAATCACCACTTCTTCCTTCTCTATCGTGCTGGTGCCGTCCTCGATCCTGGTGATGAGCGAAACGTCACGCAGGAGGTTTCTGAGCCTTTCGTTATGCATATAGCACCTTTCTATAAGCTCCTGCTTCTTATCTTCCGAAAGCGTGATTCCAGAAAGAAGGGTCTCAAGGCATACCTGTATCGAGGCTACCGGAGTCTTCAGCTCATGATTGATGTTGTTCGTGAGCTGCCTCTTGAGCCGGCTTTTCTCCTGCTCCTCCCTCAAAGCGTTTTCTTCTTCCCTGAACTTGTTTACACTCTCTATTGTCTTTCCCAGCTTGAGGGCCGAGAAATAGCCCGCTACGCTGATCAGCAAACTTATGAATATGATCACCCATACGAAAGTCCAGTCGGCCTTCAGGAGGTCTCGCAGCGACGATGAGTAAGGAACCGCTGTCCTTACTATCATCCCGTCACCCCTTGTCGCGGAATAGAAATACAGATTTCCGTCGCTTGCAGACTTGCGGCTGATGTTATATCCGCTGCCTTTCTGCATCGCTGCCTGGATCTCCGGACGTGAGATGTGGTTGTCCATCGAATCCGCGCTATGCATGCTGTCATAGGTCACGACACCATCATCGCCTATCAAGGTTATCCTTACGTCGTCGAAGGGGAGAGGAATGGCATGGACATAATCCTCCATGGCAATCCCTGATTCAAGGGCTCCCAGTATGTGGCTGTTGCTCAGCTGCAGCTGTGCGTTAAGGACCTCGGTCTTGAACTGCTTTTCCCTGTAGTACTGGAATCCGATGAAGCAGAACACCATCACCCAAATGCAGCTCAGCAGCAGGGTGAAGAGCCTCTTGTGATAAGAAAGACTAATTCCTGAAGCCATATCCGAATCCTGCTCTGGTGATTATACATGAGCCATATTGTCCGATCTTCTGGCGTATTCGCGTGATGTTCACGTCAATGGTGCGGTCAAGGACAATCACTTCATCGCTCCAGACGTTTGCCAGAATCTGGTCCCTGGAGCATATCTTGCCCTTGTTCGCTATAAGGAATGCCAGCAGCTCGAACTCCTTCTTTGTCAGCTTTACCTCTTCACCGTCGACGCTGCATGTCTTAAGGTCAAGATCCAGGGAAAGTCCGTCGACCGACAGTGTGTTGTTCCGCTCGGCTACCTTCTGTCCTGATGTCCTTCTCAACACCGTCTTCACCCTCGCAATGACGTTCCTTACTGAATAGGGCTTTGTTATGTAATCGTCCGCACCGAGGTTCAGACCCTTGACCATGTCATCCTCGGAGTCTCGCGCCGTGCAGAATATAATAGGTATGTCGGCTGTGCTGACGTCGGCCTTCAGCATCCTGGCCAAACGTATTCCGCTGATCTCTCCCATCATGATGTCAAGCAGTATCAGCGAATACTTCCTGAGGTCCATCCTGAGGGCCTCTTCTGCACTCAATGCCGTGTCGACGTCGTATCCTTCGTTTTCAAGATTGATCTTGAGAACCTCGCACAAGGTCTCCTCGTCGTCTACTATCAATATGCTTTCTGTTGTCATAAGCCATTCTGATTTGATGCAAAAATACTCATTATTAGATATGATTGTCCCATAAAATTCAATTTTAATGGATTTGTAACAGGTCTGTATCAGAACTTTAATGAATCTGCAAAAGTCGTGAAATCTGCATAGGGTAATTTTGCAGCCGAAAGATTATGCAGATTCAAATATTATCAGATATGGAATGGATTTATTTATGTTTTGTGATCTTCCTGTTTGCCCTTGCGGTCTCAGACCTGTGGGTGGGAGTGAGCAACGACGCGGTTAATTTCCTTAATTCAGCAGTCGGCGCCAAGGCTGCGAAATTCCGCACAGCCATCATAGTGGCAGCACTCGGTGTGTTCTGCGGAGCGACAATGAGCAACGGTATGATGGACATAGCCCGTCACGGCATCTTCCAGCCGGAGCATTTCGCATTCAGCGAGCTGATGTATATCTTCCTTGCTGTCATGGTGACGGACATCATCCTCCTGGATGCGTTCAACTCGCTTGGAATGCCAACTTCGACAACTGTGTCAATGGTGTTCGAACTTCTCGGAGCCTCGTTCGCTTTCGCTCTACTGAAGATGAACTCAGGTGAAGGAGCACTCGGGTTCTCCGACTATCTCAA
>JAFYWC010000048.1 GCA_017546585.1 Bacteroidales bacterium
ATTGAAGTCTATAAGGTCGTTTATTTTACGAAGAAGATGATCCTTCGGGATGAGTAAATCATATAATACTGAATGATTACTGAACTGTATTGTGCCTTGACTTGGTAACATAACTCTTTGATTTACAAAGGTTAAGTTACAAAAAATCGAGGAAATATCCAAATGAATGAACATTTCCTCGATAATTTTGTCAGACCTCTATGAGGACTTTTTCAGTGCCCTCCAGATGTTCGAGAGTCTTTTTATAGAAATTTATCTGTTGATTACTTGAATGATTATCTGCTGAGCAGGAATGCTTTTGCGCGCTTCCAGTTTCCGAATTTGAGATCAGATTCCTTCATCATAATGTTCAGCTTTACGTCGCTGCTGATTTCGATCTGAAGAAGGTTCAGCATATCAGGATATTCCTTGATGACTTCAGGATATGCAGGAACTCCGAGAATCTTGTGGCCCTGTGCATCGTCAGCACATTCTTCGAAGGTCATCTCGAGTTCCGGTTCTGCAACTGAAAGATCTTCCTCATCCACCATTACAGATGATCTGAATGTCTCGAAGTTGATTGATTTCGCGTATTTCACTGATACATAGCCCTTTGGCCATTCGCCAGCACCGTTTGCTGTTGGGCTTTCGTATCCGATCCACTTGTCTATGGCAGCAAAGAAATAAAGCATACCTTCCTTTGGAAGAAGTCCCGTCTTGTCCATCGCCGCGATGTCTTCGCAGTTGATCTGGCAGAGGAATGTAAGAGGATAATCGTAGGTCTCCCCTTCTTCTGTAACTTCTACAGTCGGATATTCCATTGTGTCCGGCATATCTGGGTCACCCCACCACTTGCTTGCGCAGAAAAGAATCCTCTCGGTCTTGTTCAAATTGATTGCTATTGCCATATATTTGATTATTAAAGAGTTAACGAAATTCCTATAAAAATGGCACTAAGGAATGCACTGTTTTTGTTTACCCATTTAAGACTGATGATTTCATTCTCACTGATGATCTGAGGGTGTGTATGTGTCAGTCTCAATGCTGCTATTATATCAAGTTTAGTGTCTCTGCTCAAGGAGAATCTGTATCCTCCTCCCAGCTTGCCTGACAATATTCCCTGCGGCTCCTTCTTGATGTCTACTCCTGTGCCAAGATCAGCAAATGCAAGCCACCTGTCTGCAAGGTGATCTTCTCCGAAGAGATACGTAGCCCTCAATGATATCGGAACAGCGTTGTGCATATTCATCAGTCCTGTCAGTCCGCCATACAATGCCAGGTTCCAATGATGGTTCAAATTGTATCCGAGATGCAGGTTCACTTCTCCATTGTTAGACCAATTGAAGCTGCTTCCGGTCTTATTGAAACGGTATCCTTCTGTCGCGAAGAAATTGAAGCTGTAAGCATAGTGAAATGTGCCTACATACCCCCATTCTGCGCCAAAAGTAAGCCTTGGAACGTTGCTAACATTTTTGTTATACGCATTAACATTTATGTTAAATGCGCATATTATCAATAATATGGTAGCAAGTCTCTTCATTTCAATCAGAATCGGTATGCTATGACGATTTCAGGCATAATTGTCTGAAGAATTCCGGTTGTGTAGTACTTCAGTATGGCATTCCCGTCTGGACCGACATATCTGTGCAGCCCCAAAACAGGTGCTATACCTACAGCAAGATCTATGTTTCTGTCAAAACTGCATCTTGCTCCTGCACTACCCTTCAATCCGAAGAACATTCCATACTGAGACCGCATATCGCTGTTATATCCGACTGCGGCGCCAGGTCCAGCATAGAATTTTACTTCAAGGTCGTTTCTTGACCTCACTGATGCAAAGACAAGGTTCCAGGTGAATGAAGCGCTCATCCCCACCCTGTCTCTTCTTCCCAGGAATGCATCAGTCATTTCGCTCTTCACAGCGACGCTGGCAAATGTGCCTTCGTCAATGTGCCTTTCATATGTAATACCGATACCGGAAAAGGACCAGGTCGTGCCGATGACATTTTCCTGTGCAGATGACTCTGCTGCAGTAAATGTCATAAGCAATGTGACAAAGGTCAATATTTTCCAGTATCCGTACTTCATTATACGTATTTGAATTCCATATAGCTGGCTCCAAGCTCGTCGTTGAAGCTTCCTCCGATGAAGCCTACGAGATCGCCTTTCTCGATCTTTCCGTCTTCCATCAGTATTTTCAGTGCATTGGTCACGAAGCCTTCTTTGGTTCCGGTGACATCGAACGGATAGCCGTAGATGTCATAAGTCAACGCAAGTTCACGCATTGTAAAGCCTCTATAGCACATTGCATAGATAGGTACCTTAGGTCTGAATTCTGCAAGATATCTACCTGTTCTACCACTCCAAGTGTCAAGGATTATCGCCTTGACTGGCAATGATAAAGCAGCTTCAACAATTGACTTGGCAAGCACAGCTGCGATAGGCTTTGTGACGTTCTCGAAGCTGAGTGCCGGAGGTGTCTGGAGAGACTCCTCTGTCTCGATAGCGATGCGGCTCATTGTCCTTACCGCTTCCTGAGGGTACTTTCCTGACGCAGTCTCGCCGCTTAGCATAATGGCATCTGTGCACTGAAGGATGGCGTTGGCTACATCAGATACCTCGGCACGGGTAGGACGAGGGTTCTCTATCATACTGTGGAGCATCTGGGTGGCTACGATGACAGGCTTCTTGCGAACTCGGCATCTCTGGATGATCCTCTTCTGGATGAGAGGAATCTTTTCAGCCGGAATCTCCACTCCGAGGTCTCCTCTGGCGATCATAACGCCGTAACAATGTGAAAGAATCTCGTCAAGATTATCTATACCCTGCTGATTTTCAATCTTTGAAATGATCTTCAGGTGGCTCTTTCTTCTGTCAAGAACTTCTTGAATCTCAAGGAGATCCTCCTTGTTTCTTACGAATGAATGAGCGATGAAGTCGATGTCTGCATTGATTGCCCATTCCAGGAATTCCCTATCCTTTTCAGTCAATGCCGGAAGGCTGATGTGAACGCCCGGCACATTTATGCTCTTCTTGCCTTTGATTACACCGCTGTTCTGTACCTGGCACTGAAGTCTTCCGTTCTCCTTGCCGATGACTGTCAGTTCAACAGAACCGTCGTCAACGAGGATGCAGGCTCCTACCGGGACGTCGTCAACGAATGTCTTGCAGGTGGTATGAAGAAGTCCCGGCGCACAGAGTCCCTCTGTGTCGTTTCCTATTTCTATAAGGTCTCCCTGCTTTGCCACGAAGCCTACAGAACTGTTCATCGCTGTAAGTCTTACCTCAGGACCTTTTGTATCTATAAGGATACCGATTCTGTCAGATACAGCCCTGATGTTGTCAACAACCATCTGGGCTCCTTCAATAGTAGCGTGAGCTGAATTGATTCTCGCTACATTCATTCCTCCCTCATACAGCCCTCTGATGAATTCAACGCCGCAGTTGATATCAGAAATGGTGCATATTATCTTCGTCTTCTTCTGTTCCATAATATATACACTGCTAACTATTCAAAAACCTCGCGAAATTAGCAAAAATTAGGGAAATACGGGAACTTTTATTACATTTGTAGAATGTACTAACCAAACTTTGATAGCATATGTCAGTGTCAATCAAGACAGTAACCACAAAAAGAGACTTCAAGATATTTGCAAGGTTCGCCAACAGGATGTATAAAGGCAATGCCTATTATGTTCCAAGCATCGTGATGGACGACCTTAATACTTTCGATAAAGCAAAGAATGCGGCCTTTGAGTTCTGTGAGGCCGAATTCTATCTTGCATATAAGGACGGCCAGCTCGTAGGCCGTGTAGCAGCAATCGTAAACCATAAGGCAAACGAGGCCTGGAACGTCAAGCAGGTACGTTTCGGCTGGTTTGATTTCGTAGACGACATAGAGGTGTCTGCGGCTCTTCTGGATGCTGTAGCCGCTTTCGGAAAGTCACGAGGAATGACAGATGTTGCCGGTCCGCTCGGCTTTACCGATTTCGATCCAGAGGGAATGCTTGTGGAAGGATATGACCGCGTCAGCACAATGGCGCTGATCTACAATCATCCTTATTATCCTGAGCATATGAAAAAGCTCGGTTACCACAAGGAGACAGGCTGGGTCGAATACAGGCTTACTCTGCCTGAGGCTCCGTCTGAAAGACACAGGACCATTGCTGAGGCTGTCAAGACTCGATATGGGCTGAAAGTCAGGAAGTTGACCAAGAGACAGGTCAAGAAGGAGGGATACGGACAGAAGATATTCAAGCTCATAAACGAGACATATTGCGTACTCTATGGATATTCTCTCCTGTCGGAGAAGCAGATCGACCAGTATGTGGATGCATATCTCGGAATCGTGGATATGGAGCTGCTCTCCTTTGTCGAGGATTCGGACGGAAATCTCATCGCAGCGGCCTTGACCATCCCTTCGATGGCTGAGGCATTGCAGAAATGCAACGGAGAACTCTTCCCGTTCGGCTGGTGGCATCTTCTTAAGTCGATGTATTGGAAGAGGCCGGACACACTCGACCTGCTTTTGATCGGCGTGCGTCCTGACTATCAGAACAAAGGTGTCAATTCCCTTGTAATGGTTGATCTTCTGGAACGTTACCACAAGTTGGGCTTCAAGTATGCAGAGACAAATGCAAACCTTGAAAGCAACACTAAGATACAGGCAATGTGGGATCATTTCGAGCACGAACTCCACAAGCGCCGCTGGATATTTGCTAAAGAAATTTGATGACAGGATCAGACAACATAGCTCGCGGACGAATGCTTCCGCCGCTTCCGGAAAGGATGAGGCCTCACAATCTTGATGGATATGTGGGGCAGCGTCATCTTATAGGTGAGGGATGTATATTGAGGAATATGATCGAAAGCGGAAATCTTTCGTCATTCATTCTTTGGGGCCCTCCGGGTGTGGGCAAGACTACCCTCTCAAGGATTGTGGCCAAGTCTCTGAACCGCGAATTCTATACGTTGTCTGCTGTCAGCGCAGGTGTCAAGGATGTTAGAGATGTAATTGAAAAGGCGAAGTCCAATTCATTGTTCTCCAGCGGATTGGCCCCGATACTTTTTATCGATGAGATCCATCGTTTCAACAAGTCCCAGCAGGATGCTCTGCTTGGTGCTGTAGAAGACGGCACAATCGTACTCATCGGTGCTACTACAGAGAATCCTTCTTTTGAGGTGATCACTCCTCTGCTCTCCCGCTGTCAGGTGCTCGTGCTTAAATCGCTTGTCAAGGACGAGCTTCAGTCTCTTCTGGACAATGCGTTGAAGAATGATGAGATTCTCAAGCATCTGAAGATAACAGTCAAGGAGACAGATGCATTGTTCAGACACAGTGCCGGTGATGCTCGCAAGCTTCTGAATATCGTTGAGATCGTAGTCGGCGCCAATTCTAACAAGCCGGAAATCGTAATTGACAATCTTACAGTGACATCCTGCCTTCAGGAGAATGTCGCTATCTATGATAAGGGTGGAGAGATGCACTATGACGTGATCTCTGCGTTCATCAAGAGCGTTCGAGGCTCTGATCCTAATGCAGCCGTATATTATCTTGCAAGAATGCTTGCAGGTGGAGAGGATCCGAAGTTCATCGCGAGAAGACTGTGCATCCTTGCTGCTGAGGATGTTGGCCTGGCCAATCCGAACGCCTTGCTTCTTGCTAACTCCACATTCCAGATTGTACACACTATCGGAATGCCGGAAGCGCGTATCCCATTGGCTGAGTGCACCATCTATCTTGCATCTTCGCCAAAGAGCAACTCAGCGTATATGGCTATAAATGAGGCGCTTGAGGTGGCTAAGAACACCCAGATGTCATCTGTTCCGCTTTATCTCCGCAATGCTCCGACAAAGCTTATGGAGGAGCTGGGATATGCTGACGGATACAGGTATGCCCACGATTTTCCCGGACATTTCGCTGATCTGGAATTTATGCCTGAAGATCTTGTCGGAACGAAATTCTACGAGCCTGCTGACAATAAACAGGAAGATGGCCTGCGCAACCGTTTGGAGGTGCTCTGGCCTAAATACTACAAAAAATAAATCCGCTCTTTATCAGAACGGATAACCAACACCGAAGTGCAGCGCGAACCCATCTTTCCGGAGCCATTGATCTGGCCCCACCCATTTCTGTTCCCTGGCTGGATCGTGCACTTTCATACCGAGATCGAATCTGAGCAGCAGGAAGTCAAAATCCAGACGTATGCCGACACCCCAGTTTGCTGCCAGGCTTTCTCCGAATGTGTCCCAGCGGAAAAGTGACTGAGGGTTCTCCGCATTCGCTTCTTCCTTCAGTGTCCAGATGTTTCCGGCATCTGCGAAAACTGCTCCGGCGATCTTCCAGAACATCTTGAATCGGTATTCAATGTTCGCCTCGAGTCTCATATCGCCGGTCTGGTTAGGAATGACGAAGGTCGTGTCTCTCTGTGACATACCAGGGCCTACAGTACGCGCCTGCCATCCTCTAAGGCTGTTTGCACCACCTGCATAGAAGTGTTTCTCAAAAGGAAGTGCGTGTGAGTTGCCATATGCGTGACCTGCTCCTGCAAGTATTCTTGTTGCTATAGACTGGCCTGAATTCTTTCCCCATACCCAGGTCTTTCCGAGCGTGAGCTCTCCCCTTACGAACTGTGAAAACGGCGTATTCCAGATCATTCCGGCACCGTTTGCATCCTTCTCCATTACTCCTTTGAATGCGCTGAGGAGGTTTCCTGCAATGTCTACCTGAAGTCTTGCATAGTGGTATGAGGACTTTGGAATGCTCTCTGGGTTGGTTGTGTAATAGAACGTTCCACCCGAACCGAGGTCAAAGTGGTCCTGATATGCGTTTCTAAGGAAAGGGTCATTTGCAAGATCCTTGTAGAATTCGCTGTCGAGATTGAAAAGTCGAACGATGTTCAACTGAAGTGGATATACCTGATAGAAGAACTTGTTGTCGACGTTTCCGTTGTATCCGTATGAGGTGGAAATGATGTTTCTGGTGTACTCAGGCCTGTTCTGGTAGTTGTATGACAGGTTTATATCTGTCCTTGGAATCGCAGACTTGAAGTATTTGTACGGGAGAAGCAGGAATCGCGGGAAGCTGAGTCCTGCGGACACTCCGAATTCGTTTGACCTGATGTCGTCGTTGAACTTGAACTGGAAGTTACCCATAAAGCTCAGGTTCAGCCACTCGCCTCCCTTGAAGATGTTCTTGTGGTAGTATGAAAGCTGTGGGGATACTCCGAAGAGGCCTGTCGAGTTTGTCGACACCTCTGCATTGACCTTGAAGCCCTGAAGCTTTGACTGTGAGAGGTTTATGTTGCAGTTGATGTGGTTTGAGTCCACCGGTGTCATACCGATGTTCACGCTGCTGAACATTCTCACCGCTGACAGTCTTGAGTATGTGTTGTTTACAGCTTCGCTGCTGTAGATGTCTCCCGGATGGATGGTGTTAAGTTCGCAAAGCACTTTCTCCCTTATGTCCATAGACTCGGGATAGCTTATTGTGACATCGTTGAAGTAGAACTTCCTGATCTCGCGTGCGTCATCCGGAGTCTCGTTTCTGGTGTACTCCCTGATGTCCATCTTAAGTATGGCTGTATCCGGAATGCTGAGGGTGTCGGCCTCGAAAAAGAAGTAGTTTTTGTTGAACTCGTAGTAGCCGAGGTTCTTCAGGAGGGCTGTAGCGCGTACGGTTTCCTTCTCAAGAACGTCTTCAGAGAGGTAGTCTCCCGGCTTTACAAGCATATCTGAAGTGTCGCGAAGGAAATCAGCCGCAAAAGAACTGTCGTCAGGAAGAGTTATCTCAATGTCCTTGATCGGAAACCTTTTGCCGAGCTCGATATTGTAGTTCACGTATACCCTCTTCTTCTTTACGTTGATGGCGCTGGTTACGTCAGAGTCGTAATATCCGAGATATTCGAGTCTGTTGCCTATGTTATTGATTGAGGCATCCACGAGTTCCGAATCATAGACGACCGGTGCTACTCCGACCTTCTGGACAAATTTGTCCCATCCTTTGCCATTGCCGTTGGCCCAGTTGTATACGTTCAGGAAAGGGTTCCAGCCGAAGATGAAGTAGGAATTCGGCTTCTGCTTCAGATACGGATCAAGCGTGCTTGTGTTGAACTTCTTGTCGTTTACGACATTGATCCTGTTTTTGGCAAGTCTATATTGGTCATCCTGCAGAACTCGCGTCGTACTGCAGGACATAGCCGCCCAAAGGGCGAACACAACAATGACTATGCTCTTTATTATCTTCATCTTTAATGCAAATTTATCTAAAAGTGTGCTTTACGCAAAATTTTACCCAAAATAAATGCTGCAAATGATACATATATAAATATAAATAATAACTTTGCGCTGAATTTGGACAATCCGAGTGAGTCGGATTGCTATGAAAGAGGATAAACTGACTTAATCAAATTGTTAAAATGAAGAACAAGTACATTGATCTGATTGACCAGACCTTCGAGTTTCCGCAGGATGAGTTTATGGTAGAGGATGGAGAACTCCACTTCCACGACATCAATATGATGGACATCATCAACCAGTACGGAACACCTCTCAAGATCACTTACCTTCCTAAGATCTCTTCGCAGATCCAGCGCGCAAAGCGTATGTTCAACGTCGCAATGGCGAAGGTTGACTACAAGGGTACATACAACTATTGCTACTGTACAAAGAGTTCTCATTTCGAGTTTGTCCTCAAGGAGGCTCTCAAGAATGACATCCATCTCGAGACTTCATCCGCATTCGATCTCAATCTTATCGAAGCCCTTGAGTCTGAGGGTCTTGTAAACAAGGATCAGTACATTGTCTGCAATGGTTTCAAGAAGCCTGCATACATTGAGAATATCGCTAATTTCGCTAACGGAGGATGGAAGAACATCATTCCGGTGCTTGACAATATGAATGAGCTCGAGGCTCTCGACAAGCTTGTCGAAGTGCCTGTAAACCTTGGTATCCGTATCGCATCTGAGGAGGATCCGAAGTTCGACTTCTATACTTCACGTCTCGGAATCCGTTACATCGACATCGTTCCGTTCTATGAGAACCTCATCAGCAAGAACAGAAAGTTCAAGCTCAAGATGCTTCACTTCTTCATCAACACAGGTATGCGTGATACCGCATATTACTGGAATGAGCTTGCGAAGTGCGTCGGAGTATATTGCGACCTCAAGATGATCTGCCCAGAACTCGACTCTCTCAACATCGGTGGCGGCTTCCCTATCAAGAACTCTCTTGCTTCGGATTTCGACTATGAGTATATGGCAGAGGAGATCATTTCTCAGATCAAGCTTATGTGTAACGCACGCGGAGTGGCTGAGCCAAACATCTTCACTGAGTTCGGAAGCTTCACTGTAGGTGAGTCAGGTGCTACAATCTTCCAGATCCTCGATATGAAGCAGCAGAACGACAGAGAGCGCTGGTATATGATCGACAGCTCGTTTATGGTTACTCTCCCTGACACTTGGGGTATCAAGCAGAAGTTCATCCTTCTCCCTATCAACAAGTGGAACGAGAAATATCAGCGAGTGTTCCTCGGAGGTCTTACCTGCGACAGTGAGGACTACTACAACGCTGACGCTCACGCAAATGCGATCTATCTCCCTATGATCGAGGAGGAAGGCGAGCCGCTTTACATCGGTTTCTTCCACACAGGTGCATACCAGGAGTCGATTTCGGGTTACGGCGGAATCCAGCACTGTCTGCAGCCGGCTCCTAAGCACATCATCATCGACAAGGATGAGAACGGAGACTACACAACCAAGCTTTTCAGCAAGGAACAGACATATAAGTCAATGCTTAAGATCTTAGGTTATTAATGGCAGGAATATCAAACAACGATATAAAGAAAGTCAAGGCTCTTCAGCAGAAGAAGTTCCGCGATGAGTCAGGACTTTTCATAGTAGAAGGTGAGAAGATGGTCCAGGAGGCCATCGCCTCACCTTTTGACGTAGAGACAGTATATCACAAGAGCGACATAGGCGAAGAGGCGATGAAGAGGATTTCCGCACTGGCTAATCCGTCCCCTGCCCTCGCTGTTGTGAGGAAGCCATCATATACATATCTACATAAGGACGAGATCTCTGCAACTGTAAGGAACAGAGGACTTTATCTTGCTCTTGATTCGATCAGGGATCCAGGCAACCTGGGTACTATCCTCAGAATCGCAGACTGGTTCGGAGTGGATGCCGTGTTCGCCACAAACGATACTGTGGACCTTTTCAATCCAAAGGTCGTGCAGGCTACAATGGGTGCCATCTTCCGCATCAAGATGCACTACACCGATCTGCCGGCTGCCGCTGAAGCTGTGCTTGGTAAGGGCGGAAAGGTGTATGGTACTTTCCTTGACGGTCAGGATATGTACAAAAAAGAACTGGAGACCGGTAAGGAATCTCCAGTTATGATTGTGATAGGTAATGAGTCCGAGGGTATCTCCAAGGCGATGGAAGCTGTTGTTTCAGACAGGCTTTACATTCCTCCTCACCCTAAGGACAGTCCGGGTTCAGAGTCTTTGAACGCCGCGATTGCGACAGCCATCACAGTCGCGGAATTCAGAAGACGCTTCTAATATTCTATACAAGCTGTATAACAGTGCCGTCCATTGGTGGCACTGTTATTTTTATGCACTTGCCTGGGTGCATCTCTTCTGTGACAGGAATGCCCATCCACTCGAATGCGTGCTCAGGGATTGTAAGGCACATCTCTGCTTCCTGGTTGGAGAAGTTTGCCGCAACGAGAAGAGTGTGCTCCTCGAAGTCGCGGAGGAATGCAAAATGTCTGTTCTTGTCGAATCCGTCAGATGACATATTGCAGTAGCAAAGGTCGTATGTCGTACCCTTTCTGATTGCCTGATCCTCTGCTGCAAATCTGAGAGCCTGAGCAAATCTGCAGAACACCTCAGCCTCTTCCTTCTTCATTCCGGCAGCTGTCAGTTTCTTGACATTCAATGACTTGTACTCTCCTGATGCAATCACTTTCCTGAGTCTGCGTACGCTTGACACGCTCCACCAATCAAAGATTGTAGTGCGTCCGTCGCGTCCGCTGAAGCCTTCCTCATCCATTCCGGCCTCGCCTACTTCCTCGCCGAAGTACACCATAAACGGCGCAGTGTTAAGGAAGAGGGATACATAGAGCGGAGCGAAGGTGTTTGAGGCATTCTTGCCGAAAAACTCCGAAGCGAAGCGCTGCTCGTCGTGATTCTCAAGGAAGTTCAGCATATATGGCTGGAGATCTCCGAGGAACTGCCAGTTGCGTGTGATTCCGGTTGCTGACTGCCAAAGCTCCACAGGCATTCCGTTTTCTTCTGTATTCTTCTCGACGATTGTTCGGAGTGTATCATAGAGACCAGACTTGTCATAGAGGAAGTCAAAGCCTACCTTTCTTACATATTCGTTGTAGAGTTCCTTCTTGTATACCTCAGCAATGAAGATCACTGAAGGATGGCTTTCCTTGACCTTGGCTATCGCCCACTTCATAAATGCAGGAGGAACGAGCTCCACCATATCGCATCTGAAGCCGTCTACGCCCTTGGATGCCCAGAATAGGAGAATGTCAAGCATTCTGTCCCAAGTGGCTGTGTGTTCGTCTCCATAGTTGATCTTCACTGTCTCATACCAGTCGTTGATGCCAGGGTTCGGGCTGTAGCAGTTGTTTCCTGTAGCCATTGCAGGCATTTCCTTGTATGGCTCCATTCCCTTAGGGCAGGCAGAAGGAAGAACAAGTTCTTCCCCCGGATAATAGAAGAAGTCGTTGTCCGGCGACCAGTGGACATCCTTATTGTCCTCGGCTCCGAGTACAGGATGGCCTGGTGTAGGATTAACCTTGCCGTAATCTCTTGATACGTGGTTCGGAACGAAGTCCATAATGAGCTTAAGTCCGGCATTGTGAATCTTCTTGAGCAGTGCCTCGAATTCCTCCATTCTCTTGTCCGGATCGTCGGCGAGATATGGGTTTACATCATAGTAGTCACAGATTGCATAAGGCGATCCTGCCTTTCCTTTCACGAACTGCGGGTGTGACGGAGTACATCCTCCCTCTGAAGCCTGTGTCGAGTGTCTGAGAAGGCCGGTGAGCCATACGTGGCTGCATCCCAACCATCTGAGATATTCGAGTGTATTGTCGTCAATATCAGAAAACTTTCCTGTTTCATTGTCTGATAATGAGCCGTTTTTCTTTGGTCTTATCTTGTTGTTGCCCCAAAGTCTTGGAAGCATCTGGTAAATGATCGGTTTATTCATTGTTTTGTGTGTATAAAATCGTTTTTGCAATATGCTAAGTTATGCAATAAATCCGTAACAGAATAATCAAAACCTATGTCTTTATCAACATATTTTTGAACATTTCCCTATCCTGCACAAAATTGCATCGTTATGAATAATTTGATTATATTTGCAAGTTACTAAACCTAAATTATATTATGCCTAGAATCAGAAAACCAAGGGAACATTCCCTTTTCCTGAAAGCATTCCGTGCTTATCTTCAGTACGTGAATTCGGGATTGTATTTCCGTAAGGAGCACGTTCTGGGACTTGAAAACGTCCCTTCAAACGGAACTCCTGTCATTGTAGTGGCAAATCATCAGAACTGTCTTAATGACCCTCTTTGCGTTTGTCTTCAGCTGACAGACAGAAGAATGAATTTCCTTGCACGTGCAAACGTGTTCAAGAATCCGATCTTCAACAAGGCTCTCAGAGCTATGGGACTCCTCCCGGCATATCGTATGGGATATGAGGGTTACGCCGCTGTTTCCAAGAACCAGGAGACATTCGACGCAGCCGGAAATGCCCTTATGGACGGTGAGACAGTGATGCTTTATCCTGAGGCAGGCCACCAGGACAAGCGTTGGCTCGGTAAGTTCAAGCTCGGATATCTCCGCATCGCTTTCGCAGCTGCCCAGAAGATGAATTTCAAGGAGGATATCGTGGTCCTTCCGTCTTGCAACCACTATTCGAACTATTTCCACGCAAGATCCGAAATGATCATCCGTTTCGGTAAGCCTCTTTCGCTCAAGCCTTATTATGAGAGATATCAGGAGGCTCCTCGTGAGACTATGAACGAGATCAACAAGATCATCCGTGCAGAAATCCAGGAGATGATGCTTCATATCGAGGATCTTCAGCACTACGACCAGATCGATTTCCTTCGCGAGAACGGTTACGGACGTAAATTCGCTGCCGAGAACGGATTCAATTTCAACTACTTCCCTTCTCGCCTCCTCTCTGACCAGAAGCTCGTAGCTGCCCTTCAGTCCGCTACCGAGAGTCATCCGGAAGAGATGGAGAGCATCTATGCAGACACAGAGAAGTATATGAACGAGCTCAAGAGGCTCAATATCCGTGACTGGCTCTTTATGGCCAATCCTGGAGTCGAGTCAATACTTTTGAGAGCCCTCGGCCTTCTAATTATGCTGCCGCTCTTCCTCGTATCTATCGTACCTACAGGTCTTCTTTTCCTTATCCCTAAGATCTTCCTCAAGAAGATGATCAAGGACCAGATGTTCGTAAGTACTTTCAATGTAGCTGTAAGTGCTTTTGTATCAGTGCCTTTGTGTATGATTCTTCCTACGATCCTCATTTGGATATTCGCAGGATTCTGGTGGGCGCTCGGTTATTTCGTGGCCTTCCCTATTATGTTCATCCTCGTATGCAACTATATGAGAATGTGCCTTAAGTTCGGAGGCACCTGCGCTTATGTGCTTAAGAAGAGGACCGGTGAGATCCGTCCACTCAAGAAACTCCGTCAGAGCATTTTCAACAGACTCGACAAACTTATACAAGATTAATAAAGATGAATAGACTCATTTCCATCGTTGCGTGCCTCGGCCTTGCTGCCTGCGCGTCCAACACGGTCACTACAGTAGACCGTATGACACACGATCCTAACGCTACAAACACAGAGACAATCCTCCACGTTTGGAGCTGGAACTTCCCTACAATCGCTGAGAATATGAAGCAGATCGCCGATGCTGGCTATACGATGCTTCAGACATCACCGGTGAACGCCTGCTTCAGTCCTGAAGGAGCCAATGTAAAGATCCTTGACGAGAAGGAAGGTAACTGGTACCACTATTATCAGCCGACTGATTGGACTGTAGGTAACAATATCGTAGGCACTGAGGAGGAAATGAAGGCTATGCTGGATTCAGCAAAGAAGTATGACATCCGCGTTCTTGTTGACGTGCTTCCTAACCACACTGCATTCAACATTGATCTCGTTACTGAAGAGTTCTATGCTGCAGTAGGCGGAAGAGACAAGATGTTCCATACAAAGGGTCTCGAGGGAATTCAGGACTATAATGACCGCACACAGTGCACTCATCAGGGTGTCGGTGGCCTTCCGGACGTAAACACTGAGAATCCGCTCTTCCAGAAGTATTATATGGAGTTTGTGAACAAGCTCGTTGAGATGGGCGTTCGCGGCTTCCGTTATGACACAGCAAAGCATATCGGTGTACACTCTGATCCTCTTGATACTGATGCTGGTGTTACTGAAAACGATTTCTGGGATGTTGCTACAGGCCGTAAGAAAGTGCTTGGAGTTTCACTTGCGATTCCATATGACAGCCTTTTCGTATATGGAGAGGTTCTTCAGGACAGAAACGTGCCTGAGGAGGAGTATGCAGGCTATTTCGGCCAGACAGCTTCTACATACGGACACGTGCTTCGCGAGGTTCTTGCACATCGCAGCGCAAAGGATATCGACGTGCTTTCGTGGTATCACCGTGCAGCTCCTGAACACCTTACTACTTGGGTAGAGAGCCACGATACATATTGCAATGCAAACGAGAGTGCCGGCCTTACAGATGCACAGGTCCGTACTGGATGGGTGTTCCTTACTGCACGTCAGAACGGTACCCCACTCTTCTACAGCCGCCCTATGAATTCTACACGTGAGAACTATTTCGGTGACAACCTTCTCGGTGCACGTGGAAACGACGAGTTCTTCCACCCTGAGGTTGTAGCTGTAAACAAGTTCCGTAAAGCTATGAAGGGACAGATCGAGGATGTACAGATCGCTGAAGACGGTGAGGTGATCGTTGTCAACCGTGGCGACAAGGGTGCAGCGGTAATCAACTTTGCTCTTGAGGCAAATGATGTGGAACTTCCTACAGGTCTTGCTGACGGTGAGTACACAGACGTGGTTTATGGCCAGTCATTCACTGTAGAGAATGGAACACTCAAGGCAACAGTTCAGCCGGAGACTACTTACATTATTGTTAAATAAGCTGATAATAAATCAGTTGAATAAAAATAAAGCTCTTGGTACTGTAAAGTTCCAAGAGCTTGTTTTATTTATGATATGTTCTTTATCGTGTTCCGAAGATTCTGTCACCTGCGTCGCCGAGTCCAGGAAGAATGTAGTTCTTTTCGTTAAGTCCTTCGTCAAGTGAAGCGAGGAATATATCTACATCAGGGTGTTTTTCCTGAACAGCCTTGACTCCCTGAGGAGAAGCTACGAGACACATAAGTCTGATCGAAGTGTAGCCGTCTTCCTTAAGGCGGTTGATGGCATCGATGGCGCTGCCTCCTGTAGCCAACATCGGGTCAGTCACGATCACAAGGCGCTCCTTGTTTGCAGGCATCTTGTAGTAGTAGAATACAGGCTCGCAAGTCTCTTCGTCGCGATACATACCGATGTGACCGATACGAGCTGAAGGCATCAATGTGGTAAGGCCCTCGACCATACCAAGGCCAGCTCTCAAGATCGGTGCGATGACCACTTTCTTGCCTGAGATCTTAGGGGCGTTCATCTTCATCAGAGGAGTCTCGATTTCTTCATATGTCAAAGGGAAGTCGCGTGTAACTTCATATCCCATAAAGAAAGAAATCTCCTTGAGGAGTTCGCGGAATTTGTTTGTAGAAGTGTTCTTATCGCGCATAATGCTGAGCTTATGCTGCACCAGTGGGTGATCGATCAGATGTAAAGCCATAATTGTATGATTAATGTTTGTAATGCAAATATAACATTTTTGCCATAGATGGCATAGGGGTTATTCTCAAATTAGTTTGCTGTCGGGAGGTCTTATAGTTTCATATCTCCCACCTTCACGAGTCCTGTCTTCCTCATAATCAGGTGTATGCATAAAGCTATTACAGCCGGTGCAATGAAGTGAAGTCCTACTATCTTCATAATGAGCATACCTGATGCTGCTCCTGCTTCGCTCATTGTTGCATATGTGGCAAGCGGACCTACAAGTCCTGACGTGCCCATTCCGGCTCCTAATGAACTGTTGGTCATCTTCAGCACCATAGTTGAAACAGGACCGAGGATTGCTGCTGTAAGGGTCGGAGCAAGCCAGATTACAGGCTTTTTGACGATGTTGCCGATCTGGAGCATAGATGTGCCTACTCCCTGTGAGATGAAGCCTCCAAGGCCGTTTTCTTTATAGCTGATAACAGCAAATCCTATCATCTGCGCGCAGCATCCGACTGTTGCCGCTCCTGCGGCAAGGCCGTCGATGCCGAGCATCACGCAGATGGCTACAGAACTGATAGGCAGCGTCAAAGCACATCCCATCAGAACCGATACTGTAATTCCCATAAGGAATGGACTCAGTTTTGTCGCCTCGTTTATGATGGCGCCCAAACCCATCATAAAGTCATTGATCGGAGAGCAGCAGTATCTGGCGATGAGGCCGCCGACAACAATTGTCACAAGAGGTGTAAGGATTATGTCGACAGGTGTCTTCTTGGATACCAGCATTCCCACTTCGGAAGCGACTATGACTGCAAGATATGATCCCACCGGACCGCCGTATTGATATCCGAGTGCTCCTGCTACCGCTGATGAGATTATGACGAGCGGAGCAGAGTTAAGGCCGTATGCGATAGCAAGGCCTATGCAGGCTCCGATCAGTTGGGATTTTGCCGAGAGCGAATCTGCGATGAAGGTAAGGAAGTCAAGCCCAGGAATCTTTGCAATCTGTCCGATGATCAGTCCCAGGATAAGGGAACAGAAAAGGCCGAAGGCCATATGGCTGAGGGCATCAACGATGTATTTCTTGAAGAACCCCTTCAGATGGTAAGTAAAGCTTGACATATTATCCTCTATTTCAAAGTCTTGTATGAAAGGATGTGGATTGTGATGGCAGCGGCAAGGATGATGAAGAAGGTACGGAATGCCCAATGCTCTGCAACGAAGATGGTGCAGTTGAGCAGGGTCAGCCAAACCATAGTCACAGACACTGCCTTGACTCTCGCAGGAATCGCCTTATGTACGACGAAGTTCGAGATGTAAGGTCCGAATTTGTGATGATTCATCAGCCATTCATACCAGTGTCTGTTGCCCCTCAAAAACAAGGCTGCAGCAAGCAGAAGCAACGGAGTGGTCGGCAATACCGGAAGAAACACTCCCAGTACCGCGAATCCTAATGAAACAAAACCCAATATTGTCAGTAAAACCTTCATCTGCTGTCCAAATCTTGGCAAAATTACTGAAAATATGTTCTTGTAACAAGATAGAATTCAATATTTGCTGGCCTGTTTTCTGTACCAGACTATGAACCAGACGAGTGCTGTCAGCAGGCAGACGCCTCCGATGCAATATGATAGCTGCTGTGGAAGCGAAAGGCCTTCAGGAGCGATGCAGATGTATGTAGAGCATACAAGGGTCATCAGAAGCGCCGGCAACAAAGCGATATAGAAGTTCTTGTTGCTGCGTACAAGGTAGACTGTGATGGCCCAAAGTGTGAATACGGAAAGTGTCTGGTTGCACCAGGCGAAATATCTCCAGATGATCTTGAATCCTTCTGCGTCACGGAGGCTATATAGCAGTACTCCAAATGTGATCAGGAAAAGCGGAAGACATATCAGGAGGCGTTTGCTGATAGGACGCTGATCGATATGGAGGAAATCTGCTGCAATGAGTCGTGCTGATCTGAGTGCAGTGTCACCGCTGGTGATAGGAGCAGCAACGATACCCAGGATCGCGAGTACGCCGCCGAACGCTCCAAGCCATTCCTTTGAAATGCTTGTCGCTACTGCGGCTCCGGAATATGCCCTGCCGGTAAGCTGATCGATGATTCCGTTCTCCTGGAAGAAATATGTGGCTGCTGCCGCCCATATAAGAGCGACTATGCCTTCGGCTACCATCGCTCCGTAGAATATCGGGCGGCAGTGCTTTTCTTTAGTCATACAGCGTGCCATAAGCGGCGACTGAGTGGCGTGGAAGCCGCTTATCGCTCCGCAGGCAATGGAGATGAACATCATCGGGAAGATCGGGTTCTTCTCGTATTTTGTTCCGAAACCGTTCCAGATTTCAGGCAGATCCGGGCTCTTGACGTAAAGCATCACAAGAATGCCGACTGCCATAAACAGCAGCGCTATCGCGAAGAGAGGATATATCTTTCCGATGATCTTGTCTACCGGAAGAATGGTTGCAAGGATGTAATAAAGAAAAATGACTACAATCCAGAAGATCGAGTTCATCCAGCCAGGTGTCATACCTGCAAGAAGTTCTGCCGGACCGCTCACGAATACTGCACCTACAAGAACCATCAGGATCAGTGTAAATACGCACATAACCTTCTTTGTCTTGGAGCCGAGGAAACGTCCGACGATTTCCGGAAGGCTCTCTCCCCCGTTGCGTATTGACAATGTGCCCGAGAAGAAATCGTGCACAGCACCGGCGAAGATCGTTCCCAGAACGATCCACAGATAGGAAGCCGTGCCGAACTGGGCACCCATTATGGCGCCGAAGATCGGTCCAAGTCCTGCGATGTTCAGGAACTGGATCATAAATATCTTCCAGGTCGGCAGCGGAATATAGTCTACGCCGTCAGCAATTGTCAGGGCCGGAGTCTTGCGGTCATCCGGACCGAAAATCCTGTCTACGTATGCTCCGTAGATGAAATATCCGAGGATAAGCACTACAAGTGCCAATGTAAAGGTTATCATATGACAAATATAATTTCTTTTGCGATTTGTTAAATCACTTAAGGATAGAATTATTACCTTTGTGAGATAATTTAGTAACGATTATGAAGACAGATATTGAAATTGCAAGAAGCGTAGAAATGCGCAGAATCACTGAAATCGCTGATAGCATCGGTATTCCTGAGGAACAGATCGATCAGTATGGCCGTTATATGGCAAAGGTTTCAAGACAGCTTGTCGATGAGGAAAAGGTAGCCAAGAGCAAGCTTATCCTTGTTACAGCTATCACTGCAACAAAGGCCGGTATCGGTAAAACTACTGTTTCAGTGGGACTTGCACTCGGACTCAACAAAATCGGCAAGAAGGCGATTGTTGCCCTTCGTGAGCCATCACTCGGACCTTGCTTCGGTCTGAAAGGCGGTGCTGCCGGCGGCGGATACGCTCAGGTGCTTCCTATGGAGAAGATCAACCTTCATTTCACTGGAGACTTCCACGCAATCACGTCCGCACACAATATGATTTCTGCGCTGATGGACAACTACATCTATCAGCACCAGGCAGACGGATTCGCTCTCAAGGAAGTTATTTGGAAGCGAGTTCTCGACGTGAACGACCGTTCACTCAGAAACATTGTGACAGGACTCGGACCACGCACAAACGGTCTTACTGCAGAATCAGGATTCGATATCACTCCTGCTTCAGAGCTTATGGCGATTCTTTGTCTTTCAAAGAATCTTGACGATATGAGAAGACGCATCGATAACATCCTTCTCGGTTATACATTCGACGACAAGCCGTTTATGGTGAAGGATCTCGGCATTACCGGATCGATCCTCGTACTTCTCAAGACTGCTTTCAAGCCAAATCTTGTACAGACGACAGAGGGTACACCAGCGTTCATCCACGGTGGTCCTTTCGCAAACATCGCACACGGCTGCAACTCGATCATTGCAACAAAGGTTGCTATGACCTTCGGAGATTATGTCATCACTGAGGCTGGTTTCGGAGCTGACCTCGGAGCGGAGAAGTTCTTTAACATCAAGTGCAGAAAGAGCGGCCTCAAGCCTGAACTTACAGTACTCGTAGCGACACTCAACGGTCTCAAGATGCACGGCGGCACAGCTCTCGAAGATATCCATAAGCCTGATGCAGAAGGCGTCAAGAGAGGTTTTGCTAATCTCGACAGACATATCAAGAACCTTCAGGACTTCGGTCAGTCAGTTGTGGTTTCATTCAATAAGTACGCATCAGACACAGAGGAGGAGATCAACCTTGTCAAGGAGCATTGCGCAGAGCTCGGCGTACCGTTCGCTCTCAACAATGCTTGGGCAGAAGGCGGTGAGGGTGCAAAGGAACTTGCTCAGCTCGTTGTAGATACAGTAGAGAACAATCCTTCAGGCCCGCTCAGGTTCACTTATTCGGATGATCAGAGCATTACAGAAAAGATCGAAACTATCGCAAAGAATCTTTATAGAGCATCAAGTGTGACATATTCTGCTGTTGCAAGAAGGAAGATTACAGCGGCTGAGAAGATGGGATTCGGACACTTCCCTGTCTGCATCGCAAAGACACAGTACTCTTTCTCTCAGGATCCTAAGATGTACGGAGCGCCGGAGGGATTCCGCTTTGATATCAAGGATATCGTGATCAATACAGGTTCAGAGATGATCGTGGCAATCGCAGGTGACATCATCCGTATGCCAGGTCTTCCAAAGGTTCCTCAGGCTACAAAGATCGACATCATCAACGGAGTTATCGAGGGTCTTAGCTAATATGACAATGAGAAAATTGACTTTTATTCTTATAGTGCTTGCCATTGTTTCCTGCCTGTATGAAACAGGTGAGATCAACCGTAGAGAACTGCTTAACCGTCAGTTGCTGCGAGAGATTATGACAGAAGCCGGGTGGCTTGTAGAACCTTCAGAGTGGTGGCATTTCAATGCAATGACACTGACTGAGGCAAGTGAAAGACTGACAGTAATAAAATAGATAAGGTGGAGTGCTTAATACTCCACCTTATCTTCTTTTTCTGCCCATTTCTTGAATGCACGGAGAGCATCGGAGCGCATAAAATGCTCACATTTGATCGAACGCTCTTCGTATTTGAGTTCAAGCTGGTCGTATATGAATGAATCATCAAAGTTGATTGCCTTTGCATCATCCTTGGTGCTTCCGTAACAGATCCTCTCTACCCCAGCCCAATATAGAGCACTTAGACACATCGGACAAGGCTCGCAAGAGCTGTACACTGTACATCCTGTAAGCTCGAACGTGCCCAGTTTTGCGCAGGCATTTCTGATGGCCATTACCTCGGCGTGTGCCGTAGGGTCAGAATTTGGTACTACACGGTTAGCGCCAGTTGCAATGATTTCACCGTCGCGGACAATGACAGCTCCGAATGGACCGCCACCAGTGTCGATATTTTCTACAGACAGATTGATGGCAATTTCCATAAATTTTGCGTCCTCTGCAGAATATACAGAGGTTTCCTTAAGGCATTTGTCAGAGTTGTCCATATTACTCAATTGTAAGGAGTCGAGAGAATCCTGTCATATCAAACACGGATTTCACTTCGCTAGAAAGGTTTCTCACGATGAAACGGCCACCGCTGGCAGCGCACTGCTTATGTGTGGAAAGAACAACTCTCAGACCAGCTGAACTGATGTATTCCATTTTTTCGCAATTGAATATTACCGTACCTCCTACCTCGATCAACGGATTCACCGCTTTTTCAAGCTCAGGTGATGTTACTGTATCAAGACGTCCATTGATGCATACGAGTTTTGCACCGTTTTCCTCTAAAACTATAATATCCATAGTAAATAAAGTTTTGTGTTTTATATGTTATTAATCTAAAATCTTTACCATTGTGAGGACATTCTTATTGTCCACGCGACGATATGTCACTGTCTTCATAATCTTTCTGATAAGGAATATACCCAATCCTCCGATAGGTCTGTCTTCCAGGGAGAGTGTGACGTCAGCGTCAGGCTGGACTGTCGGATCAAACTCTTCACCTGAATCTATCAGCTTGAATATCAGTCTATCATCAATATGTCGGACAGAAAGGGTGAAGTCGTGCTCCTCCCCCTTCGGATATGCATACATTATGACATTTGTCACTGCTTCCTCAATCGCAAGATTGATGTTGAATGCATTTTCCATTGATATGTTCAGTTCTTCGCAGATCTCTTCAAGGAATGCCGACATCCTGGTGATCTCTTCCACTTTATTCTTCAGCACGATCTGACGGCAGTTCGCGTCATCAAGCTGGTCGCTCAATTTGAAGCACAATATTGTAATGTCATCGCTCTGCTCTGCACCGTTGGAATATATTTCAACGTCATTGAGGACGTTTTCGGTGATTGTGCGCGGCGGCATCATTTCCTGCTTCTGGAGCAGTTCCACAAGGCGGTCTTCTCCATACAAGTCTTTTTCCGGGTTATGTGCTTCTGAAATACCGTCTGTATAGAGGAAGAATGACGATCCTCTGTCAATATGATAGGTATCTCCGGTATATGCGAATCCGTGCCATACACCCATAGCAAGGTTCTGGTTTACTTTAAGAACTTCAGCCTCTCCCTCAGGCTTGATAATTACAGGAGGATTGTGACCTGCGTTACAGTACTCCATAAGACCTGTCTTGAGATCCAGGATTCCTACGAATGCTGTACAGAACATATTTGACTCATTAGACTCGGAAAGCGCATTGTTGAGCGTTGTCATAATGCCTTCAGGAGTCTTTACGTATGAAGCTACCGTTCTGAAGAGACGACAAGTCACGGCCATAACCAATGAAGCAGGAACACCTTTGCCTGATACGTCACCGATTATGAAATACAGTTTTTCGTTTTCAATGAAGAAATCATAAAGGTCACCGCCGACCTCTCTTGCAGGAATTACCCTTGCGAACAGATCCACATCTTCTCGCTCAGGGAATGGAGGGAACACTTTCGGAACCATTCCAAGCTGAAGCGCTCTGGCGATGCGCAGCTCACTCTCGATTCTCTCTTTATTGGCTGTAGTCGACTTCAGGTCATCGATATATTTCACAAGTGAATGCTGGAGATGTTCAAATGAGTCGTGCAGTTCCTTGAGCTCGTCATTTGAATGTATCTTAGGGAGTTCCGTATTGAACTCGCCATCGGCGATCTTCTTTGCCACATCCGAAAACTCTTCCACCGGAGCAACTACGACTCGTATTCCGTTATAGCTAAGGTACATCATAAGAAGCAACGAAATGAGTCCGATGATAATCAAAATCGCTCTCATCTTTTTCACTCCTTGATAGAGTTCACTTCTCGGACATACGATGGCTACTGACCAACAGGTGGTTTCTACAGGCGAATAGAACACGAAGAATTTTCCGCCGTCCTTGTCTCTGAGGACTTCTCCTGCACGGCAGTTCACCATATCGTCCTTCAGTTTCACCAACGATTCGTCGTCGTCCCCATAGGTAGATGAGAAGATTGTCTCATTGAGGATGAGGTTTCTGTCAGGATGCACAATGTACGATGCGTTTCTGCTGACCATCAGATTATAAGCGCGGTCGAAGGCCTTGATGTTGCCGACAAGTTCTGTAAGCCAGTCCAATGACAAGTCTGCAGTTATTATCGCATAGAGGTTGCCGGATTCGTCGTACAAAGGTTTAGAATAGGTGGTCATCATCATTTCTCCACCTCCGTCGTCGTAATAAGGTTCGCTCCAATATGGCTCGTTCAGAAGTTTAGGAATCTGATACCAATCCATATAGTGGTAGTCGTAGTTGTCGTGTCCAAGCTGCTTGGACTTTATTTCACCGCTTTCAGTTCTGTAAGAGTATGGTGAAAAAAACTGTCCTTCTGAAGCATAGTAATAAGGTTCGAAGGCTACAGCAGCACCGCATATGAAGTCGTTGTTCTGAAGAATTCTCTCAGTAATGTAATACATAAAGTCTGGAGAACTCATACGATACGGAACTAGCCAGGCAGTGTTTTCCACTGCTGTCTCAACGGCATTCAGCACAGCATCAATCTGATGGATGGTGTTTGAGAGCTCGCTGTGTGCGTGCCTTGTCGCCTCTTCTCTCACCTTGTTTGCTGCCATTCTGATGAATACTGTACAAGTCAATGTAAATATGATGGCAGATACGATGATCACTCCTAAGGTAAGTCGTCCCGAGATGGAGCTCTTCAGTTTGCGTTCCCTTCTTTTCATAGCTGCTCACCTATAAATTTTTCATATACGATCGACTTTGAAATATAACCATATTTCTTGAGTGCTTCGTTCAACTGATTGAAGGCATCTTCGTTCAATCTGTATGTAGGCAATTCCCCCTTTATATCTTCCTGGGCCTGAAGCAATGCCTCCAGCATCCACTTCTGATTATATTTGTTTGTAGTGACATTCTCCTTCTTGACATATTTCATAATGATGTCAAGTGCTTTGTCCGGGTTGTTTCTTACCCAATCCCATCCTTTGCGTGAAGCTTCAGCGAACAGTCGGCACTGCTCCTTATGCTTCTTGTAGTAGTCTTCAGTTACATATAGACCGTCTTCAGGGAAGTCGTAGCCGTGCTCAGAAAAATAGAGGACGCTTCCCGGAGTGATGCCAGACATAGAGAACGCTATAAGTTCATTGTATGTCTTTGCCAATGTCGCATCGATAGCTCCTGCAATGTATGGGTTGAGCGGATTCATCAGTTTGATCCACTCGATGTCGAGATTCTGTTCTTCATCGATCATATGCGGAATTTCGCTGAAGCCTACTTTCCACGATCCTACTCTGCATCCTGCAACATCTGCAAGCTGTCTGACATTCTCTGCTCGTGATATCAATACCAAAGTGGAATGCTGTGTGGTCTGGAGAATATTTACAAGCTCAACCTCAGCGTCTGAAGTCATCATAGCCTGGATGAGTTCACAGGTAATGATGTCGGCCTTGCAGTCCTTAAGCATATCTATTGAACTGTATGAAACCGTAGGGTGCTGGATGCACACATCAAGTCCAAGTTCTTTGTAGTATCCATTCTCGAGTGCTGCATAGTACCCTGCAAACTGGGCTTGCGCAGTCCATTGCGGCGCAAAAACGACCTGCTGAGCCTTGACGGAAAGACTCAGCAACAGCATCGAGATGATTATTCTCAGCTTTGATTTCATCTGTATGATATTATTTCAACAAACTTTCTTTATTCAATTCCATATGAAGAACTCTCTGATCTCCGATTACCCTCTCCTCGAGCACATCGCATAGTCCGAGGAGGAGGCTGAGGCTTAGGTCATCTTTACAGGTGGACTCGTCAATATATGAAACACCTGTGTTTTCTGCACTGATATCCAATGTCATACGCACTTCGTGCTCGGCCTTTGATAAAATCAGCTTTACACCTTTATCAAGAGGTATGAGATTGAGGGCTTCTTCGACTGCAAGCTGGGTGAAGTGGAATGCCTGGCTGCCCAGTCCATAGCGATTGCAGTAGTTTTCAATACGTGAATTCAGCTCAGGACGGTCAAAGTCGGATGATTTGATCTTGTAGTGAAGGTCTTTCTTGTGACTCAGATAGTGTTTGGTCGCTTCCTTTGTAGGGTGACCGATGACCTCATCCACTGTACCTTCCTCGCATAACTGTCCTTTATCCAGGAAGACTACCCTGTCTGCAAGTTCAACCACAGCCTCAAGCTTATGTGAGACCATAATAAGCGTCTTTTCCTTCTTCAGCTTACGCAAGACATCCATAACCTCACCGGTAGCTATCGGGTCCAATGCCGAAAGCGGCTCGTCAAGAAGTATTATCTGTGGATTCATCACAAGACAACGTGCGATTGCAACACGCTGCTGCTGTCCGATCGACAGTTCGCGAGGGAATTTATGGCTTCTGTGTGCAAGACCTACTGCTCTAAGATGCTCCATAGCCAGTTCTTTAGCCTCAGATGCCGGCATTCCAAGCACCTTCATAGGTGCGAGTGTAAGATTCTGAAGAACATTGAGATGTGGGAAAAGATTGAAGTGCTGCGGAATCATACCTATGCGCGGCACCTCACCTGAAGGAAATAGGATTTCGCCTGAATCAGGCTGTACAAGACCGTGAATGCATCTCAGCAATGTACTCTTTCCGCAGCCGATTGTACCGATGATACATACCATCTCCTTGTCCTTGAACGTAAGTGAAAGGTTGTCAAGAATCTGATTGCCTTCGATGGATTTGCATATTTGTCTAAGCTCAATCATATCTGAACATTTTTACGTAAAGGAAGTTCACGAATTTAGTAATGCCCCAGGCAAGTATCAGATAAAGGATTGTGACAATTATCAGAGGCAATAATGTGTCGTTGTGCTGTTCGCGAATTATATCGACAACCTTCATCATATCTTTCTGGGCGATATAGCCTGCGAAAGATGTGTTTTGAATCAATGCTCGGAGTTCTCCTGCGAAGAAAGGAAGCATCGATTTGAATGCCTGAGGAAAGACTATGTGTCTGTAGCACTGTGCTTTTGTCAGTCCCAAAGACAGACCTGCCTCTATCTGGCCTTTGTCAACATCACCGATGTGCACAGAGAAGACATCCACCATATTGTTGGACGTGTAGATTCCAAGGGCTATGATTGAAACGATGATGCCATTCATTTCTCCTACGAAGACCACATAGTAGAAGAACATCATAAATGCGATGGCAGGAACTTCGTGAATGGTTGAAACAAACCATTCGAGAGGGTTATATAGCCAAGGCCATTTGCCGCTGAGTCTCAGATATGACATTCCTGCGCCTAGGATGATGGCGATAATTGCTGCAAACACGAATATCACTATCGTTGTTTGCAGACCACCAAGGATAAGCATCCACATATCGCGGGAAAAGAGTAAATCTCTCATTAATTGTGACGACGTTTGTAAACGAACAAATATAATCAAAAATAACAAACAATTTATAACTTTGTACTATGACTATCGACAAAAATACAGCTTTGGTGTTAGAAGGAGGCGGACTTCGCGGAGTGTTTACCTGCGGAGTGCTTGATTTCTTTATGGATTGTGGCATAACTTTCCCTTTTATCGTCGGTGTAAGTGCTGGTGCGTGTAACGGCCTTTCGTATATGTCCGGCCAACGCGGCAGAGCAAAATCAAGCAATATCGACCTGATGGAAAAGTATCAGTATGTCGGTTTCAAGTATCTTCTCAGCCAGGGATGCATTATGGATTACAAGCTTCTTTTTGAAGACTTTCCTGAGAAGATAATTCCCTATGACTATGACGCATATTTCGCCAATCCTACCAGGTTTGTTATGGTTACGACCAACTGTCTTACAGGAAAGCCGGAGTATCTTGAGGAAAAGAAATCGTCAGAGAGAGTTATGGATATCGTGCGTGCATCAAGCAGCCTTCCGTTTGTGACTAAGATTACTTATGTGGATGGCATTCCTATGCTTGATGGAGGAATCGTGGATTCCATTCCGATCCGATATGCCTTGGATCAGGGATATGAAAACATCGTAGTGGTTCTCACGAGGAATAAAGGATATAGGAAGAAGGATACAAAGATTCGTGCAGCCAAAGCCTTCTATCGTAAATATCCAAAACTTCAGGAAGCACTGTTTGTGCGTAACTCTGCCTATAATAAGACAATGGACCTTATTGAGAAACTGGAAGAACAGGGAAGGATAACTGTCATCCGTCCGGTAAATCCAGTCAATGTGGGTCGTATGGAGAAGGATGTCACAAAGCTCACAGCCTTGTATCAGGAGGGCTATGAGGTTGCAGCGCAGATTTTGTAAATTGGTGTTGAAATGATTATTTGATAATGAACACAAACGCTCGAGAAAAGTCAATATTCAGAATCACTTGGATCGGAAGCATCGTAAACTTCCTTCTTCTGGTATTCAAATTCGTAGCCGGATTTCTGGGACACAGTTCTGCTTTGGTTGCGGATGCTGTGCATTCACTGTCAGACTTTGTCACCGACATCATAGTGATAGTATTTGTAAAGATTTCCGGAAAGCCTGAAGATGAGGATCATAGATACGGACACGGAAAGTATGAGACCCTTGCGACAGCACTCATCGGTCTTGCACTTTTTGCTGTCGGAGTCGGCCTTCTTGCAGGCGGAGCGACGAAAGTTGTTGAAGTGATCAAGGGAGCCATACTTCCTGCTCCGTCGATAGTTGCATTGGTTGCTGCGGCAGTATCCATAGTGTCAAAAGAAATACTGTACCGCTACACAGTCCGTGTGGGCAAGAATCTCAACTCTCAGGCGGTCATTGCAAACGCTTGGCACCACAGAAGCGATGCATTCTCGTCTGTCGGTACTTTGGTCGGCATCGGTGGTGCGATATTCCTCGGTGAGAAATGGCGTGTTCTCGATCCGATAGCAGCTATTGTGGTCAGCGCGTTCATTTTGAAGGTCGCGATTGACCTTATCAAGCCTTGCGTGGATGAACTGCTGGAACGTTCGCTGCCCTTTGAGACTGAACGACAGATACTTGCCATCATTACATCGTTTCCAGAAATCAGTTCACCGCATCACCTCCGTACACGTCGTATAGGTAACAACTATGCAATTGAGGTGCACATCAGAATGGATGGCCAGACAACTCTGGAAGATGCGCATACTGTCGCAACAAATATAGAAAGACGACTGAAAGCCGAGTTCGGTCCTGAAACCCACATCGGCATTCATATGGAACCATTAAAGACTCCTGCAAAAAAATAGAGAGGGGCTATTCCCCTCTCAACTGTTTTTCTATCTCGAGCAGACGGTTGTATTTCGCTATTCTTTCTCCACGGCTTAAGGATCCTGTCTTTATCTGTCCGCAGTTTGTAGCTACCGCAAGGTCTGCTATCGTAGTGTCCACTGTTTCACCTGATCTATGTGATACAATTGCCTTATATCCGTGGTTTTGCGCCATCTCAATAGCAGCAAGCGTTTCGGTAAGTGTGCCTATCTGATTGGGCTTTATCAGGATAGCATTTGCGCAGCCAGAGTTTATACCTCTTGAAAGGTAGTTGACGTTTGTTACAAAAAGGTCGTCACCTACGAGTTGGCATCTGTTTCCGAGTATCTGAGTCAGGAACTCCCATCCGCCCCAATCGTTCTCCGCCATTCCGTCTTCGATAGAGTCGATCGGGTAATCTTCCACCAGTCGTTTAAGATAGACGATCTGCGCGTCTCTGTCGCGTCTGCGTCCTGTAGGGCCTTCAAATATCGCATAGTCATAGACTCCCCCTTTGTAGTATTCTGAACTTGCGCAGTCCAATGCAAGCGTAATGTCCTTGCCTGGCAGATACCCAGCCTCGTCAATCGCCTCCATAATCAGATTCAATGCTTCCTCGATGCTTTCAAGCTCCGGTGCAAAACCTCCTTCGTCACCTACGGCTGTGCTTAATCCCCTCTTTTTCAGGACTTTCTTGAGTGTATGGAAAACCTCTGCACCCATACGCAACGCTTCGGCGAATGAAGGTGCGCCCACAGGTCTGATCATAAATTCCTGGAATGCTATCGGCGAATCGCTATGCGCACCACCGTTGATTATGTTCATCATCGGCACAGGCAGAACCGAGGCTTCCGATGTTGCCAGATATCTGTACAACGGCATCCCAAGTCCATTGGCAGCAGCCTTTGCGACAGCCAAGGAAACTGCGAGGATGGCATTTGCACCGAGATTGCTTTTGTTCGGTGTTCCGTCAAGGTCTATCATCAGTCTGTCAATTGCAGCTTGATCCTGGACATTCATACCGACCAAGTGTGGAGCTATGATGTCATTCACATTTGAAACTGCCTTCAAGACTCCCTTGCCAAAATACCTTTTAGGGTCTCCGTCGCGTAGTTCAATGGCTTCATTTTCGCCTGTAGATGCACCCGAAGGAACAGATGCAACTCCAGTACAGCCATACTCCAAAGTAACCTCCGCCTCTACAGTCGGCGTACCACGTGAATCAAGTATCTCACGTGCTTTTATCTTTTTGATTTTCATAATTATAA
Organism: Bacteroidales bacterium; assembly: GCA_017546585.1. GTDB lineage: Bacteria > Bacteroidota > Bacteroidia > Bacteroidales > UBA932 > Cryptobacteroides. Next base: position 29,798 of record JAFYWC010000048.1, read on the forward strand.
TTCTTTAAAACTTAACCGATAGCAAATTTTCTGCCGAGGTAGTTGAAGACCGGAAATGAACGGAAAACAACAAACACAATTTGATTAACTTAATATGGTAAATTGCAATTTTGATTTTTTGTAGTATGTTTGTCTGCTGAAATACATTCTCCTGAGCATTCTTGCATTTGCCTTCTACGACAGTGCCAAGAATGAATCTTCGTCTGGAGAATATAATCTGCTTCTTTATCATCATCGCTGCAGCCATCCTGGCACTCGTACTCAAAAGCGCATATAAAGAAGTTGAGACAAATGAAATCTATCTCAAAAAAGAAAGATACTTCCAGCAGACAGAGCATTCGGCAATCTCATCTGCAATCGCATCAAAGCCAGATTCTGTTGACCTCTCTGATGAGGATAAAGGCAATGCAGTAAGACTCGATATCTACTACAGCAAATCATCTGGCAAGGCATATCTCCAGCACTTCGAATATGTGCCATACACATATCAGCCTTGCTCAAAAGATGTATGAGTACGAAATCTCTAAAGTAGCTAAGTTAATCAAATAACAATGGAATATATCATCCTGTCAGTTTCCCGTGGGCATTGTCTTCGGAGCCGATTACCTGGTTACCGGAGCAGTGTCCATCGCAAGGAAATACATAGCGGCAGCACTAGTGCTGTTCATTTTCGGCAAGGACTGCAAGATAAGCCGTGGAGAAGGTGCGTTCCTCTTCCTGTGCTTTGTAGCATATAACTGGTATCTAATTTCAAATCAAATCGCTTAATATATGGGAATTCTACAGATTTTCTCAGGATCTCGAAAGAGATTTCATTAATCGTTAAACCTAATAAATCAAGTCCGGCGTGCCGGACTTTTTTCGTACATTTGCGATGTACAAAACCAAATGGAATTATGAAATGTTACGAAGGAACAATCCTCTCTGTCGATTCTAACGACGGAGTATACCGATATCTTATCGAAGACAACGGCAGAATCATCTATATTGGAAATGAACTGCCGGATATGTACAAATCCATAGAAACACATCCCCTAGGCAATCGTGTCCTGGCTCCGTCATTCGTTGATACACATCAGCACTTTGCATCCCTTTCGACATTCAATGCTGGACTGAATGTGATGGAAGCCGAATCTAACGAAGAGATTGCTAGGATGATCGGAGAGTATGCAGCAAAGACTGACGCAAAGACCATCATTGCATTTGGAGCATCTCCACACTCGGTAAAGGAGGGAAGGCTGATTATGCGTCAAGAGATCGATGCAGTCTGCCAAGGCAAGGAAGTGATGGTCGTGAAATATGACGGCCACGCTTGCATCGTCAGCACTCCCCTTCTCAGTAAACTGGACAAGAAGCTCTGCAGGCTTCGCGGATATCATCCTGACACCGGAGAGATGAACCAGGAGGCCTTCTTCGCTTGCTCGGACTACATCTCAGGATCACTCTCCATTCCGGATCTCTTCCGCAATATGCAGAACTGCACAGATTATCTTGCATCCAAGGGAATCGGATCCATTCATACCGTGAGCGGTGTCGGTTTCATCGCTAATCTTGACATCACTATAGAAAAACTCTTCGCGAAGTCTCTCCGTAATGGATTCCAGATAAGGGTTTTCCCGCAGGCACTGAACACTAAGGTTGCAACATCACGCAGGATTCCTCGTATCGGAGGGTGCTTCGAGTGCGCGCTTGACGGCTGCTTCGGTTCACGCGATGCGGCATTGAACGAGCCATATGCAGATGCAGAGGGCGGAGATGGTATTCTTTATTACTCTGATGAGAAGGTCATCGAATTCTGCAAGAAAGCCAACAGGCTCGGCCTTCAGATAGAGCTTCACGCCATCGGCGACAAGGCGTTCGACCAGGCTACCAGAGCCCTCAAGGCAGCTCTTGACGACTATCCGCGCGAAGACCATAGACACGGTATCATCCACGACTGTCTTCCTACAGATGAAGGAATTGCAATCTGCAAGGAGTACAAGATACAGATGCCAGTACAGAGTGCATTCATCGGCTGGAAACAGGAACCGGATTCATATCTCGAGGAACTCCTCGGAACTGAAAGAGCATCACGTCTTAACCCTATCAAGACCTTTGCAGACAATGGAATAGTGGTTTCATTCGGCTCTGATGCTCCTTGTACTGATCCTGATCCGATCCAGTGGATCCACAGGGCAGTCAACCACAGCAATCCAGAGGAGAGAATCACTGTTCAACAGGCCTTCAGAATGGCTACATACAACGGAGCCTATACGACCTTCGATGAGAAAGAAAGAGGTAGCCTAGAGGTTGGCAAGGTAGCTGATATGGTTATCCTTTCGGACAATCCATATACAGTTGACAGCGACAAGTTAGCTGACATCAAGGTAGAGGGACTTATTCTATCTGGAAAGCCATATGAAAGCGCAGTGACATCATTAGGTAAGTGCATCTTGAACGGAGTATTCTCCAAGAATAGATACTGAACATATAACGAAAGAAGCCGACCCAAATGGGTCGGTTTCTTTTATGTTGATTGTTCTATGTCAAGAATTTTATGAAACGTAAATTTATACTTTTGAATACACTTCGGCTAAGATACAGAAAAACCCAGCATTTCTGCTGGGAGTTCTTCTATATTAACATTCATTAGAATCTGAAAGCCAATGTAAGGCCAGCTGTAGGTTGGAGGCCGTTTGCTGTCTGGATGAAATCCATCGACGGATATAGGTCAACATCGAAGGCATATGTTCTCATAAGATCGCGCTCGTACATATTCTTCACCTTAGCCACGCGTGTTGCATCGACAATTGAAATGATCTTTACTGTCAGCGCTCCAAGACCACCTACAAGGTAAACGACATCACTGCCTTGCTGAATACCCACGACAGACACCACATTGGCAGCAAGCCATCCTCCGAGGAATGCTGTACCTCTCCATCCTTCGCCACAGATCATCTCGCCGAGGCCTGGAATAAAGAACGATGCGATTCCTGCTCCACCTGGGCTGTGATGCTGAACAAGTCCTCTTGTATATTCCTTGTAATTATAGAGTTCCTTGAGATCCTTGTACTTCATTCCAGGCACGATGCCTTCGACGGGTCCACGTGTGCCATACAGAAGCGGATCATACTGGCTTGAGCTGTACTGAACGACCTCGTTTCTGCCGTTTTCATATTTGATAAGCACAGCATCACCTTTCATCATTGTATATACGATTCCATTGCTCTCGTCATAAAGAGTATATGAGATTGTATCTGTTCCGACTGCAGTAATCCTTGCACGGATTTCCTGACCGTCCCTCTTTGTTATTATGTCTTGTGCTGATGCTGCATATCCGATCAGCAGAGCCGTTAAAATCAATGCAAATCTTTTCATAAGCGTCCAATTTTATTGTCAATCATTCACAAAGATGCAAAAATTATCTGAGATGTGACGTAGAAGAAGTCTGAATTATTTCCCAACCTTCTCCATTGAAAGAAGATTTTGCGATACTTGCAGTAAGCCAGCCATTAATTTCAATTTAAGCGTATTCTAGAAATACAGTTTAAATCCGACCTGAGCGTTTGCCAAGAGGTCAAATGTGACATTCATTGCGGACATATCAATGTTGTGACCGTGTTCAAAATCATATGTGCCATCCATTGCTGCGGCCTGAAGAGAGCATAAACTTACACTCATTGCAAATCTTTTTGTCGGACGGAATTCCACCGCCAAAGGTTGCAGTTCTCCACCGAGTCCAAACATACTCATAGACTCGCTGTCCTTTCCCAATGTTCCAGAACCGGTTACTCCGCAGGCAAAACCGACACTAAGGTTCGGTGTATAATAAAAGTTCGGTGCAAGAAGCACATAGTAAGCGATACCAGGAGAGATTGTGAGCGAATGCGCTGCGCTCGGTGTCTCCGGATTTGCCTGGAAACCATATCCTACTGTTGCTGACAGACGAAGATTGTTGGCCACGAAGTAACCATATTCAAGGGCGGCTACGATATTATGCCCTTCTTTGACTTTGATTTCCTGTTTGCTTGGGCTGATGCCGACGCTACCTAAGTAGATCTTGTATCCTGTCACACCTGTGTCATATCCGAAGTATGCTCCAAGTGACTGTTCGCCTTTCTGCTGAGCTGAGGCTGAAGTGCAAAAAGCTATTACAGCTAATAGAGTAATAATTATCTTCTTCATTTTATAAGACATATTTTAGAAATTAATTATTCTGCGCCATATAACTGATCAATACCAGCTTCGTCCAAATAAGAAAGACGTTTATAGACGTAGAGCGTTAGAATAGCTTGGTCATAGTCGTTGTTTTCCCCCTTGAATGTACCTGTCATTTCAGTCTCTTTAAGGGTAACTATTCGGAATTCCGGATGCACATCCACTACGTCAACGAAATTCAAGACCCCATTATCCGGATTATAAAGGTATGAACCATCTTTGAATGTTCGTTCCTTTGTTGCAGTATCTTCAATATATTGACGCAACTTACCTCCATCCTTTATTCCGAACAGCGGATATTGATCCTCTGGTGACTTGGCAATCTTTGTAATCTTGCCTGTTCTGGAGATATATCCAATCTGATCAAGTGTCCATTTGCCTTGGAACATTGCTTCAAACTGTTCCTGCTTGATCGGTTCTGCTTTGGGGATGAACTCACCATCTTTATAGTCGAGTTCGATATATGATCCAACATCACCAAAGTCAACTTTCTGTTGTTCATCAATCTTCTCTCCATTGCATGATGTGGTAAAGACGATTCCTATCACTAGCGAAATAATTGCAACTATCCGTTTCATTTTATTCTGTATATTAATTATTTAACTTTATTCCAGCCAAGGCTCCAACTTAGCACTGCTTGCGTAAAATATCTTTGTATCAGGAGATTCCGGATCCGGATTTTCGTTTTCTGTAATGTCTATGAATCGAAATCTATAGTGGTATTCAAATCTGTCATAATCATCTTTTACTGCACGAGTATGAATCGTCATATAGTAAAGGTTCATCATGTCAAGTGTGTAGTAAGGTTCTCCTGTAACATATCCCTCTTCAGATTGCACCAGAAATTTCTTAGTGATCTCTGACCCGTGAATGTCTGGCTGTTCGAATTCGTCAGCAAGGTATGTCAACTCCATCATTACAGTTGTGTCACAATTATGGAATCTGCACTTTGCATCAAAAAGATATTCAAGGTCTCCGTTCTCCTGATTTTTCCTACATATCTTGATGTCGTCTGACGGCGACGGATAATCAAATGCTATAACAGTACCAATGGCAAGACTATTCTGACTATGATGTATCTCCATCATATTGTATGCTTTGACAATATGAAGATTAATGCTGATTGATTCTCCGGTATCTTCATCAAGGATTTCCATCGTGGTGTCTCCGAGCTGACGAGGCTGCAATGTCAGATTCGCCGCTTCAATACCCTCACCAAGGAATGTTTCGACTGATGCCTCTCTGTATATAAACGCAAGCAGTTCAGGATCATACACTGTCACTTTGTGATTCTTTCCTTTGCCACCATATATTTCCAGCACATATGGTCTCGTGCTTTCTATCGGAACATACAGATGAGCACCATCAGTCTCTATCAGACCGTATTTAGTCTGATAGACACGCAGGATCTGTCCATCATAATATGGATTGTATTCACATCCGCTCAATATCATTAAAACTGCTATCGCAGCCAATATATATCTTTTCATTTCTATCTGTTATTTTCGATGAATTCCTTTGTTATCCAATCTGTTTCTACGATACAGATTCCGGCAAACGCTCCGAATCCATTATCAACGTTAGAATAGCAGTAATTTGATGGTGCTACAAACCCGACAAATCCATCGTAATCAGCCTGGAATTCATATGCGACCCTGTACTTATAGAATTCCTCTGACATTGTATAAAGAATAAGCTTATTTCTATCGATGTAAGGGATTACACCCAGTTCATTGCCCTGCTCATCATACATCATCCTTTTACCCTCCTGGACAAAGAAGGAGTCATATGTGCTTAGATCAATATACCCATGAGTCCGCGGCTGAATAGAAAAAGTGGTTTCAACTTCCTTGAGTGATTTTGTTTCCCAAGCCCACATTCTTTCTCCATATAGGCTGATATCGACGGCCTCAAGAGAAACAGGAACCATATCATCAAAGTCATCCTTGATAGGATAGAGATTACCTGCATACTTGTTTATCCAGATTTCAGGCTCGGATGGATATTCATAGATTGTTTCATTATAGACCTGCAGCCCATAACCATAAGCAGCGTCTATGTCAGATATCGTCACATAAAGGACATTGTCATATGAATCAACTCCACTCTCTACTCTTCTGTAATCAATTCTTCTCTTTGGAAAAGGATTCGGAATAGTGGTCTCAGCACATACACTTTCAAAACCGTCGCTTACTACTGTAATGTTCATCTTATCTCCTGACTGCGAGCGATAGTGTGCTCTGTAGCATCCTTCCTTAGTATCAATGCATTCAACAGGTATTTCTTTTCCATTCACCTTGAAAGTGATATCAGGTTTGAAAGCCGGCATTGTTGGTGTATTGGATTTAGAATACGCCGGCATTATCTTGATGTCAATATAGTCTGGCGATGCTCCTGGGAAGGACTCGATGTAAATTATCGGATTCTCATCATACTGAGGATCGAAGGGAGTTATGCAAGAGGTCAATACACCCAACATAGCCACCAAGGTATATATGTGTTTCTTCATTTCTTTTAGAATTTAAGGGTGTAACTGAAAGTAGGTATGATCGGGATGATACCCATCGCTGAACCATAGCTTGCTATTACCTTTCCGTCAAGAGACTTGTATTCATCCATTGCCATAATCGGGTTGGTGCGGCAATATGCATTGTAAACGCTGAGGTTCCATATGCTTGTATTTCCCCTCTTCGTGTTCTTGACGAAGTTCATTCCCAAATCAAGTCTGTGATAGTCCGGCAATTTAACATTGTTAGGCTCAAGATACGCGTAGATACCATCTGGGGTCTGGTGTGATGACAAAGTGATCCTGTTTCCTGTATGATAGTTCCAAGCTCCATAAAGTTCAAAACGCTTGCTGAACTTATGCTTGGCCATAAGGGTAATTTTATGTCGGTTGTCATTTCTGTCGTTATACCAGTCTCTATAAAAGTCATCGAATTTTCTTTGAGACCAAGATAATGTATAATAGGCATTGACTTCTGTCTTTCCATTGCTGTATCCGAAGTCAAGCTCTGCTCCCCAAGATCTTCCCTGACCCGGTTTGAATCCTCTCTCCCAGTCTGACAAAGGAGGAAAGATCGTATATGGGCCGGCATATTCAATCAGATTGTACATATGTTTGTACCATCCTTCTACATTGATATGAACAGTCGGCGAGAGATTTGAGTACAAGCCAGCAGCTACCTCTCTGGAACGTGACGGACGTATCTTTTCTGTGGAAGGAAGCCACATGTTGGTAGGAAGATCAAGATAAAGCGATGAAATCAGATGTGATGGCTGACTCATCTCTGTATATGACGCCTTAGCAGTAAGCTTGTCATTGAAGGTATATTTTATCGCAAGACGCGGTTCAAGTGAATGCCAGGTCTTGCCTGAAGAATGATAAATAGTATATCTCAATCCAGCATTTACAGAGAAGGCATCTGTTATTGCAATTTCATCTTCACCATAAATTGAAGCCTCTACAGTATTATATTTCAAGGAATCTACGTGTGGGTTGTATTTGAATGACCCAAGGTTATTCCTTTCTTCGACTTCACTGATATAATCCGGTCTGTAGTAATGAAGTTGCGCTGTCGCGCCATATCTCAGCCTATGATTAGAATTTAGCGAATGAAAGATGTCAGTTTTAAAGCCTATCGTATGTACCGTGTTATTATAATAGACTCCTGACATTTCATAGTTATCTCCCCTTGTTTCCTCCTGCCTATATCCAAAGCCCGAAAAAGACCCGCTGTAATACAGTTTATTGGACATAGAGAGTTTATCGGTGACATCATAATTCCAATTCAACGACCCAACGGTATTACCCCAACCTAGATTTATGTCGAGAACATCTCTACGATCTTCCTTCTTTCCATTAACCAAATATTGGGAAGAATCATCAGTCAAATATTTGAACACATCATTTCCAGTATAGAAATTGGCAGAGAGAACACTTCGATCGCTGAACTTATGAGTAATCTTGGCGTTAAGGTCAGTGAATGCATAACGGAAATTCATCTTCTCGTCATAGATTGAATTCTTTTTATTCAGATATGCCATCAAGGGTAATGTGACAGTCTCTGTCCAAGTGCGTCTGAGGCCGAAATTGAAGGATGTCTTGTCTTTCCAGATAGGACCATCCAGTTGAAACCTACCGTCAAGAAGACCTATCGAGAAAAGGCCGTGATACTCCTTGAAGTCACCATCTTTAGTAGTGATATCCACAACAGAAGACATTTTTGAACCATATCTTGCAGGGAATCCGCTTTTATAGAAATCCATGTTTGAGATGACGTCGCTGTTAAATGCAGAAAACAGTCCGAGAAGGTGGCTGGACTGGTAGATAGGAACACCATCCAAAAGGAAGAGATTATCGCTTCCATCTCCACCATGAACATAGAATCC
>JAFYWC010000049.1 GCA_017546585.1 Bacteroidales bacterium
AGCAGCACGGAGGCTGAGTTCAAGTTCGCACGTGTAATTCTTGACCCACGCGAGTCAGGAGGTGGCGAAGCTCCACTGTCAACAGCGTTCGTCACTGGCGGTGCAATCGCAAAGCCTAACGACCGCAACGAGGGCAGCTTCACAACCTTGCAGTTCAATTCCGACAAGGTAGAGTTCGGCTTCGATGCTGACTACTGCATAGCAGCAGCCATCATCGTATCACGCAAGAACGAGGATGACACTTGGCTTCGCTCATCTGCACAGATGACCGCCAACCAGTCTTCAAGCGAACGCTTCTACAGCTTGCAGTACTGCCTTGATGCTATCGAGCAGGGAGGCATCCAAACTGAGAGCAGTCGCTACCTTAACAATGCTGGTGTGGGTAATGGTGTCGCAGAACCTGCAACCCCATTCACCGTGAACAGCATCAAGATTAACAACGTGTCGAAGAGTGTGCCACTCAACAATGAGTCATACGTCGGCGCAATGCAAGTTACCATCAACTCCGTGACTGGAACGGGCGACAACGATGGTAGCAATGTGTTGAAGGTGTACGACGGTAGTACTCAGGTCGGGACTGACATGGCCATCGCTGTCGATGGCACAGTTACGGGCGGCACTATCACCGTTCCTGGTACAACCAAGACCTACACCATTAAGATGTACAACGGTGCAGCATTGAAGCAGACTCTGGGCACAATCCAGCTTGGTGGCGAATAGTCTTCATGCATAATACTAAGAGTCTTACTAAGGTGGGGGGTGTCGAGAGATTCCCCCTACTTTTTTTGCCACCCACAAAGCAGAACTGAACGAGCAGATCCTAATCTACGATTTAGGTTGCTCGTCCAGATCTGCTGTCCTCCCACAATTCGGACGCTGTCCGAATAAGCCCCGATGGGGCAAGGTTTAGGGATTTCCCTATTGACACCCCATAGAATTGTCGTAACTTTGCAACGTCAGCCGACACGGAGGTGTACGAGTGGTGTCGTTGCCAAGGGATACGCTGACGAAAGTGCATGCGAAAACGAATGTGGTCACTCAGGTGACTCATTCGTTTTCTTTTTTTTTATTGTTCAACATTCTATTTAACATTACCGCGGTTATGATTACCTTTCGAGAACATCAACCAAACATTTTCATTGCGGACGATGTCTGCGTAGATCTAAAGAACTACTTCGACCACGTCCGAAAGCCTATTGTGCTTTTGACTCGAGTGAGCAAGGTCACAGGTCACAAGTACACCGAGCATAAGACTTACCTTGCCGCCATCCTCGATGCGCGGCACAAGCTTAAGACCAAGCGTTTCCGTAACTATCAGTTTTACATCCAAAAATCCTAATCATTATGGCTAACTATTATCGTTACACAATCGAGAGTGCCGATGGGCACTTTGAAACTCGCGATGCCGCTTTTGAAAGCGACACCGAAGCACGCGTGAAGCTTTTTGAGTGGTTCATCCGTCAGATGCAACTGATTGGTATCATGCTATTCAAGTATGACCGCCAAGACACTTGCGGCTCATTTCACCGCATCGACCAATACTACAAACCAGAGGTGATTTTCTTCTGATATGACCAGAGGTGTGAAGAAACCACGTTGCGCCTACTCTATCGATTGGCTGCAACTATCATGTGAAGTCCCTGCTGGAATGCCTCCAGCATGGGACGAGTGTGTTTCTCCACAAAGTGACTCCAGCGGTAATCATCGTTTCTATTCCCTCCACGACTCACAATACTACATTCGAGGCTACAACTTCCAGAAGGAAATCCACTGCAATGGCTACGTGGTGGCACACATAGCGTGCCAACCACGAACCGAACACCTACCCTACTACGCAGGAGCAATCAAACTCGAAAACTCCGTTCTCTACGTTTCCGATTGGTATTTCTGCTTGGTTGACCTACTCGCTACGCTTCGATGGATGCCCAAGCGCATCACACGTCTTGACCTTTGTGCTGACTTCAACTACTTTATAGGTGGGTTGCTTCCCGAAACGTTCCTGCGGAACTATATCCGAAAGCAAGATGCAAGCTACATCCGTGTCGGCTCGAATAAGTTTTGTGTCTATGGCATCAAGGACATGCATACCACTACCTTTGAGTCTATCCGATGGGGCAGCAGGCAGAACGGAGTCAGCGTGTACATGTACAACAAGAGCCGTGAACTTGATGTAGTGAAGAACAAGCCGTACATACGGCAGTTATGGAAGCAGACCGACCTTTCCACCACACTCGACGTGTGGAGAGTTGAGATTTCCATCACATCCCAAGGGCTGGGGTTGAAGTCCGCTTCGGATGCCATGTTACACACACTTTTCGTTGACGATTTCGACAAGCCAGAGGCTTGCCGTGACATATTCAAAGTGTACGCTTCGAAGTACTTCCGTTTCTTACGAACCTCCAGATCTGCGAAGCGCAAACGTGACCTCGAAGAAGTTCCACTACTCGACCTTACCACTGATTGTCCTCTACGTCCCGTTACACAGTTGTCGGTGATCGACTCTGGACGTATGGAAAGTATCATTGCCAACCGACTACGCTCAATGCGTTCCTACATTCAGTCCCATGATTTCAAGGACAAGTACACGATGCTCGATGCAGTTTCCAAGACCATTGAACTTTTCGATAAGCACTGCGAGATAAAGAGCATGACCACCCATCAAGGCGAATTATTAGACGAGAACCTGCTGGACGCTATAAAGTCAGCGTTCAACCTACCCAAGACGGAGGCAGCATACTACAACATTACCAGAGCGAGAAAGAACCTCTCCTTTTGGCAACAAGTCGCCAAAGAGATTTCACGCTCCATCGTTCACAACATCACGAATGCACATTCCCAATCCCCTCCACCCCGTGCGGCAGCACGGAATGACTTTACCCTACCCAACTACACCGACATTCCAACACCCACCATCACCAACATCCATGAATGGGTTGGCTCATTCTTTGATGAAATGGAGTTCGATGAGGGTTATAAATAGGAGATTTCGACCCCATAGAGAGGTGGTCGCCATCCATAATACAAACTAAATTCATTATTACATCATGGTTACTAAGATTATCAAAGTATTTCAAATGTCAACACGTCAGTACACTGACCGTCAAGGAGTGGCACAAGTATTCAAGTCAAAGGGCTTTATTCTTCACAATGGGGACGGTACTATCTATGCAGAAGCAGTGCAGGAACAAGCCGACCAACTCCAGCAGTTAGACATTCATGAGGGTGATTGTGCTTTTGTACAGTTAGCTTCAGTGGCACGGGAGTATAAGACTCAGCAGGGTGAAACACGCTATTCGAATGAGTTCACTATCCGACAAATGGTCATGATTTGAGTCAGTGAGAATTGATTGTAGTGTTATTTTCTTATTCTTATGTTAATACTTATTAGCCCGTGAGGGTACATTTGAACCTTTGTTTTTTAGGCATTGATTAATATTAGATTGTTGAACACAAATCGTTGGAAAGGTGATGGGCTGTGAAGTTCGTTACCTTTTTTATGTTGTCCTGCTGCATATCAAATCGCGGAGCGATTACTTTGTACGGTGGTTGTAACACCGTACTAAATTTCCAATGTTATTTGTAGTACATCCTTGTGTTTGTAGGTGTTTCAGACACTGTTAGTGAATGTTAAATTGTGACTCAATGAGCCACCGAATAAACCCTCATCATCATCATACTCATCAATCCAACTACTCTAAAACGCACACCACCGCAAAGCACACCAATCGAACAGACGTTAGCCCACAGCCGACCAAGTCAAGCAGATCCAGACTGATGTTCTGGAACTGCTTGACTTGGTCGGCTATCCACCCTGCGGCACACAAATCAACCCTACACTATCAACCCTGCATATCAACCCTGCAAGGTGCGTAATGGCATCGTGGTCAAGTAAGGCAACCTTACCACCCCACAAAGCACCCCACTTCCCCTGTCCCCCCCTGGGGCTTCGTCCTAACGGAGCGAAGCCCCTTCCCCCCCTCCGCTCCCGTTGGTCGCTGCCCGGGGGAGTTGCATACGTACCAGAATTTATCAACCCTGCAAATCAACCCTACTGCACACAAATCAACCCTACGGCACACAAATCAACCCTACACAATCAACCCTGCATATCAGCCCTACGGCGCTGGTGGGGCTGTCCGTTCCGTCGTCCCCTGCGGTGCGCTTTGCTTAAATCCGCAGGGGGCGGCGGCTCGGTCTGCCCCTTGGCTGCTGGTCTGGGTGTTGTTCTCCTCCGCTTGGCTTCGTCGTCGCCTCCGTCGTCCCCTGCGGTGCGCTTCGCTTAAATCCGCAGGGGGCGGCGGTGTCGCCTCCCTTTCGCCTGCTGGACTGGAGTCAGCTGCACACAAATCAACCCGACGACGCACATATCAACCCGACAGCACACAAATCAACCCGACTGCACACAAATCAACCCGACAGCACACAAATCAGCCCTACACTATCAACCCTGCATATCAACCCTGCGGCACACGCGAGCCGCCTTGCAGCCGCCGTCGGCTCGCTTTCTCCCCTGCGGCACACGAAGCAACCCACTTTTTCCACGCACAAAGCCACACACATATGCGCCCCTTGCAGCCGCGCGGGGCGAGTGCTCGTCTTCCTTTGTTCGTCCCGTTCGTCGTGGTTGCTGGTGGCTGCGTGGGCTTCATCGTGACTGCATCGGGTGCCGACGCTTCGTGTCGCCTCGCAGCCGCTCGTCTTTCCTCTCGCGCGGCACCGCTCCTCCTTTGTGTCGTCGTGGTTGCTGGTGGCATCCTTTTCTTTCCCTGCATATCAACCCTGCTGCACACCAATCAACCCGACTACCCACAAATCAACCCGACAACGCACACGATGTGTCCGTCCAGATCGGGCGCAGCGAAATTCGCTGCTGCCCGAACTGAACAAACACATCGTATCAACCCTGCCACGCACACGGACACACGAAGCCCATAATCGTCCTTATGTCAAGCTTCGTAAATATGGTCTATCGACCGATATTTAACATAAGACTTACAGATTATGGGCTTCGTGTGTCCGTTCTCCACCCTTCGGCGCACAAAAGCAACGCACTTTTTGCCACCCTGCAAGCCCCTCCCCGATGCCGTTCCCTCCTCCCTGCCTGCCACCAGACGCAGAACGTCAAGGGAAAGCCCCTCCAGCAAGGAGAGAAAGCCGTGGCGCGGCAGCAGGTTCGCGACCTATTCCAGCAGAGGCGAGGAAGCCAGTCTTTGACTCGCTTCCTTTTTCGCCTTTGCTGGGGTCGCCAGCCTGCTTTGCCGTGCCCCTGCTTTCTTCTCCTTGCTTCCGCTGGCTTTCCTCTTGCCGTTCTGCGTCTTGGCGGCAGACATCCACGCACCGCCTCGGGGCTATCACCCCACCCATTCGGGATGCCCCTTGTTAGGCAGTCGTTTGTTTTGCCACCCTGCAAGCCCTGCCCCGATGCCGTGCCCTCCTCCCTGCGTGGCTCCAGCCGCACGTCAGTCCGAATGGCATCGCACCAGCCACCCACAGCAGGAACAGCCAGGCACTATTTCATGGTGCCTGGCTGATCCTGCTTTCATCCTCCCTGCGTGCGTGCCGTTCGTTCTGCCGTGTCAGCTGTAGCCACACACCTCCACACCGCCGCAGGGCTTCCTACGCACCCATGCGGGGTGTTCACCGCCTCGCTACGCTCGGCTGCTTACTTCTAACGTGCGTTCTATTTACATCCCGAAACACCGCTCCCGATGGTCGCCTGCTTTCGGGACGACAAGGTCGCACGTTTGTAAACTCGACTTTGCAAAACTCCGACTCACTACGTTCGTCGGCTTTTGCTCACACTTTTTAACAAAACGAACGTTTTGACCAAAACTGATGTCGAAAATTTCCGAAATCGACCTAAGTCCGACTCAAGTCCGACCCAAGTCCGATTTTTGACCTTTCCCCGATTTTTTCTACTTTTGCATCCGTTCGAGGTGTACCCCAAGGGAGCCTAGAACATGGAACCGCCCCATTGGCGACATTCTAACTATTCATTTTTCCTATGTCAAAGGGTAATATGTTACTCGGTCACGCACGCGGAAAGGTCGGCTCTCTGGTGTTCTCTCGTAGCAACGGACAGCAGGTCGTTCGTGCGAAAGCTGATGTGGTGAAAAACCCACAGACCGAAGCGCAGATGATTCAGCGCATTTTCTTGAACACGATTGCGCAGGCTTATTCAGCAATGCAGCCAATCGTTGACCACTCTTTCGAGGGCTTCCAGAAAGGGCAGGAGTGTATGAGTTACTTCATGAAGAAGAACCTCAAGGCACTCCGTGAGCGTGTTGCTCAAGAACTCGCCAGCGGCTCGTTCAAGTATGAGATTTTCGAGTTCTCTCCACTTGGTACGGACATCCTTGTCCCGAACAACTACATCATTTCCAAGGGCACACTGCCCAAGGTGGCTGTAGTGGATGCAAGTGCAGATGGTTACATGGCATTCGCACTTGACACGAACACCTATCAAGGTGTCCTCGACAAGTACGGACTCCAGCGTGGTGACCAGCTGACTTTCTGCGTCATGCAGAAGAACAGCAGCACGGAGGCTGAGTTCAAGTTCGCACGTGTAATTCTTGACCCACGCGAGTCAGGAGGTGGCGAAGCTCCACTGTCAACAGCGTTCGTCACTGGCGGTGCAATCGCAAAGCCTAACGACCGCAACGAGGGCAGCTTC
>JAFYWC010000050.1 GCA_017546585.1 Bacteroidales bacterium
ACCATGGCGTTTAAGATATGGGAGGAGTTCCTCCAATCCCATATTATCGACACCGCCACTGCCCTTGTTGGACATGACGCGCTTATATGCCGCGTTCATGTTTCCACGGGACATTATCGTTTCCAACAGCATCTCACTACTTAAGTTCACTTCCACAAGTGATTCATGTGATATGCCTATTACGGTCTGCACTCCTGCATAGTCTTCGGATTCCGTCCTATCCCTTTGCAGGCAGCCTTTCGTTTTCTGCGTTTCTTCCGTCATAGGGTTGTCATTCACGGCACTTGTTTATATAAGGTTCTGCCCTTCCCCGAACGTGCCGATTTTTTTTCGGGTACTATGGCTTCGGCTGACTTCTCGCAGTTCGTTGTTACTACTTGCCTCCTGGCTCGTCTGCGAGACCTCCCCAGATAAGAACATGCTCTTTCCGCCTTATGCCTGCCGCATTTACCCACATGTATTCCGAATGACTATCGGGCTTTGACTTCTGTAGCAGTCTTACCCTACATATAGGCCTTATATGCGATTTCTGTCCGTCAGGCCAGACTTTTGCCGCCAGCTTCCTTCAGATTCCATCTCACAATGGACACCCTTGCCTTTGGCTATATGCTTCCCGTCATTAGGGCGCATTCGGGACTTTCACCCGTTAGAACATACCCATGCTGGGCGTACTACAAGATGCAGCCCCGCGTGATGACGAGGCTGCACACTCTCCGGTGGTTCTGCCGGAATCAGATGATCTGAAAGTCATCCTCGTCGGGTATGACCGCCAGACCTCCCCAGGTGCCGTGGAGCTGCCCGATGCCGTCTATATGCTCGACTATGCCTTCGGCTCCGTCGTACCTTCCATCTTCACCCTTGAGGTGGTAGATCCTGATTCTGTCTCCAATCTTTACTTCCATAATTCTTTCTCATTATGATGTTAAACTCTCGGTAGAAACCACTCACGGATGAGCTCGTCCTCTATCCGCACTCCCCACTTGTCCGGATTCTTCTTTCGTGTCTGAGACCATGGAGACCCTTGGGAGATATGCGGGGATGTCAGTATGCAGGCCTTGGTCCAAGCGAACCTCCTGAAGCAGTTGGACAGGTACCTGAACCTGTCCGGCTGCTGGCACAGAAGGGTGTCGTACTCCTCAAATCCGTCCGACGAATCTTTCTTGAGCTTGGCATATACTCTAGGAAATACCGGTCCGTACTGCCACATCTGAGGATGCTCCTCGGTAAGTCTCTCTCCGTGCTTGGCCAGACGCACTCCGTAGGCAATGTAGAGTATCGTCTGGATCTGCGACATCGTCAGCTGCAGACCCTCGATCAGAGCCATATGCTGAAGCGCCTTTGCCAGAAGGACACTGTCCAGAGGCGTCGCATCAGCAGGCTGAGCGACTTCCTCTGTCTTGGCTGCTGTCTGCACCTGAGGCTTCTGTACAGGCTTCATGATCTGTGGAGAGCATCCGATCTCCTTCATGATGGACTTGATGCTGAGCGGAGACGGAGGCAGGTCCTCGCGTCTTCTGCGTGAGCGTCTCCCGTTCTTCTCTAGCTTCTCGGCCACCAGCTGGGCCACTATGTCGATGAACTGTCCTTCCATCTGCTCGTCCGGAGTGGTGTCCCCTCCTCTGAGCCAGGCCATGACCTCTCTGTATGAGTCTGTCTGCTGTAATGTCGTGTTCATAATGTAATCTCATTTAACGGAGAGGGCTTTGACCCTCTCCTGTGAAACTTAGAATCCCTTGAAGTCTCCCTCCGGTAGATCGTCATCATCGGAAAGGGCCGTAGTCGGCTCCTCCCTGGCCTCCAGAGGCTTCAGGTTACCGAGGATAGGACTGAGCCTAGGCAGCTCGCTGCTGTCCAGATTCAGTGCAGTCCTGTTGGCCTTGCCCACGTTAGCCTTGATGAAGTGCGTATTGCCGTACTTAGGCTGTGTGGTCTGCCTGATGACGATGTCCAGCAGGGCTTTCTGGGCACCTGTCTTGGTCATCATCTTGAAGATGGTAGGGTTCTTCTGAAGAGGAATGACTATGCTTTCCTGTCCGTCGACTGTCTTGATGTCTGCGCCGATAAGGGCGAGAAGGTCCATCTGACCTATCATTGCTGTAGTGTTCATATCTGTAAGTATTAGTAAGTTATCTGATTGTGAATCTTCGCGATCCCGGAACGGTCTCCATATAGAGGTTATACATGGTAGGCTCGGCTGCCTGGAACGCCTTGGCGTTGAACTTACGCGTATCCTTGGTGTTCTTCCATTGAGCCAGGACCGACCCTTCCGGAGATACCAGTGACTCGGCTGTTCCGAGAGCTATCTTGATCTCATCCTCAAGGGAGCTCCTTGTGCTCTCCAGCTGCTTGATGGTCGATGCTATTTCCTTGATGGCACCGTATCTCTCCATCATCTCACTGTCAGCCTCGAGTGTCTCTCCAACTGTAGCCTGCGGGCTTCTCAGCAGCGAATCCTCGCCGTCGATATCCTCAGGTGGGATTCCGCCGCATACATTGATAAGCCAGAACTGCTCGATGGACTCGATCATGGCTTTGTAGAAGTCTGGATTGAAGTCGATCTCCTTATAGTCGAAGTTCAGACGAGGATAAGAAGAAATCCATGCGACTGCTCCCTTCTTGACTCCCATCACGCCCATCTGATACTGAAGCTGACAATACCAGTAGACCGGGATGTCATCCTTGTCGACAGCCACCGATGTGGTCTTGCACTCAAGGATATGCTGATTGGACTTGGTAGGCTTCTCTCCTGGGTAGTTATAGAGTCTGTCCGGAGATACTCTGAGGTACTCCCTCTTGGTATCAACTGCCAGCCAGTCTCCCTCGGAGCTCTTCTTGATGATTGCTCCTGTCCTTGCGGCGAAGAGAGTCGCCACAGCAGGCTCGAGATGATGTCCCATCTCCATGGCCTCGTTCTGTTCCACAGGGAGGTCTATTCCTGTCTTTCTTCTCCATAGCTTGTATGGTGTATCGAAATGATTCACTCCCATGATGGTGCCGGCCTCTGATGAGCCGACACCCTTTTTTCTTTCGTCAAGCCACTGCTCGTGACTCGTAGTTTTGATTACCTTGTAACTCATGACTGTACTCTCTTTGTGTTAGCTGCCTTCTTTCCTGAAAGGGTGAGAAGAAGGTCAAGATGTTCATCTGTGATAGTGTATTTGGCCTTGAGCCTTGCCGAGAGGTTCTCGATCGAGTCCTTCTGACTGGCAGTGAATGCGATCGCCTGCTTCCAGGTCTTCACGCTTGGTGAGAGTGTAGGCTTGACCTCTGGAACGGGTGTACCTGCCACCTGAGCCTGTACCGGCTCGTTCTGACTCTGGGCAGTGTCGTACTTGGTGATATCCTTCTCGTAGTAGACATCCGCACCTACTCCAAGAGCCTTTGCTGCAACGCTGATTGCATCTGTATAGGCTTTCTTGTAAGCGTCATCGTCAAGGTATGGTACGATTGTAGGAACGCCGTTTTCGTACTTCCTTTCATGGGATATGAGCTTGTTACCTCCGTTACCGTAGATAGGCTTGCTCCATACTCCGTCTTTCTGCACATACAGGTTGATATCGACAAAGACTGCTACGTCCGAGTTCTCATCGACCTCAGTCCATGTCTTGACCACCTCCGTGTACCATCCGAATCCCACCGGTCCGAAGACCTCTGTGAGCTTCTTGATTCTCCACATAGGGTTGATGTCACTCTTACCCTTTAGTCGTCCCGCCTCGATGGCCTTCTTCGCCTCGGCTGGAACGCTTCTTACTCTCTCATAGATCGAGAGATTGTCCTGCTGGATCTGCTTGCTGTTCTCCATATCTGATAGAATTAATGATTGAACGTCAGTTCATCACTCAGGCCTTCCCTATCGGGACCAGGCTGTGATGTTAAGCAGACAGAAGGTGAACGGGGTAAACGGACAAGGCAGTCGAGGGAAAATCGATGCTCCGGACGGAGTGTCTATTTTGCTGAAGACAGATGCGAAAGAATGAGCATGGTGCATTGGGAGATGGACGCCGTTACATACCTTCGCGGCACATCACTGCCAGTCCCGGTGGAGAATGGTACATTTTTATGTGCAACAGATTTATGCAAAAACCTACGGTAAATATTTATATTCGCCGTAGATTTATACACATTTATTGAAATAATGTAGAGTCATAATCCCTTGATGGGGCGAGGTCAAATTGACTTTCGACAAAGAAAATATTCATTTTATTTCCCTACAATCAATATAATTTATATATTTGCAGGGAAATAAACAGCATTTTATGGGAAATATAATCGGCAGAAAACAAGAAATTCGAGAGTTGAATGACCTATACAACAGCGACAAGGCACAAATGGTAGCTGTTTACGGAAGACGTAGAGTAGGAAAAACATTCTTGGTTGACGAGGCATTGAAAGGTCGAATAACCTTTCGACATGCAGGACTCTCTCCAAACAATGAGGATTCAGGCAAGAAGAACCTGCTCAAGGACCAGTTGAAGCATTTCTATCATTCTCTTCTGCTGCATGGTATGAAGAAGAGCAAACAACCGACATCATGGCTGGACGCATTTTTCATGCTTGAGCAGCATTTGAGCAGTATTGATGATGGAAGCAGGCAGGTCGTATTCCTTGATGAGCTCCCTTGGTTGGACACACCGCGCTCTGGTTTTTTGACAGCGTTCGAGGCTTTCTGGAACACATGGGGATGTCACAGAGACAACCTTATGGTCGTTGTGTGCGGAAGTGCCAATTCCTGGATTCTGGATAATCTTATCAATGATACAGGCGGACTCTATGGAAGGACCACATACGAGATCAAGCTGTCACCATTCACCCTTAAAGAGACTGAAGAGTTCTTGCAGAGCAAGGATATAAGGATGTCGCGATATGACATTGCACAGTGTAACATGGTTCTTGGCGGCATTCCTTACTACCTGGGTTACCTGACGAAGAACAACAGCCTCGCTCAGAATATAGATCAGCTGTTCTTTTCCCAAAAGCCAAAACTGCACAATGAGTTTGACCGTCTCTTTGCTTCGGTATTTAAGAATCCCGAAGTGATGAAGAAGATAATCAAGTTGCTGGCAACCCGCCATAGCGGATTTACAAGAAAAGAGATAATATCTAAACTTGATCTTGTGGATAGTGGAGATGTCAGTGATTTCCTTGAAGCATTAATATCTAGCGATTTCATTGTAAGATTTACTCCTTTTGGAAAATCTTCAAGAGAGGACCACTACAGGTTGATTGATCCGTTCTGCCTATTTTATATAAGATATGTATCTGGCAAGAATGTCGTTGACACTAATTTCTGGACTAATAATCAGATGTCGCAGAGTGTGGTCAGTTGGCGCGGTATCGCCTTCGAAGATCTTTGTATCCGACATATGTCCCAGATAAAGAAAGCTTTGGGTATTTCAGGAGTCATAACATCACAGTCAAACTGGATTGTGCCAGGCAGTGAAAATGAAGCTGGAATGCAGATTGATTTGCTTATCAATCGAAATGACAATATAGTCAATATGTGCGAGATGAAATTCTACCATGAGGATTTCACCGTGAATGGAGAGTACAATAAAAAGATTGCTTCCAGAGCGAATAAACTCCATGAAGATCTACCGAAAAAGTATGCTGTTCACAGTACACTTATTACAACTTACGGACTTACTTACAACGAATACAGCGGAGCATTCCAGCAGGTTATAACACTCGAAGAGCTATTCTCCTGATCACGCTATATCTATACAAGTATGATCTGATTCTCACGAAATAAAAGGATATAAATAATATAACGACAATGACAAAGATTGAGATAGTGAAAGAGGTGTCAAAGAGCACCGGCATCGATGCCAACACAGTGATGGCTGTAGTAGAAGGATTCATGACGACAGTCAAGGGTTCAATGGCCAAGGGTGAGAACGTTTACCTTAGAGGCTTCGGTACATTCGAGGTGAAGACCAGAAAGGCAAAGACCGGTAGAAACATCACAAAGAACACAACCGTAGTGATTCCTGAGCACAAGGTTCCTACCTTCAAGCCATGTCCTGACTTCAAGAACCAGGTGAAGTAAGCCTGAAGAACGGTCTATAGAGAATGAGTAAAGGGCAAGGTAATGCATGCCATGAACCTTGCCCTTCTTGCACCGTTGATGCTATATGGACGTCGTACTCCAAGAAGTTCTTAATTATTATCTAATACTGTTAGCAGCTGCGCAAACTGATCCGGGCATGAGGTGTTCTTGCCTCCGCAGGTGATACCGGAGAGTCTCTGCTTCACATCGGAAACCTTCTGTCCCTTGGCGAGTGCGGCAATGCCCTTGAGGTTGCCGTTGCATCCGCCATAGAAAACGACGTCAAGTATCTCGTCACCGAAGATCTTGAGCTCGATCGCCTGCGAGCAGACTCCTTCCGGTTTAGCTATAACTGTCCTTATTCCGCAGCTGAAAGTATCGTTTATTATCTTCATCCTGTAGCAATTTTACAAGGGCAAATATAAGCAGAATCTTACAACTGCTCAAATCAATCTTACAGAACACCCTGTCAGAAGGACACAGAGAGGCGTTTTGTTATAATCCATCTTACAAAACGACTCTCGCATCTTACTATTTTCAGTCTACCAGTTCGAACTTATGTACATATATCTGGTCGTCATCATTGTCTTCCTTGTCATTATGCTCTGAAACAAGAATCATTGCTTCATCTATATCGGCGAAGTCTATACCAAAGATTTCTGACAATTCATTCAAGGCCCCTGCCTCAGACAGATAATATCTATCTCCTGCAGAATAGTCGACAATGTACTCTTCGTCAAAGTATACGTCACTATTCTTCTCGTAGATACACATTCCAGGTTCTTCACAGAGGAAGAATATCTCAATAGACGGATACTTCTCCTTTATCAGGTCTTCCACCTCCGTACATCTGTACCAGGCTGTCTCTGTCCAGAATCTCAAGACACCTCCATCCAGCTCTAGACCATCCCAGGAGCCACGGCACTGAACCTTATTGAAGTCCACCCCGAGATCTTCAACCAGATTACCGAGCCAAGTCGTGCCAAACCCATTGGGTTTAAGTGGTTCCTTCATCTGAGCCAGTCTATTCATTCTTTCATATAAGCTTTGAAGTTCATTCTGATCTCCAGTACAAGCATATCTTGTGGAGCACCAATTCGGCATATCATCGATTTTTAATAGTTTACATATTTATCCATCTTGCAGGCCTTCGCCTTGCGTGTCATAGGGACCGTCGCCAAGATACCTGTCATCGGTATCCTCTGGCCGTCCTTGCTCTCAAGCACCCAGCAGCCTTCCACCGAGGCCACCGTACAGTCAGTATAGGTTCTCAATACCGCATTGAGCACCTTGGCGCTCTTGCGGGACACCTGCAGCATTCCGTTGACTCTCACGTCACCGCTGTCGAACCTCACCACCATGGCAGGCACCCCATGGAGAGAAACCTTCACACGGTCTCCCGCTACGGACACGTCCCTGCCGTTCATCTGCATCGCAACCTTCAGTCTGATTGCGGACAGCATCATCTCATCACTTCTTGTCATATCGTTAATCTTTTAGAGTGTATAATCCTTGTCTATCATCACGAACCTGTCTACCTTGAAGCATCGCCACTCCCCTTTCTCTATGTCGAAATAAGGAAAGGTTCCGTTGAATGCTCTCTGCGGCTTCTGCGACGTAGAGCCTGTATCATATTTCCTGATGACATCTATGGCTCTGGTTCCGTAGGCATCCCTGCGGGTTCCGTCTGTCTTCTCGAAGACGAAGTGCACGACTTCCTCAGTAAGCATCTTCTTGAGTTCGGCTATATCCGCCATGAGTGTAATGGCCTCCATTGATCTCTGTCCGAACTTTGCGTCCAGATATACGTCAATCTTCATCAGTTCGTTGTCTCCGCTGAAGAGCGAATGCTGAACGTTTGTCTGTGTATTTCTATTCATATGATTATTGGATTTTACGGTTAGTATTGTCTGCAATGGCCTTCTTGACCATCTTGCCAAGATCCACTGCCAGTCTTGACATGTCAGTCAGGTTGACGTTCCTGTGATACATCAGAGAAGGGTCGTACTGAGGCTCGATGCTCACAGCCACTATGGCAAAACCCTGCTTCTCGACATCAAGCACTGCCTGTCTTACGGTCTCCACCGACTCGTTCGGAGCTCCGTCGGAAATCATGAAGAAGAGGACATTCTCTTTAGTGTGTTTCCTCACTCTCGCTGCAGCCTCACGGATAGCCGTTCCGTCGTTGTTACCCCATCTGGAGTCTGTACTTCCAAGGGCGTACTTCGGACAGAAGGACTTCTCTCTATAGACGTAGAGAGCTGTACCGCCGTCGGTGCTGTGTCCGTAGATGTAAAGGTCAACGTTCCGAAGAGTGCCGATAGCCTCATTCAGCAGGACTGCCGTATCTCTTGCAGCCGTCTCACCCTCTCCGTACATAGAGCCGGATTCATCTATGAGGATGCAGACCGCTATCTTATCTGACTTGACCTGACCTTCCCTCATGTAGACTGTAGGGACTCCCTGGAACGCCTCGGCTATCTTGCCGGTGTCGAGCATTCCGCTGCGCATGCCTCTGTGGATGAGCTTGTACTCCATAGACGAGCATTTGAGTGACTTCGAGATTGCAGGTATGTACTTGCGAACTCGTGAGAGCGAGTCCATGTACCTGTCCTTGTAAGGCTTCTCCTTGATGACGACACATCCCTTCTGCGTGCCACGCTCGGCTCTACCCTCACATATCTTTCCTACCAGATTCCTTTCAGCCTTGACTGTCTCCGACTGGGAGTCAGATGTGATGTTGGACTTCTCCGGATCTCCTGTCAGGCTCTCAAGGGCCTCCTTTATCGAGTCGAAGACATCGTTCATGTCCTGCTCGACCTTCTTGGCGATCTGCCTTGATGTCATCTTCTTTCCTGACGTCTGTCCAGCAATTCCGCTGCCAGAACCAGAGCTAGTAGAGTTTGAACCATTATCATCAGATGAATCCTGCTGGTCTCCCTGCGGATCACCCTGACCGGATGCAGACTCCTTCTGCTTCTGCTTTTCCTCGTCCTTGAGATACTCCTTGATGATCTCGTAGATCTTCTCCGCCACTTCGATACACTGGGCGGTAGACTCTGGATAAGGTGTGAGGAGAGGACGCACCTGCATGAGGGTATCCGCAAACTCGGCAAGGTCAGCCTCATTGACTATCTTTGGATATCTCACCAGCGATATGATGCAGTTCAAGAGTCTTGGGAAGGTGTCCAGCTTCTGCTGGTCTTCCTTCTGTGACATCTTCTGCACGTACCTGTCGAAGTAATAGTACTTGGATGCCTTCAGGAAGTTCGCAAGGCCGGGCTTCTGCTCGCCAAGGACTCTCTCTATCCTTTCGTCCTCCAGAAGGTTCTCGAGGAAGTGGACTATCCTGTTGGCCAGACCCTGACATGCCGAGAAGTCAGTATAGAGCAGGTGGCATCCTTCATGGATGGTCAGACCTAGGAATGTGTCGATGCGGTTACCTATCGGAAGGTCCGTATCATCGAATACCTCAGTGGCTACCCACACAGTCTTGCCGTCAGTCCTGGATCCGTCCGGAGAGATCCTCACGCGTACCTTGAAAGGAGTGTCCATGACCTTGATCATGTCCTCTGCAAGGCGGTAGGAGTTCTTGATAAGCTCCTCATCCGAGGCAGGTGAAAGCATGTAGTCGGAATACGGTGTTCCTTCAGGGATCGAGCTCTCCCATCCCAGTCTTCCGGTTCTTCTGATCTTGACGAACGTCGTCTGGTCTCTGTCCAGGAAATCCTCCTTGAGCGTCTGTATCTTCTGCTCCAAGGACATCTTCTGATGAATTCTATTCATAATGTTATCCGTTATCGGGTTCAACTTCATTTGTGAAGCACCC
>JAFYWC010000051.1 GCA_017546585.1 Bacteroidales bacterium
AAACTCTTCATTGTATAATTTTTATATCTTTAGCTTGTTCCTGACACTTATAATTTCAAAAGAAATTAACGCTTCTCGATAAATTGTATTTTCTCGGTACTTGCTTCTTGTACAGTAAATCAGTCTTTTCAATGAACTTGTTTCACCGTTTTCTCAAACGGGATTGCAAAGGTAGGTATTTTTTTTAAACCTCCAAACTTTTTTGAGTTTTTTTTCAAAAAAAGTGTAATTTTGTCCTCGAAAAGCACGAAAAACGGCTAAAAACGAACAAACACAACGAAAAAATGGTTTCACTCTGGCAAATATTTCTCGTTTTCGGGAAGATCGGAGCATTCACAATAGGGGGCGGAATCCCTATGATCGCTGCGATCAAGAGCGAACTTACGAGAAGAAAATGGCTGAAAGACGAAGATTTTCTGGACATAATCACTCTTGCCCAGACAGCTCCGGGTCTCTTCGCCGCAAACATTGCCATCCTCACAGGCTATAAATTAAGAGGTACCAAAGGAAGCATCGTCGCTACGGTGGCAAGCTGTCTCCCCCCTTTCCTCATCATTCTTGCAGTTGCAATGTTCTTCACAGAATTCAAGGACAATGAATATGTGATCCGCGCATTCAAGGGAATCAGACCTGTAGTGGTGGCTCTTATCGGAGTTCCTATGATTGATATGCTCAGAGCGACAAAGATGAGATGGTGGTCTTGGGTAATCGTGATATCATCGATGATCCTTGTCTGCTTTATGAAGGTTTCTCCTATATATATAATAATATGTGTGATCGTCATTGCTCTTGCAGTGTCATATCACATCGAAAAGAAGAGAAGGGAGGGACTGGAATGATCTATCTTGAACTGTTCGCGACATTCTTCATCATAGGAATGTTCACCATCGGAGGCGGCTACGCTATGCTCTCCCTTATACAGAACGAAGTGGTCACAGTCCACGGATGGATCGACGAGACGACTTTCACAGACATCGTCGCCGTATCCCAGATGACTCCGGGACCTATAGGAATCAATACGGCCACATACATCGGATACGATGTGCTTGCACATACGGGAGCTTCGGAGTTTATGTGCGTATTAGGCTCATTTACAGCGACTTTCGCAGTAGTGCTGCCTTCATTCATCATCGTATTGGCCATCTGCAAGGCATATGAGAAGTTCAAGGACCACTACCTTCTGAAAGGTGTGATGACAGGATTGAAGCCTGCCGTACTCGGACTCATCGGAACTGCAGCCCTCGGACTCGCCACTCCGGAAAACTTCATCGACTGGAAGAGTTTCATCATCTGCATCGTCGCCTTCCTGGCATTGCTTACAAGAAAAATCGGCCCTTTCGGCATCCTCGGACTTGGAGCCATAACAGGACTGCTGTTATATTAAAAATCGAAATCCTATGAACTGGTTTTTGGAACTATTCACTCAGCATACATTCATCCAGGCTGTTATGATCCTGTCGCTAATCTGTGCAACAGGCATCGCATTGGGCAGCATAAAGGTCTTCGGAATCTCTCTCGGAGTCACATTCGTGTTCTTTGCCGGAATCATCGCCGGCCACTTCGGCGTCACAGTCAATCCTGAGATGCTGGCGCTGGCACAGAACTTCGGACTCATATTATACATATACTCTCTCGGACTCCAGGTGGGTCCCGGCTTCTTCTCTTCTTTCAAGCAGGGAGGAATCAAGCAGAACATTGTGGCATTCGTCCTGATTCTCACAGGCTCACTGCTGGCTGTAGGAGTATATTGGGCTACCGGACTTTCGGCCTCCGACACAGTCGGCCTTCTCGCCGGCGCCGTGACCAACACGCCTATGCTCGGAGCCGGACAACAGGCCCTCCTTCAGATGAACCCTGAGAACACTGAAGCAGCCAATAATATGGCTATGGCCTGTGCGGTAGGATATCCTTTCGGTCTCCTTGGAATGGTGCTCAGCGTCATCCTGATGAGAAAGCTTTTCGCACCTAAAAACACCGGCAAGAACTCGGACGCTTCTACAGACAACACTTATGTGTCGGAGTACCAGATCAGCAACCCTGCTATCTTCGGAAAGACCATCAAGGAGATCAGACAGGATGCGGACTGCCAGTTCGTGATCTCTCGCGTATGGAAGGACGGAAGACTCATCATCCCAACTTCAGAGACCATCCTCGAGGAAAACGAGCACGTGCTTGTGATCTCAGGCAAGAAGGATGTGGAGAGGATCAAGATGCTTTTCGGACACAGAGAAGATGTGGACTGGAACAAGAAGGACATCGACTGGAATGCGATCGACAGCCAGCTTGTATCTCGTAAGGTATTGGTAACCAAGGGAGAGCACAACGGAGCAAGGCTTGGAGACCTCCGTCTTCGCAACTCATACGGAATCAACATCACACGAGTGAACCGTGCCGGCATCGACCTGCTTCCGTCGCGCAAGCTGCGCCTGCAGCTGGGCGACAAGCTGACGATCGTCGGAGAGGCACGTGCCGTAGAGAACGTAAGCATCATCCTCGGAAACGAGTCGAAGCAGCTCAAGAACCCGCATCTGCTGTCGCTCTTCATCGGAATCATCCTCGGTCTCGTGCTCGGAAGCATTCCTATCGCGATCCCAGGCATCAGCACTCCGATCAAGCTCGGCATCGCCGGAGGCCCGATCATCGTCGGCATCCTTATGGGAGCGTTCGGCCCTAGATTCCACATCGCGACATACACTACCAGAAGTGCAAACCTTATGTTGCGTCAGCTCGGTCTGACCATCTATCTTGCAGGCCTCGGCCTCAGCGCCGGAGCAGGCTTCTTCGCGACAGTATTCACCATTGAGGGACTCCAGTGGGTACTCACAAGTATCCTTCTCTGCGTGGTTCCTGTATTGACTATCGGCTTCATCGCCGCACGAGTGCTCAAGATGGACTATGCCGACAATGTAGGTATGCTCTGCGGAGGTATGGCAAATCCATTCGCCCTCGACTATGCAGGTTCCGGCTCGGACGGAGACGACCCGGCAGTAGCCTATGCGACCGTCTATCCTGTCAGCATCTTCCTCAGGGTGATTTCAGCCCAAATCCTGATTCTCCTGTTAGGTTAGCCGGATTTGTTTTCCTATATTCGCGAACAGAATAACACTAAACATCAATCATAATGAAAAAGACCCTTATCATCCTGTCTGTACTCCTTGCCGCAGCAGCCTGCGCACCGAAGGAAGCACAGACGCTCAGTGTCGTACCTTATCCTAATGAGGTGACTGTCAAGGCTGGAGAGTTCTGCGTTGCAGGAGCACCAGTAAGATACGAGGCAGCGAACGACGACTATTCGAAGGCTCTGTTCAACTCTTTCGCAGAGCAGCTCACTCTTGTTACCGGCGTCGAAAGTGCAGTATATGAAGGCAAGGCCGGAAACGGCTTCTCTTTCGTGCTTGACGCAAAGGTCCCTCACGAGGCATACACCATCGCAGTCACCAGAAAGGGAGTCACTGTAAAGGCTTCCGGACTCAGCGGCTTCAACTACGCTGTGCAGACTTTGAAGCAGATGCTTCCTGTAGAGGTATACGGAAAGGTTGCCGCTGCAGACAAGAACTGGAACCTTCCTTGCGTGAAGATCAACGATGCACCTCGATTCAAATACCGTGGTCTGCATATGGACGTTTCGCGTCACTTCTTCGACAAGGCAGAGGTGAAGAGATATCTTGACGTGATGGCAGTACACAAGCTCAACACTCTCCACTGGCACCTTACAGACGACCAGGGATGGAGACTTGAGATCAAGAAGTATCCGCTCCTCACCGAGGTCGGATCCATCCGCAAGGGAACTATCGTAGGACATCTCTTCGAGAACAATGTGTATGACGGAAAGCCTTACGGCGAGGGCTGCTGGTACACTCAGGAGGATGTAAAGGAGATCATTGAATATGCAGCTTCAAAGGGCATCACCGTAATCCCTGAGATCGACCTTCCAGGACATATGCTTGCAGCTCTTGCCGCATATCCTCAGTACGGATGTACAGGCGGTCCATACGACGTATGGGGACGCTGGGGCATCGCTGACGATGTGCTTTGCGTAGGAAGAGAGGAGACTATGCTCTTCCTCGAGGACATCCTCGCAGAGGTATGCGAACTCTTCCCTGCAGAGTATATCCACATCGGAGGAGACGAGTGCCCTAAGGTACGTTGGGAGACCTGCCCTCATTGCCAGGCGAAGATCAAGGAGCTCGGACTTGAGGATGACGACAAATTCCAGGCTGAGCACTATCTCCAGGGATATGTGACTTCAAGAATGGAGAAGTTCCTCGCCGAGAAGGGCAAGAAGCTCATCGGATGGGACGAGATCCTCGAAGGCGAGCTTGCTCCTAATGCGACAGTTATGTCTTGGAGAGGAGTTTCAGGCGGCATCCAGGCTGCACGTATGGGCCACGATGCGATTATGACTCCTAACACTTACTTCTACCTCGACTACTATCAGTCTCTCGATCAGGAGAACGAGCCTCTCGCTATCGGAGGTTACCTTCCAGTAGAGAAGTGCTACTCATATGAGCCGCTTATCGCAAGTATGACTGACGAGGAGAAGGCACACATCATCGGAGTGCAGGCAAACCTCTGGACAGAGTACATCCCTACAGCCGATCAGCTTTACTATATGCTCCTCCCACGCCTTGCTGCGCTTGCAGAGGTTCAGTGGTGCCAGCCGGAGACAAAGAGCTGGGAGAGATTCTATGAGAGCGCTGACGAATTCTGCGGCATCTACGACATCCTCGGCTACAACTACGGAAACCACATCTTCGATACAAGAGGAGAGTTGAAGGTAAACCGTGAGAAGGGCTGCGTTGAAGTCATCCTTGATGCACAGGGAGAAACTCCTATCCGATACACTCTTGACGGAAGCGAGCCTTGCGAGGACTCACCGCTCTACACCGAGCCTATCGAGGTCCGCGAGAACTGCACCATCAAGGCAAGAAGCCAGAGAGGCAAGATGTCAGGCAGAACATATACAAAGACATTCACAGCCCACAAGGCAATGGGACGTCCGATAGAGACACTTACAGCCACACACCCGAACTACACATTCAGCTGCCCGGACCTCCTCACTGACGGTATCGTCAGCGAAGGCCCATACAACAGCGGCGACGTGGCAGGATGGTACAACCAGCCGTTCGAGGCTGTTGTGGATATGGATGGAGCGACTTATTCCGAGGTGACACTCTGCACCATCGTCTTCAAGCACGATTGGATTATGAACGCCAAGGACTTCACTGTGTACACTTCCGAAGACGGAAATGAATTCACAGAGGTTGCTCATATGGATATCACCTCACCGGACAACATCAACGACGGAAACGGTTGCATCAACCACACTCTGACATTCGACGAGACATCAGCCAAGTACCTCAAGGTGACAGCAGGCTGCATCACAGAGCTTCCATCTTGGCATCCGGGAGCCGGACACCCAGGCTTCCTCTTTGTCGGAGAAGTTGTCGTGAAGTAAGAGATTACATTATAGGGAACCAGATAAAGACGGCGCAGTCCCACAAAGCGTGTGAGATGATGATGGCGCCAAGTCTTTCAGGAAAGCAGCGGTACGCCAGGCCCCAGATAAGGCCGGCTACCGCTGCTGCCATTATCAGCATAAAGTTGAACTTCGAGATGTGGACAAGGCTGTATACCAGAGTGGGCACGACGAAGCCCATATTGGGGTTCCAGCGCGCAGAAAGCCCCTTCTGGATATAGCCTCTCCAGAAGATCTCCTCAGCGGGGCCGATGATGAAGAGCATAAGAAGAGTCAGCACAAGAGGATTCTCCCCTTCCTTCATTCCGTAGATGTTGTCCACCTGAGGGCGTGCAAAGTCAAAAAGGAGGGTCGAGAAGAATTCTCCAAGCCAGAACACTCCCCAGAGGGCGGCAGCAAGCAGTACGCCTATCACGATATCGGAAAGGCCGAAGCGGAGGTCTTTCCACCAGCCGGGCGCAGCCCAGGTGGAATAGAGCGTAAGCGCAGCACCAGAACAGGTCATCATCACCCAGAAGTTGATGTGAGGCGCTGTCCAGGGCGAGAACATTATAGTCCAAAGAACGGCTGCCAGGCAGATGCCGACAGCCGGTCTCGAAAGGTTTATTTCCTTATTCATATTTAGTTGAAAATGAATCTTGCAGCTACGAATGCAACAGAAAGAAGAGTCGAGAAAAGCAGCTGAAGATTTGCTGTTCTCACGTCAAGGTCTGCGATGATCTCAGGTGTATCCTCTGAAGTGCGGAGCATTGTAGTCGCACATCCGAAAGCCACAGGAAGAGTCATAAAGACGATGATTGTATGCAATGGAAGGAAGCCTGCGATTGAGGCGATTGCCACCCATACGAACGGGAAGATCATCTCGAACGCATAGAATCTTGCTGAACTCTTCGGACCGAGAGTCATCGCCATTGTCACGATGCCGGCACGCTTGTCTGTAGCGACGTCACGTGTGTTGTTGCAGTGAAGGATACCGTCTGTGATGAGACCGATAGGGAGAGCGATCATAAGCACGCTCCAGTCGATGGCCCCTGTAACTGTGAGTGATGTTCCGATTGTAGGAAGGAATGCGAATGTGAGAATGATGTCAAGGTCTCCCAATGCATTGAACTTCAGGTAAGGATAAGCGAGGGTGCAGGCTACTCCGGCGAGGCCGATCCAAAGGAGAGGAAGGCCGGTGAGAGCGAGGAGAGCGACACCGCAGGCTACTCCGGCTGCGAGAAGACCGATCGCAAGGTTGCGGATCTCCTCAGGCTGGAACATTCCGGTTGTAAGGGTCTTCGCTCCGAATGTATCTTCTGCATCAACCTTTTTCTTGAAGTCGAAATAATCGCTCCAGGTGTTTCCCGCAAGGTGGAAAAGGATCATTCCGAGAAGTGTGAGTCCTGCATTAAGCCAGTTTATCTCAGCGCCAGTCCAGAAAAGGAAGGCAACAGTGGTGATGATAGGCATTGCAGAAGCCGGAATAGACCAAGGTCTTACCGCAATCATCCATTCACCGAAGGTGTGTTTTTTCATATCTGTCTAAATTTTAACGGCGCAAATATAACAAAAATAATAAAGATAGAGCCATCTCATTTCCCAACGAGATGGCTCCGCAATTCTAACCTAAAACTTAACCTATGAAAAAACTATTCGGTTTAAGTTTATTGCCAATTCCGTGCCAAAGATTTCTCGACTTCGCTCGAAATGACAGAAACTTCGGTCGAAACGACATTTTATTATAGGTAATTCAATATATCCTTGATTCCGTCCACGACAATGATCCTGTCTGACTCAGGCATATCCATCAACTCGTGTGCCCAGGTCATTTCGTGAGGAGTGTTGATGGCCCAGCCTCCGATATTGACGACCGGAGCAATATCCGACTTGACAGAGTTACCGATCATAAGGATCTCAGACGGGTCGAGATCGTTCTTTGCAGCAAGTTCGAGATAGTTGTTCTCATCCTTGTTCTCCATCACCTCACAATGGTGGAAATACTTGGCGAGGCCTGACTTGCGGTACTTCGCCATCTGCTCCGGAAGGTCGCCCTTTGTAGCGACGATGAGCTTGTAGCGGCCTTGAAGAGCTTTCAAGGTCTCCTCCACCCCTTCCATTATCTCAAGTTCGTGGAATGCGAGTTCTGTAATGATCTTCTTGACACCATAATATATATGCTCCGGCATAGTGCCTCCGCAAAGCTCAAGCGCAGCGTCGGTCATTCCGATCATATATGTCTTCGAGCCGTATCCGAAGAGAGGAATGTTATCCTCCTGCTTCTGCCACAGCAGTTCCTGCACACCCTCGGGAGTAGTATAGTCGGCGAGGAGTTCTATGAACTTCGCCTCGGCCGCCCTGAAGTAGCCTTCATTCTCCCACAGAGTGTCGTCTGCATCAAAGAAGATCGTGCTGAATTTTCCTTTGAGATCCGCCATTACTCTGCCGATGTTGTGTCAGTAGGCTCCTCTGCCTGAACCGGCTCAGGAAGTCCGACCTGCTTTACTGAAACGATGATCACATCATCATAAGGTCTGTCGTAACGGTCTGTATCGACATTTGCGATAGCATCGATCACCTCGAGTCCTTCAGTCACCTCACCGAAGATGGTGTACTGACCATCGAGATGTCTGCAGTTGTTCTCATCGTGAACGATGTAGAACTGAGAACCTGAAGACGCCTTGCGAGGATTTGCCATATCACCTTTGCGGGCTGCAGCAAGAGCACCCTTCTTGTGAGTGTACTCGCTTACGAACTCTGCCGGCACAGTGTAGTCAGGACCACCTGTTCCCCACTTGTTGATAAGGGCAGTATCCCTTGAGAAAGGGTCACCGGCCTGGATCATAAATCCAGGAATCACCCTATGGAATCTGATTCCGTCATAATAGTTCTCCGAAACGAGCTTTACGAAGTTGTCTCTGTGCTGAGGTGTCTGGCTGTAAAGCTTCACCTTCATTGTGCCGTGAGTTGTGACAATCTCGAACTCAGGCTCTTCCTTTCTAAGTCTTTCCATTTCCAATGCCAATTTAGTGCTGTCGTCAAGCTCTGTTTCAGCCGCATTTCTCTTTCCGTTGAATGAATTGCAGGACATAACAGCAGACGCTGCCACAGCCAAAATTATGGTTATAAATACTGTTCTTTTCATATCGTTAAATGTTATCACGCAAAAATAACTAATTTTGCGTTCATTATGGCAAATCCCTTGAAACAATTGGCCGGCCAGACTGTAATATATGGTCTGAGCACCATTCTGGCCCGCATCATAAACTTCCTTTTCGTTCCGATCTACACCCGTCTTCTCACACCTGAAAGCTATGGTGTGGTTACGGAGTTTATGGCCTACATCGCCGTGCTCCAGGTGGTCCTGGTGCTCGGTCTCGAGACAGGATGCTTCCGCTTCGCGAATAAGGAGGGAGTGGAACCGAAGAGGGTGTATTCGAATGCATTCGTTACGGTCTTCTGCATCAGCGCGACCTTCCTTGCGCTTATGATCGCCTTCGGTTCGCCGATCGCCTCGGCTCTCGGCTACGACGGCTACGGGGCCTGCGTGAGATATATGGGCGGCATTCTGGCCCTGGATTCCATCACAGCCATCCTTTTCGCCAAGTTGAGACAGGAGAACAAGGCTCTTAAATTCGCAGCCATAAAGACAGCGAAGATCATCACTGAAACCGCAGCAAATCTCGTGCTCTTCCTTTGGTTCCCCAAGCATACGGAATCGGCAAAATGGCTTCTGGAATTCATCCCGGGCACACCTGACTTCAGTTATGTGATCTTTGCGATCTTCATAAGCTGTGTGGTCTGCACTCTGCTTTTCATCCCGGATTTCCTGAAATTGAGCTTCAGACTGGATCCGAGGCTGCTCAGGCAGATGCTCGCATACTCGCTGCCTCTTATGGTCGCAGCGCTTCCTGGAGTGATCAACGATTTCCTTGACAGAATCCTTTTCAGATATTTCGACACCAATGCAGAGGCCTGGAGATCGAGCCTGGGACTTTATCAGGCGGCCGTGAAGCTCGCTGTGATTATGAACCTGTTCATCCAGATGTTCCGCTATGCTGCAGAGCCGTTCTTCTTCCGCAGAGCAAAGGAGAAGGATTCACGCCAGCTCTACGCATCAGTACAGGAATACTTCACCGCCTTCTGCGGCCTCGTCTTCCTCGGAGTCATATTATATATAGACATCATCGCGCTCATCCTCGGCCCTCAGTTCCGTTCAGCGGTAGGAGTCGTTCCGGTGATGCTCCTTTCATATATGATCCTCGGTATGCTGTTCAACGTATCGATGTGGTACAAGCTTTCAGGAAAGACAAATATGGCCATCTGGATCACTCTTGCGGGCCTTGCAGTCACTGCCGTAATGATCGTGGCATTTATGCCTAAGTATTCTTATTGGGCAGCCGCATACGGCCACCTTGCAAGCTACATCGTGATGTTCGCAGTCAGTTCACTCCTCGGAGCGAAGTACTACCCTATCCCATACAGATGGGGCCGTCTGCTGGGCATCTTCGGCCTTATGGGTGCGGCCTACGGTGCATCCCTCCTCATCGACCAGGCGTTCTTCGCCGACGTTGTCTTCGGCCAGTCATCGACCGGCCTGTTTATCGCCAAGCTCGACGTCCACACCGCCCTCATCCTGGCCTACCTCGCCGCCACCTGGCGCCTCATCCGCAAATAACCCGTTGGTTGATATAAAAGAAAAAGGAGATGACCGTGAAGTCATCTCCTTTTATTGTGTTGGCATTAAGCCTGAAATTAGTCAGCGAGTGAGATTCTCTTGAATGAGACGATCTTAGCCTCTGCGTCAGCTGCCTTAATGACATCCTTAACCGCAGTCTTGCCATCGCCCATCTGGTAGCCCTGCTCCTCGAGAGTCTGCTCCTTGAAGAACTTCTGGAGACGACCCTTAGCGATGTTTGCTACCATCTGCTCTGGAAGGTTAGCTGCCTTCTCTGCAGATACGGTCTTGATGATCTCGCGTGCCTGCTCAGCCTGCTCAGCTGTGATCCAGCCCTTAGCCTGGTTAGACTCGATGTGAGCCTCGCTGTCTACGTGTGCAGGGTTGATGCCAGCCTTTGTGAGAGCTGCATCTACTGCCTTCTGTACGAGCTCCTCCTTAGTCTTCTCAGTTGCAGTCTTAAGCTCAGTGTCGATAACGCTCTGTGGTACTGAATCTGCTGATACAGCTACAGGGTTCATTGAAGCTACCTGCATAGCAACACCCTTAGCTACCTGAGCATCGAACTCCTTGTTGAAACCAACGATAGCTGCGAGCTTGCCGTTGATTGCGTGGATGTAAGATGCGATGTAAGGTGCCTCTACAGTCTCGTATGCTACGATAACGTGCTTCTCACCTGTCTTACCAGTCTGCTCAGTTACAGCTGCCTCAACTGTTCTTCCGTCAGCGAGTACGCAAGCCATAAGGGCCTCCTTGTCTGCTGGGAAGTTAGCGATAGCTGCCTCAGCGATAGCACCAGCGAGTGCCTGGAACTCAGCGTTCTTAGCAACGAAGTCAGTCTCGCAACCGAGAGCGACTACGATAGCCTTTGAACCTGCAACCTTAGCGATTGCTGCACCCTCTGAAGTCTCGCGGTCAGCACGCTTAGCTGCTACGAGCTTACCCTTCTCGCGGATGATTTCCTTTGCGCGCTCGAAGTCACCGTTAGCCTCAACGAGTGCCTTCTTGCAGTCCATCATACCAGCGCCTGTCATCTGACGAAGTTTTGCAACTTCTGCTGCTTTAATCTCCATTGTAGATAGATGTTAAAAGTGTTACACTTAATTACTCTGCTGGAGTCTCTTCAGCTGCTGGCTTAGCGCCCTTGCGAGCACGGAGCTTCTTGCCTGCTGGCTGCTGCTCTGCTGCCTCTGGAGCCTCTTTCTCCTTCTCGAGCTTCCTTTCGTCCAATCCCTCTTTGATTGCGCCGCAAAGTGCATCCATAATGTAAGCGATAGACTTTGCTGCATCGTCATTTGCCGGAATCACATAATCAATCGGAGTAGGATCGCAACAAGTATCAACCATAGCGATAACCGGAATGTTAAGACGATTTGCCTCTTTAACGGCGTTCATCTCCTTCTGTACGTCTACTACGAAAAGTGCTGATGGGAGGCGGCTAAGATCACGGATAGAACCGAGGTTCTTCTCGAGCTTAGCACGCTGGCGTGTTACCTGAAGACGCTCACGCTTAGCGAGTGTATCAAATGTACCATCCTCAATCATCTTGTCGATGGTATTCATCTTCTTGACAGCCTTACGGATGGTTGGGAAGTTTGTAAGCATTCCACCTGGCCATCTCTCTGTCACGTATGGCATATTTACAGATGCTGCCTTGTCAGCAACGATCTCCTTTGCCTGTTTCTTTGTTGCAACGAAGAGGACCTTGCGGCCTGAGCGCGCAAGCTGCTTAAGTACGTTAGCAGCCTCCTCGATCTTAACTATACTCTTATGCAGGTCGATGATATGGATACCGTTCTTCTGGTCAAAGATGTATGGTGCCATCTTAGGGTTCCATTTCCTCGCCAAGTGTCCGAAGTGAACACCTGCATCAAGCAGTTCCTGGAAATTTGTTCTTGGCATTGTTTTAAAAATGTTTGTTTTGTTTTTTAATTTTCCCCGTATCAGGCAGTTGCCTTTGCCTGTGGGGCTCTTTTCTTCAATCCGGAGTAACTGAGATTTCTCGACAAGCTCGAAATGACAATTATGCCGACAAGCTCGAAATGACACTCAGGTCTCCTGGATTTTCCGCAGTCTCAGCAATCATCAGGCAGCTCCCGAAAATTCGCATCTTCCGCGAAGGTCCTGTGATTTTGCACCGGACTGTGCTGGTTTGTAAATCAGGCAGCAAATATTAACGTTTGCTGAACTGGAAGCGTCTACGTGCACCAGGCTGACCAGGCTTCTTACGCTCAACTTCACGTGCATCACGTGTGAGGAATCCTGCTGCCTTGAGTGCTGAGCGATAAGCCTCCTTATCTACCTCGCAAAGTGCGCGAGAGATACCGAGTCTCAAAGCCTCTGCCTGGCCTTTGATTCCACCTCCGTCGAGGTTAGCCTTAACGTCAAACTGAGCTGTAGTGCCTGTTACCTCGAATGGCTGGTTAACAATGTAACGGAGAGTGTCCTCTTTGAAATACTCATTGAGCTCACGACCGTTGATCACGATGTTACCTTTACCAGGCACAACATAAACGCGAGCGACTGCTGATTTACGTCTTCCAAGGGCGTTTACTACTTTCATGCTCTGCTTAAATTTCGTTTAAAGTGATTGTTCTAGGGTTCTGTGCCTGGTGTGGGTGCTCGTTACCTGCGTAAAGATACAGGTTGTTAAGGAGCTTTGAACCAAGACGATTCTTAGGAAGCATACCCTTTACTGCCATCCTTAAGACTTCAGTAGGCTTCTTTGCCATGATCTCCTTAGGAGTAGTGAAACGCTGTCCACCTGGGTAGCCAGTGTGGCGAACGTACACCTTGTCAGTCATCTTCTTACCAGTGAATCTTACCTTGTCCGCGTTGAGGATGATGACGTTGTCACCACAATCCATGTGCGGAGTGAAAGAAGGCTTGTTCTTACCACGAAGAACGAGCGCTACTCTGGCAGCAAGACGGCCTACTACGAGGTCAGTAGCATCGATCACAACCCACTCCTTCTTGATATCGCCTGCCTTGAGGGATACCGTTTTGTAGCTCTGTGTGTCCATCTTGTACTGTTAAATGGTTAATACTTAAATAATTAAATCTAAAAATTGCGATCCCTACACTACATAGGGGGTGCAAAGATAGAAATAATTTTTGTTTTGGCCAAATTTTCCCTTAAATCAATAAGTTAAAGACAAAAAAGATCCCCGGTCAATGCCGGGGATGACGTATTCGACTGATCGTCATTGCCGGCCTGACCGGCAATCTCGTTAAATCGACAATACATTAAGCACGTTAATGAGCTCTCGGTCGATAGGCTTGTCGATGCGGATCGCC
Organism: Bacteroidales bacterium; assembly: GCA_017546585.1. Classification (GTDB taxonomy): domain Bacteria; phylum Bacteroidota; class Bacteroidia; order Bacteroidales; family UBA932; genus Cryptobacteroides. Next base: position 13,434 of record JAFYWC010000051.1, read on the forward strand.
TTGTTGAACGGAACATACACGATCTGATCGTTCTTTACACCTACCATTATATTACGCTGTCCGTCCTTGAGGGCCTCGATCGCTGCGACACCAAGACGGCTGGCGAGGATTCGGTCGTTCGCAGTAGGGATACCTCCGCGCTGAAGATGACCGAGGATTGTAACGCGGGCCTCGAACTCAGGATACTCATGTACCAGACGGTCTGCATAGTACTGCGCTCCGCCTGTGCCGTCCTTCTTGCTCTCCGACACGAGGACGATCGAGCTGTTCTTGCTCTTGCGGACTCCGCGGCCGATGAATGTGGCGAGCTGATCCACATCTGTCTGGTCCTCAGGGATGATCGCAGCTTCGGCGCCGGTGGCTATGGCCGCATTCTGAGCGAGGAAGCCGGCGTCACGGCCCATAACCTCTACAAAGAAGATACGGTTGTGCGAGTTCGCGGTATCACGGATCTTGTCGACGCAGTCCATGATGGTATTGAGCGCTGTATCATATCCGATGGTCGTATCTGTACCATAAAGGTCGTTGTCGATAGTTCCCGGAAGTCCCACGCATGGGATATCATACTCGGAAGCGATAACCTGAGCTCCGGCAAGCGAACCGTTTCCACCGATCACCACAAGGGCGTCGATTCCATGAGCCTTGAGGTTTTCATATGCCTTTGCACGGCCATCCTCGTTCATGAAGCCCTTGCTTCGTGCTGTACGAAGGATGGTACCGCCTCGGTTGATGGTGCCGCTGACACTCTCGGATGTGAACTCCTTGATCTCATTGTTTATGAGGCCTTCCCAGCCTCTGTAGATACCTTTCACCTTCCATCCGTTATAGATGGCCGCTCTTGTCACGGCTCTGATCGCCGCATTCATTCCCGGTGCATCTCCGCCTGAAGTAAGCACACCGATTGTATTTATTCTTGCCATAGTTCTTTGTTTATATCCTGCAAATCTACAAAAATTCTGCTATTTTTGCAGGTTGAGATTTCTCGACTAGCGCAGAATGACAAAAAAATGAAGATAGGTAACGTAGATTTAGGAGAAAAACCGCTGTTTCTGGCGCCGATGGAGGATGTGACCGACGCATCCTTCCGTTTCATATGCAAGGAATTCGGAGCGGACATGATGTACACAGAGTTCATCTCATCGGAGGGACTCATCCGCGACGCACGCAAGTCGCTCGAAAAGCTGGTGACATACGACTACGAAGCCCCTATCGGCATACAGATCTACGGAAACATCCCGGAGGCGATGGTGGATGCGGCGAAGATGGCCGAGCAGGCCGCCCAGATCGCAGGAGGCCATGGAGCCGACATCGTGGACATAAACTTCGGATGTCCGGTAAACAAGATCGCCCGCCGCGGAGCCGGATCGGGAATGATGAGGGAGCCGGACAAGATGGTCGAGATCACAAGGCAGGTCGTGGAAGCGGTGAAGCTGCCGGTGACTGTCAAGACACGACTGGGCTGGGACGAGGACTCTAAGATCATCGTGGAGCTGGCCGAAAGGCTCCAGGACGTCGGAATCCAGGCCCTGACCGTACATGGACGAACACGCTGCCAGATGTACACAGGAGAGGCAGACTGGACGCTGATCGGCAAGATCAAGGAAAACCCGCGCATGCACATACCTATAATAGGTAACGGTGACATAAATTCGCCTCAGAAGGCAAAGGACTATTTCGACCGCTACGGCGTCGACGGCATCATGATCGGTCGCGCGACATACGGACACCCATGGATATTCCAGGAGATCAGGCATTACCTCCAGACAGGAGAGCTCATGCCTCAGATGAGTGTCACAGACAGGGTCGCTTTGGCCAAGAGACATCTTGCGAAGTCATTGGAGATCAAGGGAGACCGAGTAGGAATCCTAGAGATGCGTCGTCACCTCTCATGCTATTTCAAGGGCCTTCCTGACTTCAAGGAGACCCGCCTTAAGCTGGTGACCATCAACGACCCTCAGGAACTTTTCGCGACATTGGACTACATCGCGGAAAGATGGGGAGAAGAAGCTCCCGAAATCCGAAGCATTTATGGATTATAATCGCTATCTTTGCGACCTTTTTAGTGTAGAAACAGACTATGATTGACAGAATACTGCTTTTCCCATATTCCCTGACTCTCGCATGCAGACATGCATTATATAATATAGGACTCTTCAAGTCCCATAAGGCCGCTGTACCGACCATCTGCGTCGGCAACATCACCGTAGGCGGTACCGGCAAGACTCCTCATACGGAAATGATCCTCAGGATGCTGCTTGAAGACGAGCAGTGGCAGGACAAGAACATCGCCGTGCTTTCGAGAGGCTACAAGAGGAAGAGCAAGGGATTCCAGCAGGTAGTCCTTGACGGAACAACTGAAGATTTCGGCGACGAGCCGCTTCAGATCAAGAGGAAATTCCCTCAGGTAACGGTAGCGGTAGACAAGTCAAGAAAGGAAGGGTGCATGTTCCTCAGCAACCCAGACCTTCTCCAGACATCGAAGAAGGCCCGCAGATGCATCCACAAGGACATGCCGAAGGCTGACATCATCGTCCTCGACGACGCATTCCAGCACCGCGCCCTCAAGCCGGACTTCTCTGTCGTGCTCGTAGACTACAACAGACCGGTATTCAAGGATCATCTCATGCCTTTCGGAAGGCTTCGCGACCTCCCTTCACGACTCAGTGCGGCAGATGTACTCATAGTCACAAAATGTCCGACATACATCGATGACGAACAGAGGGCGGAATGGGCTTCAAACCTCGGAATCAAGGAATTCGACCCGCAGACATGCATGGGAACAAGAAAAAATGGCAAGAAGCAGCGCATCTTATTCACCTCCATCGCATACGACACTCCGCAGGCCGTATTTCCTGAAGGCGACTCGAGATACCTCTATGCAAAGAGGCTCATCCTCTTCTCAGGCATAGCCAACGACACTCCGCTCAGAAACTTCCTCTGCGGAGACTACAAGATTGTGAAGCACTTCAACTTCCCTGACCACCACAAGTTCACCCGTTCCGACGTATATTCCATCAGGAACGCGTCTGACGCATACCCGACTTCCGTGATC
>JAFYWC010000052.1 GCA_017546585.1 Bacteroidales bacterium
AAATTAAATTGCTAATTTTGTCAGACACGAATGATTTTGAAATCAGATAATGAAAAAGGTATTCTTATTAAGCATTGCTCTTATTATCGGAGTCGCAGTTTCAGCCCAGGACTGGGCGAACTTCGGAAAGTACGGAAAGGCCAACAAATCTGTGACAAAAAAACCGATAGCAGTCTTTATGGGTGACTCCATCACCGAAGGCTGGATGGAAAAGGATCCTGATTTCTTTACATCCAACAATTATCTGGGCAGAGGCATCAGCGGTCAGACCACATCACAGATGCTCGTACGTTTCAGAAAAGACGTGCTTGAACTTTCCCCTAAATATGTTGTCATCCTTGCCGGAACAAACGACATCGCAAAAAACGGCGGTGACATCAGCGTTGAAAACACATTCGGCAACATCAAGTCGATGTGCGAGATCGCAAAGGCAAACAAGGTGAAGCCTATCATCTGTTCAGTACTCCCGGCTGCAGAGTACCCTTGGCGTCCGGAAGTAAAAGACGCCGCAGAGAAAGTGATGCAGCTTAACAGACTCCTCTATGCATACGCAAAGAAGAACCATATAAAATACGTGGATTTCCACACCCTTCTCCGCGATGAGAAGAACGGTCTGCCGAAGGATATGGCAGGCGACGGAATCCACCCAAACTTCAACTGCTATCAGATTATGGAACAGGTGGTTGTGCGATATCTCTAATCTCCTTTTCCACTCTTATCTTCTCCGTAATGTCATCCCTGACCTTACGGAGAAATTTTTTATATTCCGGATAGGAGTCAGCACGTCCGTATTTCTCCAGTTCAGCCTTTATCCTGTTCTCGGCAGACTCTGCTGCATTTCTTATCCTGTGGTGAGACAGCCTTGTCACATCAGCGATCTCATCCTCCGAGAGTTGCTCCAACACCGACAGAGTGTACACAATACGCTGCACGGACGACATCCCTGATGACGCCCTGCAATATGTCTCCCAAGCAAGTTTGGTGATGTAATCGTCCTGATCCAGGACTTTCGGTGACGATGTGAAATAAAGGTCTGGACGGCGGCCGAAGACATACATCAGACGTCTGCGTGCAATCCTAAGACGTGATTTGCGAACAGTCAACGACAATATCCACTGTCGCATAGGTACAGAACCGTCAAAATCATCAAGATGTGCCCACACCGAAGTGAACACATCCACAGTGACAGCCTCACTGTCCACGCTGTCGCATAAAATCCTGAAACTTGTCCTCGATACGAGGTCAAGATATCTTTGCATAATGTCCTTAAGGACTTCCTCTTTGCTCATAACTACACTACACTTGCGACGTCGCTATGCCAAAGTGTGTGCCGAAGAGCATCTTCTAGCGGACGTCGAGCAAGGTTATGTCAAAAATCAATGTAGAGAAGGCCTTGATTGCTCCCGCAGGACGTGAACCGTAGCCAAGATTGTAAGGAATGACGATCTCCCAGCGCGAGCCGGCAGGCATTTCGCGGAGAGCGGTGATCCATCCGGTAATCAACTCGTTGAGACGGAAAGTCGCAGGACGTCCCTTCTGTGTCTGGTCGAAGACCTTTCCGTTGATCAGCTTACCTGTATAATATACAGTCACAAAGCTCTTTGGAGACGGCTTAGGACCGTTTCCCTTGCTGATTTCACGATACATAACGCCGTTGAACATAATCTTGACGCCCGGCTTCTGTGCATATTCTTGAAGGAACTCCTGATTTCTGAGTTTGTACGCGTTGTCTACTGGTGGCATATCTTCTGTTTTCTTTTCCGCCGGCAAAGTTAGAAAAGTTTATTAAAAATTTCAGTACCTTGTGTTGCAAGGTATTTGGAAATTTATATATCTTTGTAGTGCAAAATGAGGCTATGGCAAGGAAATGGCACTCGTAAAAGGTTAAAAAACAATAGATATCATTATATGAAACACCCATGACTTTTTCCAAGCCGTCCACGAGAATGAAAATGGATAATCCTTAACTTTGGCATTGAACCAAACTTAAGGATTTATGGAAGAGGTCAAGTTCAATCAAGTAGTTCTCCGGGGGTGTGGAATCG
>JAFYWC010000053.1 GCA_017546585.1 Bacteroidales bacterium
TGAAAAGAAACAGGAGATTTTCGCGAAGTACGGAAAGTCTAACACTGACACTGGTTCACCAGAGAGCCAGGTAGCTTTGTTCTCATACCGTATCGCTCACCTTACTGAGCACCTTAAGAACAACAAGCACGACTATGCAACTCGTCGTTCACTTCTTAAGCTTGTAGGTAAGCGTCGTCGTGTCCTTGACTACCTCAAGGCTTGTGATATCGAGAGATACAGAGCTATCGTTAAGGAGCTTGGTCTCCGTCGATAAGCTACTTAATAGTAGGAACCGACGAAGGGGGATCTCCCACAAAATGGGACTCCCCCTTTTTTACGCAAAGAAATCTGAGGACGCAGACAACAACCTGCGGCGTCCGAAGAATGACAAATATATAATATCAGACCTGATATGATGGTCAAACAGATTCCCCAGGGGATCTGATGATGAAACAGAATATTAATCCACTCCCATAGGGGGAGGCAGGTTGAAGAAGAAGTAATGAATATTGTAAAAAAGACAATCGAATTATCCGACGGTAGGGTAATTGAAATCGAGACCGGCAAGCTCGCAAAACAGGCTGACGGTTCAGTAGTAGTCAAGATGGGCGGCACTATGCTCCTCGCTACTGTATGCTGCGCTAAAGACGCAAAAGAGGATGTGGACTTTATGCCACTCCAGGTAGACTACAAAGAGAAATATGCCTCTGCAGGCCGCTTCCCAGGCGGTTTTATGAAGAGAGAGGGCAAGGCATCAGACTATGAGATCCTCATCTCACGTCTCATCGACCGCGCACTCCGTCCACTCTTCCCAGAGGATTTCCACGCAGAAGTATTCGTTAACGTAAACCTCATCTCTGCTGAGAAGGATATCCAGCCAGACGCACTCGCAGGTCTCGCTGCTTCATCTGCTCTCGCAGTCAGCGACATTCCGTTCGAGGGTCCTATCTCTGAGGTTCGCGTTGCAAGAATCAACGGTGAGTTCAAGATCAACCCTAACTTCAGCGAGATGGCAGACACTGACATCGACATCATCGTTGCCGCTACTTACGACAACATTATGATGGTTGAGGGTGAGATGAACGAGGTTAGCGAGCACGATATGCTCGAGGCCATCAAGTTCGCTCACGAGGAGATCAAGAAGCACTGCAAGGTTCAGATGGAACTTATGGAGGCTGTAGGCAAGACTGAGAAGAGAACTTACTGCCACGAGGAGAACGATGAGGCTCTCCGTCAGGCTATCCAGGAGTTCTGCTACGACAGATGCTACGCTATCGCTAAGTCAGGTTCAGCTAAGCACGAGAGATCAGATGCATTCGAGGCACTCAAGGAGGAGTTCTGCGCAACACTTTCTGAGGAGGAGCGCGAGGAGAAGCATATGATGATCGAGAGATACTATCACGCAGTAGAGAAGGCTGCTATGAGAAATATGATCCTCGACGAGGGCGTACGTCTCGACGGCCGTGACACTACAACAGTTCGTCCAATCTGGTGCGAGACTGACTATCTCCCTTGTGCACACGGTTCAGCAATCTTCACCCGTGGTGAGACTCAGTCACTTTCGACTGTAACACTCGGTACAAAGCTCGATATGAAGGAGCGCGATGAGGTTCTCATCCAGGAGACTGATCAGTTCGTTCTTCACTACAACTTCCCTCCATTCTCAACTGGCGAGGCTCGTCCACAGCGTGGTATCGGCCGTCGTGAGATCGGACACGGAAACCTTGCTTACCGTGCACTCAAGCCTATGATCCCAATGGCTCCGGAGAATCCATACGCAGTTCGCGTGGTTTCAGACATCCTCGAGTCTAACGGTTCATCATCAATGGCTACCGTATGTGCAGGCTGCCTCGCACTTATGGACGCAGGTGTAAAGATCAAGAAGCCTGTAGCAGGTGTTGCAATGGGTCTTATCACTGACAAGGAGAATCCAAACGAGCGTTATGCTATCCTTACAGATATCCTCGGAGATGAGGACCACCTCGGAGATATGGACTTCAAGGTAACTGGTACAAAGGACGGTATCACAGCTACTCAGATGGACATCAAGGTTGACGGTCTTTCATACGACGTTCTCGAGCGCGCTCTCGAGCAGGCACGTCAGGGTCGTCTCCACATTATGGGCGAGATGATGAAGACTATCAGCGAGCCACGTGCTGAGTACAAGGAGTTCGTTCCTCGTATGGTTCAGCTCCGTGTTGCAGGTGAGTTCATCGGCGCTATCATCGGCAAGGGTGGTGAGACTATCCAGCGCATCCAGCGTGAGACAGGTACAACAATCACTATCACTGAGGAGCAGGTTGACGGCGTATCACAGGGCGTAGTTGACATCTTCGGTCTTGACAAGGAGTCTATGGACAAGGCTATCAACTGGATCAACGGCATCACTGCAGTTCCAGAAGTAGGTACAGTTTACCACGGTAAGATCGTATCTATCCTCGAGTTCGGTGCATTCGTAGAGATCCTCCCAGGTAAGGAAGGCCTCCTCCACGTTTCTGAGATCGACTGGAAGAAGACTGAGAAGGTAGAGGACGTACTTCACGTAGGTGACGAGGTTGACGTTAAGCTCCTCGAGATCGACGAGAAGACTGGCAAGATGAGACTTTCTCGCAAGGCTCTCCTCGAGAAGCCAGAGGGATACGTTGAGCCAGAGCGCAAGCCACGCGGTGACAGAGGTCCACGTCGTGAGGAGCGCAACGGTGCTCCACGCCGCGACGACAGAGGCCCAAGAGGTCCACGTCGTGACGACAGAGGTCCAAGAGGTCCACGTCGTGAGCGTCCAGCTGATGCTCCAGAGCAGAACAACGAGCCAGAGATGTTCTAATCGAACACCCAATATCACAATCAGCCGACTAAGTTACCTTAGCCGGCTGATTTTTTATAGCACACAACAGGCACAAAGCAAAGCCCGCGAGCCCTTAAACTTAGCTCGCGGGCTTTGCTTTGAGGAGCTGGCCGCCGTATTCGCCAGCTCCGCTGACGTGCAAACAAGGGCGACTCGACCAAAGGTCCCTACCCTCCCGACCATTGCCTACACCCCTTCAAACAAGGACACACCCACGCCTAAGTAGGCATCATTACACACAAAGTGGCAGGCAATTGATTGCATATCAATAAGTTACACCTCCTTTATTCCGCAGAATCAAGGAACAAAGAACATACAAAACGCTGATTAATAATCATTTAGATGCCACCCGCATATGTAGGAACTTGCAGATCTGAATCTTTGAGGCTGCGGTTTTATGCAACATTTCCATCATCAGTATGAACTTGGAGTCCAATGGCAAAGAAACAACCTTCCCTACATCTTCCATTCCTGATTCGTGTACATATTTATACAAGTCCCTATACTCAGCATCAGAACGGCTCCACTGATGTTCAGGAATATCATACTCACTACCAGCATTTGAATTGATTGCAACAAGCATATTATCATATCCTTCATAATAGGTAGTTGTCAGAACATCATACCTTATCACATTATATTTAACGATGATGTAATCTATCAACTGATTTTTCTCTTTACGGTCAAGCCCTGCAAACATCCTCTTAAGTTGAGAATATGTCAGATATTTATTCCTTCTAACATTCCCATCTACCTCACTCAAAGCACGACGCAAAGGTCTGGATGCCTGCTTCAAGACTAAAGATTCAGAAAAAGGATTGTTTGAAGATGCATACGCCAGAAAGTTCCATCTATAGTCTTGAGCCCTCTTGCACAGGTGCCTCTCAACAGGATTGTTGAACAAGTACGAGATCGCAGTTCTCAGAAGTTTCATACCAGCTTTGGGAGACCATCCGAATGCCTTACTGAAAAAAGCACCATTGCGTCCACGATAACGATTGTACTCTTTCACAAACTGAATAGTGACATTTGAGAAAAATGATGAAAATGTTCGATTGCTACCAGATGACACAAGCGAATGTATATGGTCAATCATCAGACATAGCCCATATACATCGACTCCATAACGGACAGACATAACTGAAAAAATCGTATAATATACGAGGTAATCCTCTACTTCATAGAAGATATTGAAGCCTGATCTTGTGCGCTGATACACGTGATTTATCACATTATTAACGAACCTTTTCACCATAAAATCGTAGTGGCACTTAAACATTTAACACTCAGCATTTTATGCATCATTTATTCCTCTATTTATGAGAATAAACAATGCGTAAATAATTAATATCCAGAACATTAAGTGCCACCGGGCAACGAGCAGCCGCAAACAGATGTGCACCAAGACCTAGACAAAGCCAAAGTTATTGTGCACCGACGAGAACCTGTTTAAGAAAAAGAAAAAGGTTGTTAAAAAAAGAGAAATAATTTAAAGAAAAAGAAAAATCGACAGGGAGATAGCAGACTATCCTATCTTATGGACTATCTTTGTGGCAAGATTCAACAGGAAAGATATGAAACTATATAGACAGCTGCAGAGCGCGATATTGATATGCATTCTTACACTCGGGATAGCCGGATGTGAGAAGAAGCTCGGAGACGATCCGTCAGGGAGCGGCAAACCGGGCACGGAGAATCCGGACGGAGGGTCGTCACAGGACAAACCGGGCACCGAGGATCCTAACGGAGGTTCGTCAGAGGACAAGCCAGGCACGGGAGACAATTCCGGAGATGAAGACTGCCCCAACCCGCCTGAGCCTCAGGAAAAGGAGTTCGTGATACTCTTCACCAACGACTTCCACAGCCAGATCGAGCCACTCAGCAAAGAAGAGACATACAACGCAGACAGAGGTGGAGTCAAAAGAATCAAGGCCCTGGTAGACAGCGTCAGAACCGCAGAGAAGACAGTCTTCCTCGCAGACGCCGGAGACTACGTGCAGGGAACATATTACTTCAGCCTTCTCAACGGTGTAGTCGAGATGGCTGCGATGGACCAGTTGGGATACGACGTGCGCACATTAGGCAACCACGAGTTCGACAAGAAGATGTCCTGCCTGTACGATATGCTGACTTGGAGCAGCGTGCCGACAGTAGCCACAAACTACGACTTCAGCCGCACCAACCTCGCCAACCTCGTCGAAGATTCAACGATAATCGAAAAGAACGGTGTGAAGGTCGGCTTCATCGGACTCAACGTCAGACTGGCTAACCTTGTACCGCCTTCATCTATAGAAGGAGTAGAGTGGCAGAACGCAATCAACGTCGCAGACCAGGAGGCTCAGAAACTCCGCGACCAGGGAGCCGACATCGTCATAGCCCTGTCGCACCTCGGATACGAGAAGAACAGTACAGAAGTCTACTATGACAGAGGCATCGCGATGAACACCCGCAACATCGATATGATCATCGGCGGTCACTCGCATACCTTCCTCAACTACGCAGACTTCATCAAGAACAAGGACAACGAAAGCGTCCCTGTAGTCCAGACCGGAAGCAAAGGCATATGCCTCGGCTACGCAAAGGTCAAGATCGACAAAAGCGGCAAGCCATACTTCACCTACAAACTCATCCCTGTCAAGAACCACCTGGACAACAAACTCGACCCACAGTTTTCGGCACTCATCGACGAATACTCGGAGTCTGTAGCCTTCAAGATGGAAGAAGTCATCGGAACCTGTCCTAAGGCCATAAGGAAAGGCACGCCGGAAAGTCCGCTGTACAACCTCACAGGAGACGCACTCATCTGGATGGCAAAAGAGTTTATGGATGTTGATGCAGACGTGAGCGTATACAACGCCGGAGGCATCAGAGCTGAAATCTCTGAAGGAAATCTTACCATCGGAGACGTCTACGCAGTCTATCCGTTCGACAATCTCCTGTCCATACTGACACTGAAGGGCAAAGACCTCAAGACAGTCTTCGACTACGTGGCATCCAACGGAGGACTCCCTGTGAACTCTGCAGTAAAGCTGGTCATCAGCAACAAGAAAGTGAAGTCATTGACCCTCAACGGCAAGGCGATCGACGACAACAAGACCTATACTTTGGCTACCATCGACTATGTCGTGGAACTCGGAAGATACGGTCTGAGCAATGCGCTGACCAGAACCGATTCACCTGAAGTCATAAGAGATTATTTTGTGGAGTATTTCCGACATCTGGCCGCTGAAAACGGCGGAAAAATCACCGCCACAACCGACGGACGCGTCAAGACGGAGTAGGTCGGAAAGCCTAAAAAAATGATACACCATAGGATTTTTTGACTATCTTTGTAAAGATTTAGTGCTAGAAACATTAACCAAATACAAACTATTATGAAGAAAATCATTCTCGTAGCAGCAATGGTACTCGGTTTTGCAGTTGCTGCATCAGCTCAGCCAAGAGCTCTCGGTGTACGTATCGGTAACGGTGGTGAGATCAGCTACCAGCATCAGCTCGGCGCTAACTTCCTCGAGGTTGACGGAGGTCTTGGACTTGGCTTCGACGGTGTATTCAACGTAGGTGCAACTGGTATCTACAACTTTATGATCGCTCAGCCACAGTGGACTTCAAGAGGTGAGTGGGGCTTCTATGCAGGTCCTGGTGCTTCAGTAGGTCTTGGCCTTGGTGAGGCTAACTACTTCACTCTCGGCGCTGCCGGTATGGTAGGTCTCGAGTACACATTCTGGTTCCCTCTCCAGCTCTCTCTCGACTTCAGACAGCACGTTGGTCTTGGATTCGGCAACGGACTCTGGTTCCCATCAAGCATCGGTCTTGGCGTTCGCTACAGATTCTAAGAATCGACAGACAGATTTATACGACGATCAGGCGACTGGTCGTCGTTTTTTATTTATCTTTGTGGATAGTCCCGCCGCAACAAACAACGGGACATATAAACAGAAATGAAAAAGATCATCATCTCAATGCTGCTCGTTATGGCAGCGATCACTGCAACTGCCCAGCCTAAAGCAATCGGAGGAAGACTCGGCGTAACAGGCCTCGACGCCTCATACGAGCACATCGTCAACGGAAAACAGTTCATCGAAGCAGACCTCGGTCTCGATTTCGGATACGCAGGACGCGGAAAGGGCGGCGTAAAATTCACAGGAACATACAACTTCATCTGGGCTTGTCCAGACTGGACTCCAATGGGAACCTGGGCACTCTACGCAGGTCCCGGAATCAGCGTCGGAATGGCTGAAGACGTAGTAGTATACACTATCGGCGACGTGACCAAAGGCTACCGCGACCACGGCTTTATGCTTGCGCTCGCCGCTCAGGTGGGCATCGAATACCGCTTTGACTTCCCTCTCCAGCTTGCGCTTGACCTCAGACCTTGCTTCGGAGTGCATATGAACGACGGCAAATTCAAGGATCCGAACACCGGACTTGCTGTCGAATACGGCGGAAAAACCAACTTCTACGACAACGGAATGATGGGATTCATCCCATCCCTCTCAGTGCGCTACTGCTTCTGATGGGGTTTTGGAAATAATTCGTTATATTTGCAAGTTGCGTAAAAACAAATGGATATGAGAGAATTATATATAACCAACTCTCTTTCGAGAAAGAAAGAGATCTTCAAGCCGCTTAACGAAGGACACGTTGGACTTTACGTCTGCGGACCTACAGTTTACGGCGACGCGCATTTAGGTCACGCAAGACCAGGCGTCACATACGACGTATTCGTGAAACTCCTCAAGCACCTTGGCTACAAGGTGCGCTATGTCCGCAACATCACAGATGTGGGACACCTTGAGCACGACGCTGACGAGGGAGAGGACAAGATCGCAAAGAAGGCACGCCTCGAGCAGCTCGAGCCTATGGAGGTGGTTCAGAGATGTACTCTGGCATATCACGAGGCTATGCGTATGCTCAACGTGGCTCCGCCTTCAATCGAGCCTCGCGCCTCAGGACACATCATCGAGCAGATCGACCTTGTGAAGAAGATCATCGAGGCCGGCTATGCATACGAGAGCAACGGATCGATCTACTTCGACGTCCTCAAATATGACCAGGACCACAAGTACGGCATCCTTTCAGGCCGCACCCTCGACGAAGTGAAGGAAGGCACACGCGACCTCGACGGTCAGCAGGACAAGCGTGCTTCATACGACTTCGCACTTTGGAAGAAGGCTTCACCAGAGCACATTATGCGCTGGCCTTCACCTTGGAGCGACGGATTCCCAGGCTGGCACCTCGAGTGCTCTGCGATGAGCGAGAAGTACCTCGGCAAGGAGTTCGACATCCACGGTGGCGGAATGGACCTCCTCTTCCCTCACCACGAGTGTGAGATCGCACAGAACACAGCATCAAGAGGCACCAGCGGAGTAAAGTACTGGATGCACAACAATATGATCACCATCGAAGGCAAGAAGATGGGCAAGTCGCTCGGCAACTTCATCACTCTTCCAGAGCTCTTCGCTGGCAAGCATCCTAAGCTCGAGCAGGCATACACTCCTATGACAGTGCGTTTCTTCATCCTCCAGGCACACTACAGAGGCACACTCGACTTCAGCAACGAGGCGCTCCAGGCTGCCGAGAAAGGACTCAAGAGAATTATGCAGGCAGGCAAGGACCTCCGCGCACTCGCTGCTGCGGCAGGCATCCAGGCTGCGCCGGCTCTCCCTTACGGTGAGTTCGTGACTGCAAACGCTCCTGCTGAAGTGGCTGCGACAAACGCTGAGGTGAAGGCATTGGTAGAGAACGTCTACGAGGCTCTCTGCGACGACCTCAACACTCCAATTGCTCTCTCACACATCTTCGATGCAGTGCGTATCATCAACACTGTAAAGGACAAGAAGCTCACTCTCGACGCTGCTGACTACAAGGCACTCGTAGACCTCTTCGACAACGTTGTTTACGGCGTACTCGGACTCCGCGACGAGGAGGCTTCAGAGGGAGGCAAGGCGATCAAGACTATCGACGGCCTTATGCAGATGGTACTCGAGCAGAGAAAGGCCGCCAAGGCTGCCAAGGATTGGGCAACCAGCGACAAGATCCGCGACGACCTCAAGGCTCTCGGCATCCAGATCAAGGATGGCAAGGACGGCACTGAGTGGACACTTGAATAACAGGAAGATATGTACAAGTTCATCTCTTGGAACGTGAACGGCCTGAGGGCTGTGTGCGGAAAGGGTTTTGCAGATATCTTCACCGAATTGGACGCAGACTTCTTCTGCCTTCAGGAGACAAAGATGCAGGCAGGACAGCTTGACCTCGAGTTCCTGGGCTACAAGTCATACTGGAACTTCGCAGACAAGAAGGGATACTCAGGCACAGCAGTCTACACCAAGCACGAGCCGCTCTCTGTCACATACGGACTGGGAATCGACGAACACGACCACGAAGGCCGCGTCATCACCCTCGAAATGGAGGACTTCTACCTTGTATGCGTCTACACTCCTAACGCACAGGAAGAACTCCGCAGACTGGAATACAGAATGAAGTGGGAAGACGACTTCAGGGCATATGTGAACGCACTCGAGGCCAAAGGCAAAGGCGTGGTACTTTGCGGAGACCTCAACGTAGCGCACAAGGAAATCGACCTGAAGAACCCGAAGACCAACCGCAGGAACCCTGGCTTCACCGACGAAGAAAGAGGCAAGTTCACCGAACTCCTCGGTACAGGCTTCATCGACACCTTCAGACACTTCTACCCTGATATGACCGACATCTACTCGTGGTGGTCATACAGATTCCAGGCGAGACAGAAGAACACAGGCTGGCGTATCGACTACTTCGTAGTCAGCGAGAACCTCAAGGACAGACTCGTGGACGCAAAGATCCACACCGAAATCTTCGGATCTGACCACTGCCCTGTAGAACTCACAATGGAATAGACATATCGGAAAACATAAAGGGAAAACCGGAACTGATCTCACGACCAGTTCCGGTTTTTAACTATAACCCTATTATTAACAACTAAACTAACCTTGACTTAACAATAAGCAAACGCTGTGCCAAAACTGAATTTAGAGTTAACAATATCCGTGTTTTTCCAACCAGGCCAGAGCATATGAGCAAGTAGCCTTGCATCCGTAGCCCTCCAGATCCGCATATTTATATGCCGCATTCACCAGTTCTCCCGCTATTCCCCTACCCTTGATAGGCTTAGGCACATAGGTGTGAGTGACTATCAGATAGCCATCTCGGATCACATATTCGACAAAGGCCTCGTGACCCTCTACATACATTGAAAACCTGTGAAGGTCCTGCTGGTGGATTATCCTGTTCTTCATAACCGTCTTTTTTCCGGCAGAAATTTCAAAACAGATGCCAGCCTATTTCTTGACCGCCTCGTAGATATATGAAAACGCTCCGAAGATGATCTGAGTGATCGCCTGGGAAGTATGCGACAAAGTAGCATATACGATACCGAGTTCCACAGGCACACCATACATCACTGCAAGAGCGGTACTGATCACGAAATGGAAGGCTCCGATGCCGCCCGGAACAGGCACTGCGAATCCGAGTCCGCCCACAAGCGAAAGGAAGAGAGCATCAATCAGATCGAGTCCGTCAAGGAAAGGCGCAGCCCATACGGTACTTGCCGCCATAAACCAGTAAGTCAACCAGATGAACGCGGTATACGCGAAGAACAGCCACTTCTGTTCCATCTTAAGACAGCTCGCAAAGCCCTGGACAATGCCGCGGAATATACCCCACACCTTTGCGAAGAAAGGATTTGCATTGCGGAAACGCCAGAACGCATATACGAGTCCCGCACCGGCAACAGCCATAAGCGCCACCATCCACCAGAGACTGAAATCGAACTTCTCAGTCATCGGCATCCATATCTTCTCAATGAAGAAAGAGCCGAAACGGCGGAATCCTCCGACCACCACAACTCCCAGAAGCATAAGCATCACGAGAAGCTCCCAACTACGCTCTAGCACCACTGTTCCGAGCACCTTCTCATATGAAGCCTTCTTGTGCTCCGGATGTGCCGGATCCACCGGCTGAGAACGGCGGGTAACCACTCCGCAGCGCACGAATTCACCGATACGAGGAAATACGAAATTGGAAATATTGCCGATGTTCACGCCATTGAAAGTCGTCATACGGGTGATGCTTCCGTCAATCGGGAGAAGCAGTCTTCTCCAACGGATACCCCTGAGCCAAAAAGCAAAAGAACCCGCCAGCATAGACAAGATGACGAAGCCCCAACGACATCCCTTAAGACCTGAAATGAAATCATTCCATTCCACATCCCTGAACGAGAACCACAGAAGAGCCGCCGCAACAGCGGCCGAGAGAACGTATTTGATTGATTTATTTAAAGTTTCTTTCATAATCGAAGGCAAAGTTATCCAAAAGTTTACTAACTTTGTTGAATTATTTTTCAAAAATTAGCTTATGGCGTCAATTTTAGGAATAGGTAACGCATTGACTGACATCCTCGCGGTTCTTCCCGACGACAAGTTTCTCAAGGAATTCCATCTCCCGAAGGGCAGTATGCAGCACGTGGATATGGAGACCGGAGACAAGATCTGGAAGACCCTCAAACCTATGGGAGTGCAGCTCGTGGCGGGAGGCTCAGCAGCCAACACCATTACAGGCACAGCCATCTTCGGTATGGAGTCAGGCTTCATCGGCAAAGTCGGTGACGACGACCTCGGCCACCTGTTCAAGAGCGACCAGGCACAGTACGGAATCAAGTCCACCCTGTTCAAAGGCGTGAACTCATCCGGAAGAGCGATGGTTTTCATCACGGCGCCAAACGCGGAAAGAACTTTCGCGGTATATCTCGGAGCAGCATTGGAACTCGTTCCAGAGGACCTGAAGCTCGAGTATTTCCAGGGCTATGACTATTTCCACATCGAAGGATATCTCGTTCAGAACCAGGCGACAATCCGTAGAGCTGTAGAGTTGGCTAAAGAGGCAGGCTGTCTCATCTCCATCGATATGGCATCATACAACGTAGTGGAGTCTAACGACGCCTTCCTTCACGACATCGTGGAAAACTACGTAGATATCGTGTTCGCCAACGAGACAGAGGCGAAGGCATTCACCAAGCTCGAGCCAAGAGAGGCCCTTGACGAGATCGCAAGCCACTGCAAGATCGCAGTTGTGAAGGTCGGCAAGGACGGCTCAATGGTAAAGAGCGGTAACGAGTACCACTTCATCGAGGCCTGGCCGGCAAATCCGGTAGACGCCACAGGAGCAGGCGACACATATGCAGCAGGCTTCCTTTATGCACACAGCCTCGGAATGCCGCTTAAGGTCTGCGGAGAGATCGGATCGATCATCGCAGCCAAAGTAGTGGAAGTGGTTGGAACAAAGATTGATATCCCACGTTGGAAAGCGGCAAAGAAAGAAATCAAGGAACTGATAGCAGCAAACACACCTAACGCCTAGACTATGTTTGAAGCGATAAAGAGCATACTCCGCAAAAGGAAAATCGGGAAGTTCGTAAGCAACGTCCCTACCGGTTTCCTGCCGCTCGACAAGATCACCACGGTGAATGTTGTCGTAGACGTTGAAGAGCCCGGTTTCGAGGCTCTCAAGGAGGATATTCTTTCGTGGGGCCGCCAGACAGGCCTCAAAGTAAACATCTACTTCTTCGACTTCAGACGACTTGACAAAGAAGAACTGCTGCTCACAAGCATACAGACGACAATCATCAAGAGGGAGCTTGACTGGATCGGCACACCTGACCTGAGCAAAGTCATCGGACTGCTCGGTGAGACAAGCGATCTTTTCATCTCGATGGTGGATAACGGAAACTTCCCTATCGACTTCCTCAGCAAATGTGCAAAGGCACGATTCAAGATCGGACGCACCGACTACAAAGGACACGTCTACGACCTTGTGATCTCCGGAAACCAGACCGCAGAACTGCGCTCTGACTCAAGGAGGATCTTTGCAGCGATGACGGATTTTTTAACCAAGATCAAATAATACACACACAATCAATTTTATGCACACATTCAAACATTACTTAACCGTAGGCATCAAGGGCGCCTGTATGGGAGCGGCTGATGTTATCCCGGGAGTTTCCGGAGGTACCATCGCCTTCATCACCGGCCTCTACGACGAGTTGGTAGGCTCGATTGCCTCAATCAACGCGGAGGCCTTCCGCCTGCTTCTCCACGGGCAGTTCAAGGCTTTCTGGCGGCACATCAACGGGAACTTCCTGTTGAGTCTCGTCCTCGGCATCGGCGTCAGCGTCGTTGCACTCGCAGGACTGATGCAGATGCTGCTGACCACCTACCCTATTCAAACCTGGGCCTTCTTCTTCGGCCTAATCGTAGCTTCGTCCATCTTCATTCTGCGCGGCATTTCCGGTTGGCGTCTGCGCGAATTCATCTTTGTTGCTTTGGGCGTAGCACTGGGTGTCACAGTCTGCACACTCTCTCCTACCCAGACTCCTGACAGTCTGTGGTTCATCTTCCTGAGCGGAGCCATCGCAATCTGCGCGATGATTATGCCCGGAATCTCCGGCAGCTTCATCCTGCTCATCTTAGGCAAGTATCAGTTCATTATGAGCTGCATCACAGGTATCGTAACCGGTACCGACCTTGGCCGCAACCTCCTCACTATGGGCGTATTCGCAGCAGGTGCAGGAGTGGGCATCATCAGCTTCAGCAAACTTCTCCACTGGCTGTTGTCTCGATGGAACAAGGAAGTGCTCATCGTACTTGCCGGCTTCATCATCGGATCATTGGTAAAAGTGTGGCCTTGGAGCAACACAGAGGCACTCGCACAGGCTGAAGCAGCAGGCGGCCTACAGTGGGGCTGGGCTCTCCTCTTCGCCGTGATCGGATTCTCGTTAGTTACATCAATAGAGCTCATCAGCAAAAAACTCAGCCGTAAATAAAAGGCACAATCATTGAATTGCGTGTGCAAAAGAAGTTCTGATACAGGCTTAACCAAAAAAAGTATTGTATTATGAAAACTTATTGCACAAAAATTATAGTATTGCTTATCGCGGCTATTGCTGCCACATCCTGCATATATGACGCACCCGGCGACCGTTTCTTCAGAACCCTTTGGGAATCTGCAGACGACACCCTCGGAGACGTAACCCTTGAGTTCCTCTGCAACGACGCGATTATGATCAAGTCAGTATCCGCAGCAGGCTCATACGGAACCTACGAGAGCGACGGCACCGCAGCAAGGTTCAACAACCTCACGCTCACCTACCCAGACAGGAAAGTAACCATCCTCGAAGGCCACCGTGACAACGACATTCTCCACATAGTTTGGACCTCCGGAGAGGACCTTGAGACCCGTCAGACACAAATGCACCGACTTTCAGCATATAAATAATAGCCAAGCATTTGCAAATAAGAAAAAAATCATTACCTTTGCACCCACTTTCGACAACTGCCCAGCAGAACGAAAGTGGGAATAAGGATCGGTTCGGTAGCTCAGTTGGATAGAGCAACAGCCTTCTAAGCTGTGGGTCTTGGGTTCGAATCCCAACCGAATCACTTTTAACAACAAAATCAAGAAAAAATGCCTTTCTGGACCCTCAGAGAGGCATTTTTGTTTAACAACTTGTGTTGGAATTTGTAGCACCCTATTCATTAACTCTAAAAAGTGCTACAAATTGTATGGCA
>JAFYWC010000054.1 GCA_017546585.1 Bacteroidales bacterium
AGCAGGAGGTTTATATAAAACACTGTATATCAGCAAGATAGTCGCCACGACACACGTATTCTATACAAATCTATCGGATTAGGCGAGGGTGGAGGAGACGAGGTCGAGGATCTCGGCGGTGATCTCCTGCTGGCGGCCTTTGTTGTAGGCGAGGGTGAGTTCGGCGATGAGGTCCTGGGCGTTGTCGGAAGCGACCTGCATCGCAAGGGTGCGGGCGGCGTGCTCGGCGGCGTTGGCGTCGAGGAGCACGGTGTAGAGCTTCAGGAGGAGGACCTGAGGGAGAAGGTGCTTCACGAGGGTGAGCGGGTCAGGCTCGAGGAGGTAGTCGATCGGTTCCTCGGCGCCTTCGTCGTAGTCGTGGAGCGGAAGCGGAAGGTAGTTCTCACGGATCACCGGCTGTGATGCGGGAGAGGCGAAGTGGCTGTAGACGAGCACGACCTGGGCGACTTCACCGGAGGTGAAGCTGTCGACAAGGTCGGTGGCGAGATCGGCAGCCGCGTCGTAGGACGGTTTGTCGGCGAGGGCGGAGAGGTCGGCCTTGATGGCATAGCCGGACTTACGGACGGCGTCGGCGATCTTGCGGCCGATGACGTACACGTCGATGTCGGCAGGTCCGTAGCCCTGACCCTCGAGGACGGAGATGGTCTCCTGGTATTTCTTGATTACGTTGGCATTGAAGGCTCCGCAGAGTGCGCTGTTGGACGAGAGTGCCACAACGGCGATGCGCGGATACACGTCTTTAGTCGGAATCTGATCGAGTCCGACATCTTGGAGGGCGATGGCAGAGTGGCCGTCGGGGTTGCCGAAGCCGAGTTCGTCGTGCATTGCCTTATGGAGGTCATCGTCCTGAAGGAGGCCGGAAAGGATGTGGTGGAGCTTCTGCTCATAGGGCAGTTTGCCGCCTATGGCAACCTGGGCCTTATGCAGCTTGGCGGATGCAACCATCTTCATCGCTGAAGTGATCTTCAGCGTGTTCTTAACGGATGCTATTCGGCTCTTTATCTCCTTTAATGACGACATAATTTACTTCAAACCATTGACAATTGAGGCGGCTTCTTTTTCGATGATGGCGAAGATGGCAGGGTCGGTCTTGCCGGCTGAGAGCGGTTCGAGGACATCTGCCGTGTGGAACGCACGCATCTTCTGGAAGAATGCCATCTGGAAATCATCCACCTGCTCAAGGGTGAGTTCTCTAAGCAAACCCTTTGTACCACAATACAATATGGCCACCTGCTCCCCTACCGGCATAGGCGAATACTGAGGCTGAATCAACAAACGGTTGTTCTTGCGGCCCTTGTCGAGGGCCATCGCTGTGATCGGATCCATATCGCTGCTGAACTTCGAGAATGCCTCAAGTTCGCGGTACTGCGCCTGGTCGATCTTCAATGTTCCCGCAACCTTTTTCATACTCTTTACCTGGGCACTGCCGCCGACACGGGAAACGGAAATTCCGACATTGACAGCCGGACGGAAGCCCTGGTTGAAGAGGTCTGATTCAAGGAAGATCTGACCGTCTGTGATGGAGATCACGTTGGTCGGGATGTATGCTGAAACGTCACCCGCCTGAGTCTCGATGATAGGGAGGGCGGTAAGCGATCCGCCCGCCTTCACCTTGCCTTTGAGAGACTCCGGAAGGTCGTTCATCTTTTCTGCAACTTCCTGCTGGCCAATGATTTTAGCCGCACGCTCAAGGAGGCGCGAATGCAGGTAGAATATGTCGCCAGGATATGCCTCACGGCCTGACGGACGGCGGAGGATCAGGGACACTTCGCGGTATGCGACGGCCTGTTTCGAGAGGTCGTCGTAGACCACGAGGGCGTGGCGGCCGGTGTCGCGGAAGTACTCTCCGATGGCTGCACCAGCGAATGGCGCATAATAACGGAGGGCCGCCGGATCGGCTGCTGTCGCTGCCACAACGATGGTATAGTCCATCGCACCCTTTTCCTTCAATGTCTGAACGAGGCTGGCGATTGTAGAGCCTTTCTGGCCCACAGCTACATAGATACAATAGACAGGCTCGCCGGCTTCGTAAGCTGCTCGCTGATTGAGGATTGTGTCCACAGCGATGGCTGTCTTGCCGGTCTGGCGGTCGCCGATGATGAGCTCACGCTGACCGCGTCCGATCGGAATCATCGAGTCGATGGCTCTGAGTCCGGTCTGGAGCGGCTCGGTGACCGGCTGGCGGAAGATCACTCCGGGAGCCTTGCGCTCGAGTGGCATCTCCACCACTTCTCCGGTGATCTTTCCTCTGCCGTCAAGGGGTTCGCCGAGCGGGTTGACCACGCGTCCGAGCATACCTTCACCAACGTTGAGCGAGGCGATTCTGCGGGTGCGTCTGATGGTCATTCCCTCTTTGATCCTGTCTGTCGGTCCGAGGAGTACGGCACCGACATTGTCCTCCTCAAGGTTCATCACAACGGCCTTGATACCGTCCTCAAACTCAAGGAGTTCGCCTGCTTCGGCCTTGAGAAGGCCGTGAATTCTGACCACTCCGTCGCTGACCTGCAGCACTGTGCCGACTTCCTCGAATCGAGGGTCGGTGTCGATTTGCTTCAGCTGCGACAGCAGCACATCAGAGATTTCACTTGGGCGTATCTGATCTGACATATATTATACGATTCTATTATTGTTATCAATTAACTCGCTGCGGAGACGGCGGAACTGTGTCTCGACGCTGGCATCCATCCTCTGGTCGTCCAACTGAAGAATGAAGCCTCCGATGATGGTTTCGTCCACACTTTCTTCGAGGATGACGGTAGCGCCGGTCTTGTCCTGGAGGATGCGCTGGAGTGCATCTTTCAGGCCTGGTGCCGGGCTTGCGGTGACCAGACGGCCGACCTTGATGGAGTTGGCCGCACGGTATTGCTCTATGAAGGAGTATATCATCCTGAGGAGGTGTTCCATTCGGCCGTTCTCGTAAACAAGTGTCACAAAGCGCTTTAGTGCATCCGACATCGGCTCGCCGAGGGCTATCTCCAGAAGCTGAAGCTTACGGGAGAGATCGACCTCAGGATGTTTGTGAACAACTCCTTCCAACTGAGGGATCTCCTGCATCCTGTGCACAAGAACACAGGCCTGAGGATATACAATATCCCCGGCAGCAGTCTCCTGAACAAGTTTCAGGAGGGCTTTTGCGTATCTGTGTGCTATCGGTCCTGTATTCATTATCCTTCGATTTCTTCGAGCAGTTTGTCGACGAGCTGCTTCTGTGCGGCATCATCCGAAAGGTCTTTGCGCACGACCTTTTCAGCGATCGCAAGCGAGATCTGTGCGACCTCGTTGCGGATTTCCTTCATAGCGGCTTCCTTCTCCTCGTTGATGCGCACGCGGGCGTCATCCATTATCTTCTGCGCCTCTGCGCGCGCCTGATCCTGTGCCTGTGCAATCATCCTGTCACGCTCTGCCGCAGCCTCCTGCATCAGTCGGCTCTGCTCCGAGCGAGTCTCGGCGATGATCCTTTCCTGCTCCTGCTGAAGCGTCGCAATGGCCTCCTCCGCGATACGCGCAGCCTCAAGCGAATCGTTGATACGCTTGTTACGCTTGTCGACCATACCTGTGATCATCGGAAAACCGAACTTCGCAAGGATGAAAAGGACAATAAGAAATATGACGGTCATCCAGAACAGAAGACCGGTGTCAGGCAACATCAGGTTCATAAGTGCGTTATACTACTGCGAGGAGACAAACGAGGATAGCGAAGAGGCAGGCACCCTCCACGAGCGCTCCGATGATGAGCATTGCTGTACGGATGTTGCCGGCCGCCTCTGGCTGACGAGCGATGGACTCCATTGCTGACTGTCCGATCTTACCGATTCCCCACGCTGCCGCAAGTGCTGCGATTCCTGCTCCGATGGCTCCTGCAACCGGTCCCCAAGAGATGGCTGCTGCCTGAAGTAAAATAGCTGATAGTAACATAGTTATATGGTTTTAATGTTTATATTTCATTAGTTTCCTCCACTCCCTCCGGTCGGTCGGAAAGACAGTCAGAGTCCGGTCGGTCGGAATGACAGTCGGGTTCCGGTCGGTCGGAAAGACAGTCGGGTTCCGGTCGGTCGGACTGCCTGGCGGGCCTAGTGGCCGTCAGAGCGGGACATTCCGATGAAGACTGCCGAGAGCATTGTGAATACATAGGCCTGTATGAATGCTACCAGGAGTTCCAGGGCGTTGATCACAAGTCCGAAGAGCATCGCGATCACTGTCATCGAGCCGTTGATCACCGGACCGAGCTTCACTGTCACAAAGATCACCGACACCAGTCCGAGGACCATCATATGTCCCGCCATAATGTTGGCGAAGAGTCGGACCATCAGCGAGAACGGCTTCGAGATCACTCCGAAAAGCTCGATCGTCTGCATAATCGGTATCGGAAACTTGAGGAACATAGGCACGTCCGGCCAAAGTATCTCCTTCCAATAATGTTTGTTTCCGAAGAGGTTTATCGCAAAGAATGTGAACAGCGCGAGCACCATTGTCACGGCGATGTTTCCGGTCACATTCGCGCCTCCCGGGAAGAACGGCACCAGTCCGAGAAGGTTGGCCAGGAAGATGAAGAAGAAGGCGGTAAGGAGATACGGAGCGTATTTCTTGTAGTCCTTCTCGCCGACCGACGGCTTGATGATGTCGTCATACACCATCATAATCATCATCTCCATAAGGCCGGTGAATCCGCCTGGAGCCTCTTCGGTCGCATCGTGTTTCCTATACCATCTCGCCACACTCAAAACAATGAATATCAAGAGTATAGCCGTAATCATCAGAGATGCGACATTCTTTGTTATCGAAATGTCGAACGGCCTCTTTTCCTGACCGTCCGGACCGATTTCCACAATCTTGTCGGCATAGCGCCCTTCCTCGGCGATGTAAAGTCCTTCGTAATGGTGGCCGTGTTCAAGTTTCGAGGACATAAACACGTGCCAGCCTGTGCTGCTGTATACAATGCACGGAAGTGGAATGGTTATGTGCTTTCCTTTCCAATTGGTAATATGCCATCCGTAGCCGTCTGCGGTGTGGCCTAGAAGGATTTCGGCGACGTCGACTTCCGATTCCGGCACGCTTGCGTGCGAGGAATCATCGTCTGCGAAGCAGACGACAGGTGCCGACATCGAGAGAACCACGGCAGCCAAGAGTGCTATGTACTTAAGCCACCTCATAGTTCTGCACAGACAGTTACCTTATTATATGCGATTTCCACAAATCCGGATCTTATGTCCACATTCTCCTCCACTCCCGCGCTTGTAAACGCGATGCGGCCCTCCTCCAGCGACGAGATAAGCGGCGCGTGGTCCTTCAGGACCATAAAGCGACCCTTCGTGCCGGGCAGAGAGACCTTGCACACCATCTTTTCAAGGATGGTACGCTCGGGTGAATATATTATGAGGAGTATGTTGTCCATAGATTAGTTTCCTGCTACAGCTGCGAGCATCGCCTCGCCCTTCTTGATGGCCTCTTCGATTGTGCCGACATTGAGGAACGCCTGCTCCGGAATGTCGTCCACTTCGCCATCCATAATCATCTTGAAGCCGCGTACGGTGTCCTCGATGGTCACCATAACGCCTGGCACACCTGTGAACTGCTCCGCCACGGCGAAAGGCTGCGAGAGGAATCTCTGCACCTTACGTGCACGGTTCACTGTGAGTTTGTCCTCGTCTGAGAGCTCGTCCATACCGAGGATCGAGATGATATCCTGAAGTTCCTTGTTTCTCTGAAGAATCTGCTTCACACGCTGAGCAGTGTTGTAGTGATCCTCACCCACGATGTTAGGGTCGAGGATACGTGAGGTCGATTCGAGCGGATCCACAGCCGGATAGATGCCGAGTTCAGCGATCTTTCTGCTCAATACGGTAGTCGCATCAAGGTGGCTGAATGTGGTAGCCGGCGCAGGGTCGGTAAGGTCATCCGCAGGCACATAGACAGCCTGTACGGATGTGATGGAACCGTTCTTTGTGGATGTGATTCGCTCCTGCATCTGTCCCATTTCGGTGGCAAGTGTCGGCTGATAGCCTACTGCCGAAGGCATTCGGCCAAGAAGCGCCGACACCTCGGATCCCGCCTGGGTGAATCGGAAGATGTTGTCAATGAAGAAGAGGATGTCCTTCGGACCTGATGCGTCTGCACTGTCACGGAAGGACTCGGCCAATGTAAGGCCTGAGAGTGCTACAGAAGAGCGGGCTCCCGGCGGCTCGTTCATCTGGCCGAAGACCATCGCCACCTGAGATTTCGCAACTTCCGAGTAGTCCACTTTAGAGAGGTCCCAATGTCCCTCTTCCATTCCTTTGAGGAATTCCTCTCCATATCTGATTACGCCGGATTCGATCATTTCGCGAAGAAGGTCGTTGCCCTCACGGGTACGCTCACCCACTCCTGCGAACACTGAGAATCCGTTATGTTTCTTTGCAATATTGTTGATCAACTCCTTGATGAGCACGGTCTTACCTACTCCGGCACCACCAAAGAGACCGATCTTTCCACCTTTGAGATAAGGCTCGAGAAGATCGATGACCTTGATACCTGTGAAGAGTACCTCCTGAGAGGTCGCCAGGTCCTCGAACTTAGGCGGTTCCCTGTGGATAGGGAATGCGCCTTCGCGGTCGAGCTTCTGCATTCCGTCGATGGTCTCGCCTACGACGTTCATCACTCGGCCTCTGATCTGCGCGCCCACAGGCATTGTGATGGGCGAACCTGTGCACTCCGCTTCCATACCGCGATACAGTCCGTCTGTACTGTCCATCGCTACTGTACGCACGGTGTCCTCGCCGATGTGCTGCTGCACTTCGACGATGAGGCTCTTGCCGTTTCCGCGATTGATTGTGAGGGCTTCGTGAATGGCCGGAAGCTGGCATTCAGACGATTCTTTCAAATCGAAATGAATATCGACCACAGGGCCGATGATCTGAGAAATATTACCTTTGAGTACTGGCATAAACTTCAATGCAATTTCTCAAAGATATAAAAATAACTCATACCTTCAGCCACTGCGGGTGCGACATTATGTAAAATTTAGCCCTGTTTCTTTAGAAAGACTTTATTGTGACGGTTGCTTTCTTGAGTCCCTTGGCTGTGGCTTCAAGAATGATGTTGCCAGGCTCTTCTGTAGATGAGACTATCGCTGTCATCATTCCGTAGAAGACCTTCATCTTCGGCTCCTGGAACGACTCCAGTGATACGGGGTCGCCGTTGGCTCCGGCGCGGTACGCGCCTACGCCCTTCACCTTGAACGACACCTGATTATCTGCCAATGGACAGAGGTTTCCGTTCTTGTCCACGATCTTTACAGTAACGAACGAGAGGTCGTTTCCGTCAGCCTTGATTTCAGACCTGTCTGCCTCAAGAACAATGCGATATGGCTCACCGGCAGTGTGCATTTCCTTCTCTGCCACGGCATTGCCTTCGGCGTCGTATGCAACCACTTTCACTGTTCCCGGCTCGTAGACTGTGTCCATCCACATCAGGCGGTAGCGCTGCTGACGTTTGAATGTTGCGACAGAGAGAGAGTCCCAGCTGTTGTGCACTGTTACAGACATATCCTTTGACCTCTTTCCCTGGCTCTTTCCATTGATGAAGAGCTCGGCCGCCGGGTAGTTTGTATACACAAACACCGGCGTCACTTCGCCTTCACGGCCCTTCCAGTTCCAGTGCGGAAGAATGTGGAGGGTCTCCTCGTCTTTGTTCCAATGGCTTCTGTAGAGATAGTATCTGTCCTTCGGAAGACCTGCAAGGTCCACGATTCCGAAGAGAGACGAGTGGCTCGGCCAGTCTGTATAGTATGGAGTAGGCTCTCCAAGGTAGTCGAATCCTGTCCATACGAACTCTCCGATGCAATAAGGAAGGTCTTCGTGCTGGATGAAGTCGTCCTCCGGAAGGTTAGACCAATCGCAGTGCTCAACATCGTATGAAGAAGACTGGTGATCTGGATATGTAGCCATTGATCTGCGCTCTACAGGGAACTTGTAAACGCCGCGAGAGCTGACTGTAGAGGCTGTTTCACTGCCGAGAATGAGTCTCTGTGGGAGTTTCTTATAGTTTTCCTGATACCAGTGAGGACGGTAGTTGAATCCTGGCACATCGAAAACAGCAGCCACGTTGTTGTTGATTACAGTTCCAGGCTGGTCCATTCCCATAGTTACAGGTCTGGTAGGGTCTTCCCTATGACAGATGTTCTGGAGCCAAAGGGCGATCTTCGAGCCCTTGTCTCCCGGCCACTGATCCGGAACCTCATTTCCTACACACCACATCACGACAGCAGGGCTGTTTCTGTAATGGCGGATAAGGTTTACGAGATCCTTTTCTGCCCAGTCCACGAAGTACATATTGTATCCGTTCCTTACCTTAGGGGTAACCCAGCAGTCGAATGTCTCTGCCATAAGCATCATACCCATCTCGTCGCAGGCTTTCACGAGCTCTGGAGCAGGCATATTATGTGATGTTCTGATGGCATTGCAGCCCATATCCTTGAGGATGCGGATCTGTCTGCGGATACCTGCATCGTTGGCGATCGCACCAAGAGGACCGAGGTCGTGGTGGTTGCACACACCCTGGAATACAGTCTTCTTTCCATTGAGGAAGAATCCTTCGTCCGGTCTGATTTCTATTGTGCGGATACCGAATGTGCTTGACACTTCATCTTTAAGCACATCACCTTCAAATACCTGAGTTACAGATGTATACAGATATGGTTCTTCAGTTGTCCAAAGATATGGATTGTCGATTGCAAATGACTGTCTGAAGAGCTGGTTGTCGTATTTTGTACCATTGAGAGAGTTCTCAGCAACCTCCCTTCCGTTAGGATCAATGATCTTTGTGACGATTCTATAGTCTGAGAACGACTTTCCTTCAGGAAGAACAAACTCCGTCTGCTGCTCTACTTTAGCATAGTCATCACCAAGCTGAGAAGTATAGATATAGGTACCCCAATCCGGAATGTGTGCATCCTCTGTAATCACAAGATGAACATTTCTATAGATTCCCGCACCTGGATACCAACGAGATGATTCGTTATAATTTTCAAGGCGTACAGCGAGCTGATTTACGCCATCCTTATTGATATAAGGTGTAGCATCTACGATGAATGAATTATAGCCATATGGCCAGAATGCTGCGTGATAGCCGTTGATATAGACATCAGCATTGCTCATAGCACCGTCAAAAACAAGTCTGCACGAACGACCAGGTCCGAAATCAGGAGTATTGAACTCAAGACGATACCAGCCGGTGCCGACGAAAGGAAGGCCACCGGTACGGCCTGCGTGCTCCATAGCCTCCTTCTGGCCATCCTGAGTGATAGCTACGTTCTGTTTATCGTTATTGATGCTGAAAGGGCCGTAAATCGCCCAATCGTGAGGCACTCGAACCGACTGCCACTGTGAGTCATCAAAATCTGTATTAGAGAATTCAGGAGCATCCTCCCTTGTAAACTTCCAACCCTTCTCCAGAAGAGTCTCAGTACGCACCTGTGCCGACATCAAAGAAGAAATGCAAGCCAGCACAGCAATCAAAAAACATCTTGCCATAAGTATCATTTCATAGTCTTACAGCAAATATACTAAAATAAAACAAAACACCCCGTCATCGTATGATGACAGGGTGTCGTATAAGAAAGTGGCAGCTACCTACTCTCCCACCTGGTGGGGCAGTACCATCGGCGATGGTGAGCTTAACTTCTCTGTTCGGAATGGGAAGAGGTGGATCCTCA
>JAFYWC010000055.1 GCA_017546585.1 Bacteroidales bacterium
TACTTGTCGACAAAGACCTCCTTGTTATCCGAATCAAGTCCGGTAACAGTGAGGAGAGCGTTGATGATCTCGTCCTCCTTGGCGTTGGCTGACGTTGCCTTGGTGGCGATGCCACCCGAGATTCTCAGATGCACGGGAATGCACCCTTTCGTGACTTCGTTCACTGCCGGGAAGTCATCCGGCTGGTTCGGCACTGCAAGGTTATCTCTGTTGCAGGCCATGAGTGCCCCGAGGGAGCACGCTAGCAATAGAATTTTCTTCATGATATTTGATGATTAAAGTGGTGTCTGTCAGAATGAGTATTCGAATTCATCTTCCGGCTGTGCGTTCAGGCCATATCGCCTGATGAGAACGGATATCTCCGGATCGAGATTGCCTCGGTGGACGTAGGTCGGGTCCTGCGAGCAGGAGCGTACATAGCACTCGACGGCCTTCTGCTCCTCTCCTCTTCGGCTATACAGGACGGCAAGCATGTAGTTGACCTGTGCGTTCCTGTCAAGCTTCTCGAGGATCTGCATCGCGCTGGCGTTGTAGTCCATGCAGAGATAGGCTATGGCTGTGTTGTAGTCCTCGTACGGCCTCAGGAGTGTGAGCGCCGTCTCGTAGTCCCTGTCCCTGATGGCCTGCACTCCGTCCATGTAGACCGAGTCCAGGACGGTCGTATGGACCGTGTCCTTGACCATTCCCTTGCGGTGCAGATGGAAGTCGAAGCGGACCGTCCTCAGGCGAGGGTAGAGCTTCTCCCTCATGTACCTGTAGTACGGGAACTTCTGCATCGCCCTTTCCCTTGCGTCGATGTCAAGCTGCGAGGAAAGGTTACAGTAGGATTCCTTCTGTTCGGCCGTAAGGACGGTGTCCTTTTCTATGAGTCTGTTGAGCATATGCCAGTTCTCTCCGTTGCTTCTTCCTATCATCGGGATCTCTGCTCGCTTCTTGATGATGATGTTGCCGTCCTCATCCACTGCGAATCCGCGTTCCCTTTCTAGAGAGTCCTGATAGGAGTCCATCCACCTGCTGAAGTACTCTGAGATGCCTTCGGAGCGTCTCTTGGAGAGCCTGTCGTTGTATCTCAGGTCTCCTTCAGGAGATGCTGAAGAGGTGACCACGATGGAGTCAAGGTCGAACTTCTCGTTCTGGATGAGTGATATGAGGTTGCTCTTGATTCTTCCGATTTCCTCCGGGTTGTTGCCCATCGTCTCGTCCACCTCGAAACTGCCCGAGGCAAACTCGATGTAGCATGCGGTGTTCTCCTCGACCCTTCGCTCGATGACCTTCGTGAGGTATCTCTCGCGGTTGTCCACGAATGCGGAAAGCGATGATATGTAGAAGGTGAGCGGGTCGCTCATAGGGATATCGTAGATCTTTCTGTCGGACTCGTAGATGTCTCCGGAGAGTACCACGTCGACCTTCCTGAGCTTGGGTCTTGTCTTTATCGGCTGGACGTATCTGTATATGAAGTCGCCGTTGTATGCCTGGATGACCGTATCCAGACGCAGACCGTCTGTTATGATCGGAACCTTGACGTATCGTCTGTACATCTTCTCCTTGCGCGACATCTTCCTGTTGTTGGCTCCGCGTGCGAGCTTATCTGTGTAATGCTCGATAGCTTCCTTCTCGGTGACTCCGTAGTAGGATGCGAAGAGCTCGTCGCTGACGTATGTGGAGTCGGTCTTGAATGCATAGAGCTCCGGCATATTCCTCTCGATGAAGAGCTCGAGCAGATACCAGTTCACGAACTCGTCAGGATTGGTGACGATGCTGGAGAGGAACTTCTCATACTGCTGATATCCTCTCAGCTGCGCCTTGCGGTAGTCGGCTCCGGTGATGATGACCGGGTCTAGGTCCAGGGTGTCCTGCATGATGTACATCTGAGGGCGGAACCTCAGCTGCCACTTGCTGTCCTGCATGCTCTGAGGGACGATGACCTGGAACTCAATGTCCACGCGGCCGTTTCTCTCGGCTACGTTACGGAACCTTGCGGTCACCACCGCTGCATCGATGACATCGTGGGCTACCATCTCTCCGTCCTCATCCTTGATGGCCTTCATGATGAGAACCTCGCGGTCGCCGTCCTTGACGACGAAGGTGTCCCTCTGGGCCTTCATGTCCTTGCGTATGTCAGGGATGTAGTCCTGCTCCTTGGCAAGGGTCAGTGAAGGGCGAATTGTACCGCTCTGCAGAGTCTTCATCTTGCGTTGAGAGGCGCAGGAAACGGCAGCAAAGAGTATAGCTATCGCTAAGAATATGTACGATATTCTCTTCATCTGGGTATGTTTCTAGGGGAATTTGAAACCGGAGGTGCCGTCTCCGGAATCACATTAACAACATCTTATTAACTATTCTTAACCTATGAAAAAACTATTCTTTATGAAATCTAACTCCCCCGGCACTGGAGAGTTTATTTCCTGAATCAGTCAGTCTCCTTCTTATCAAAAGAAAATTCACTGAACGGTTCGGTATGAATGTCCAACCCTCTTTTGATCATATACAGCATTGTCGGAGGTATGTATGCCGGAAATTCGGAAATGAACACGTCCTTCTCATCCTCATAACTCATGATGATCTCCTGGAAGGTGTTTTCGGCTTCAAAGTCCTCGTCAAAGATTACCGGAAGTTCCACTTCCTTTCCATCTTTAGGATCCAGATACACGAAGGTTATGATTCCAGCTGTACCATACATCCTCATCTCCTTGAATGCTGAAGTGTCTATGCACTCTTTGTCAAAAATGATATACATGATTCTAAGATTTTGATAGTCAACGCCCCGGCAGTGTCGTAGCCAGGGCACAACATTGACTACACTACTGAACTATAAGTGAAACATAAGGTTAGGCGACACTAAAGATTTATCTGAGTCAGCCCCGATGACGAGGCCTTGCCGTTCAGAGTCATCTTTCCTATGTTGTTGGTGACCCTGAGGGTCACTCCGGATACCTTCTCTCCTGAAATGTCGATGCTGAGATTCTCCTCCTTGAGGATATAGTATTTCCTCTCTGTTCCTGTCTTCTCGTACCACTCCCTGCCGGAGTCTTCCCCGCCGGAACCAGGGTCGTAGAAGTATTTGACCACGTCGCTCATCTCGTACGAGCCTGTAAGCTTGGTAACAAGTGCCTCCCTGTCAATGAGTGTCACTGAATTGCCCCCGTAGATGCCGGAACCTGTATTGCTGTCGCTCATGGTCTTCGTCTTGGTCTCATATCTCTTCTCTCCCCAGACTGAGGAATCGTACTTGCAGACTGTTGTCTGCCCCTTGACAGTCAGCGAGGTGACGAACTTGAGGGATATCTCGTAAGGGTTGTCACCGATCTCTGCATAGTGCTTTCCGGAGTTCTCGTTATATTTGAAGGCTATATCCAGATACGGATGCCTTACGGGTTCATTATAGCTGACAGATTCCGTCTGCGAGGTGTATGTGTCGGTCAAGAGAACAGTTACGGCGTGCTTGCCAGGTCTGACGGTCGGAAGCGTGTACTTATAGATCGGGCTGCTGGAGAAGTTGACCTTAGGAGATGCTACGGTTTTTCCGTCAATCTGAATGGTGGCGTTGTAGTCTGTCCTTGTATCTCCCTCCTTGAGAGTCAGCATCAGCGTCGATCCGTTTCCGCTGGTGTCAATCTCGGCATGTATGGCAAAAGGCAGCGCATCCACCGCGTAGGGGATTTCCAGCACCTGTGAGTAGTCCTTGGTGCTGACAATCATCTTCATCATGTGACTGCCTCTCTCCGCTCTTGATAGTCCATATGAGTGGACTGTGGCATCCTTGAAGCTCTCGCTGAAGGATGCTCCCAGCACCTTGCCGGAGATGTCCGTGAGCTTTACGGAATGTCCTCCGTCCACGGTGTAGGATATTGTATACGTCTCGTCCCTTGAACCTCTCATGAGAGTCAGGAAGAGGATGTGTGAAAGATCCTCCCGGTCGTATTCGATATCACCCTTGACCAGGAACGAGTAATCGTTCACGATATATGGCAGGTCAGCCTTCTGTGAATGCTTGTCAGTGCTTATCACGAGGTTGACTGTGTGCTCGCCTGGCTCCTCAGTTGAAAGGGGGTATGTCTTGACTATGGCATCTGTGAAGGTTTCCTGATAGGTCTTCCTAGGCTCCTTGTTGTCAATGGTATACGTGATCGTGTAAGTGTCAGTCGGTGCACCATCCTTGAGGATCACTTCAAGGGAATGTGTCTTCGTCTTTTCGTCAAAGATGATCTTCGTGTCAAAGTCGAAGGAGAAATCCTCGACTACGAAGACTTCCGATAGACACTGGCTGAACTCTTCCGTCTTGATTTCAAGTGTAAGGGTATGCTCTCCCGGCTGCAGCCTGGACAGTGTGTATGTTCTGGTGCTGACCCCATCGAAGCTTTCCGTGATCGGAGAGTCGTATACTCTGCCGTTCATGTCTGTCAGACTGACCGCCGCTTCTGCATCAATCGTGAAGCTGATCCTGTAGTTCTCCTTTTCAGAGCCGAACACCTTGGTGATGGTGAGTCTGTGCTGGTCAGCGTTCTCGTCATAGACAACCTGTGCCGAGAAATCGAACGAGTAGTCGGTCACAGGGAACTCATGCACGCATGAACACAGCAGAAGCATGATCATGCAGATGAGTGTTGAATGGAAATTGGTTGCTCGCGTCATATGAATAGAAGTGATTCTCTCTTGTGTGACATTATCTTCCGGTAGACCCTTTTGGGCCATGGGCATCTGAACTCGAGGAAGCTAACGCTCTCCTGGGATGTGTTTCTTGCCCTTAGGTACTTGCGGAATGCTCTGCGTGCTTGCCTGTAGTTACTGAAGGTCATCGGCACCTGAACCTGAAACTCCGTCGCGTACTCCCCGTCTTCCTCGTAACGATAAACGTAGCAGAAGCTTATGCAGCACACCTTCTCGTGGTACACTATCTCCTTGAACAGCTCCGACCTGAGGATCCCCTGGCGTGTTATTATCTTCATGTGATTTCTGCTTTATGGTTTTCTTCATCTTTCTTTCCTTGAGCTTCTGCGCGTGTATCTTGAAGTACAGCTTCCAGCAGAAGACCACCTTCTCATCCAGACACCATATCGCCTCGGTGCCGTCTGCGATGGCGTTCCAAGACTCGTCGTAGAAGCGTTTTGCTTCCTCTGCGCTGCTGAAGAGCATCGGCAGCGAGAACTCGCCCTGATAGGCGCCCTTCGGCTGATAGATGAAGTAGACCAGATTGAATTCCTCATCAAGACACCATGTGCGGAAGTATGAGCTGTCGATGAACTTGTTTCCTATCCAGATTTTCATTGCTTGAGATTTTAGAAGATGTATGCTATAGATATCCTGATGTCGTTGGGCAGGACGAACCACTTCGCCCCTTTGTCCGTGATCCTGCCGCAGCTTGGGCACGCGTAAGTGATATAGGTCTTCTGTCCTCCCCATATCGACAGTCCGAAGTCTAGGTTGAGATGCTCATGCAGCATGAGAGAATAGCCTGCTCCGATCGACATGCCGTACGCGTCGCCTTCCTCGGTCTTCTGTGAGAAGATGCCTCCGAAGTTGTATTCCTGGTACTGTGCCATGCCGCTGATCCACCATCCTGAGTAGATGTGCCATGGCCAGTAGCGAATGCCGGCTGCATATGTCTGGTGACGGTTCTGCATCTGCTTGGAAGGGTCGCCCTTATGGTAAGTCCACGGGTTCACCCTGGCAGAGGCATTGATGCTGATGTGTCTTCCTGCTGCACCCGACACTTCCGCGTTCATGGTACCCAGGCAGGCGTAGTCCACGAGGTTGGTAGACACGGACCAGTCCTGCGCACGGCAGAGCATAGGCATGGCAGCAAGGATAAGTGTGATGATTAGTCTTGCCTTCATATCTTGATTTATTTGATTAGCTCTTGTAAAGCAGCCCCATCTCGCGACGTGACTGCTACGACGTGTAAAAAACAATTGCTAAATATTTTGTATTAATTAGCTTCATTCGGTAAGCAGATGCACCTCACGGCGGACCTGCTTTTTCAAGAATGTAAAAGTGTGTGAATATGACAGGTGAACTACCTGTCGGAAGATCCCTTCCCGTCTCCTAGATGTTCATCCGTAATCCCAGGATGAGATTCGGCCGGACCATGGTGATTGGTGATGAGAAGTTTACCGGTGAAGAACACCCGGCGACGAGCGCCAGTTTGCCGGTGAGGAAGAACTCCGCAACGACCTGCGGAGCAATGCCGTAAAGAAAAGAACCGGACGGCAAGCCAGTATCGATGTTGGATGGGAGCTCATTCATCGGGTCGTATGTCTCAAACCCTAGAAATGCATCTCCTCCTGCGTATAGACTTATGCTTCGAGAGCGAGTGCAGACAAGCCTGTGCATGTATCCGCCACTGAATGTCATATCCAGAAACCTCATACGGATGTCCGAACTGGTGACCAATGTGTGCATTGCGCCTTTAGCACTAGCTGTCCAATAGCCTTCAAGTAAGTACTGGCCGTAAGATATCTCTGCTCCGACCTCCTGAGGACGAAGCAGGGATGATACCGCCGAAATGGAAACCATGCTCTGCCTGTTGGATGTCCTTTGAGCTGAAAGACTCTGAGAACACATCATCAGACACGCGACGATGACCATAACAATAACTGCCTTGTGGCGAGTATTG
Source organism: Bacteroidales bacterium (assembly GCA_017546585.1). Classification (GTDB taxonomy): domain Bacteria; phylum Bacteroidota; class Bacteroidia; order Bacteroidales; family UBA932; genus Cryptobacteroides. Next base: position 6,614 of record JAFYWC010000055.1, read on the forward strand.
ATTGAACTATACATTGAATACTTTTTACTTGCTGGGTACAAAAGTAAAAATAAACAAAGGTAAAACCAAAATAAATAAGGGTAAATTTTAAAGAAATATTTCTTATAGAATTTTATTCTATAAAGCATCAGCCCAAATCCTGCAGTTTTCCTCGCAGCGTCTTGATGCACCATCCGCATGGGTTGCTCTTGGTACGGCACTTGCCCGCGATCAACGCAAGCTCGTAGATGAGGTCCAGCTTTGACTTGCATTCCATCAGGAGTTCGATGTTGTTGCGAAGGCCCCTTTCGTTGAACCCGATCTCCTCAAGCAGCCTTCTCTCGTCTGATGAAAGCTGTGCTCCCGTTCCATATTTCCTGACTGCTTCACGGAAGAATGCGTCCTGGGGCTCCTTGCCTTCCTGCCTATGTGGATAGAACATTATACGGGTAATCTTCTTTCCGTCCTTCAGCGGGCGGTAGGTGAATGTTACGGGTGACTTGAGGTCGAGCTCGTTCTTGGCTGAGTCCACGACCCTGCGGATGAAGTCCTTGTTAAGCCTATATTTTCCCTCCAGTCCGAATTCCTTCCTAAGGGTATCTATGGAGTATGCTATCGGCTCCTTCTGGCCTGCCATCAGTTCATAGAACCGCATGGCATAGCTGCTCTCCATGTTGAATGCGATCTCCAGGTCGTATCTGGAGAACCCGCGTGAGAAATCCAGCAGGACATCCCACACGCGTGCGTCGACGATGAAGGATACCTTTGACGAGCGAAGACGTATCTTCGGGTTCGCAATGATGGAGAAGCACTCCCAATTCCCTTCATCCTGGTAGGTGAACGTCTTCCGATGGAGCGACTTCAGTGCGGCCTTGATCCTTGAGTGATTCTTGTCATCTTCGTCAATAAGAAAATCCGATATCGGAAGCTCTACCATTAGGTAGTCCTTGTAGGAGTGTTCAATCTTGTAGAGATTCTCCGAGAGCTTGACACCTTCTATCTGGCTCTGTGCAAGGCGGACGAGATTGTAGATGATCCTTTTCTCATAGACATTGAAATCATACAGGGCGGTGGTGAAGATATAAGACTGCACGACCTGCCTTGATGTGCGGACCTTGTCCGGTTTCTCTGTTATGATGATATTGCCTTCCATGATTCGATTGACCTCGCAAATATATTAAATAATTTTTATGACGCATTAGGAACTTTTAATTATTGCGACAATTTGTAAGATTGATTGAAAGGAAATAGTATTCAATATGTCCCACTTTGCTCAGTCGATTTATCGTAATTTTATACTATTAATCGGTCGAAGACCGATTAACTTTTCGATTATATCGGCTTTCTGGCTTAAAGAGAGATAAAACAAGTGGGAAAACAGGTGCTTTCATGTCCCATATCCCCTAAAGTCGTATTCAAAACGTCCCAATATCACCCGAAAATAGTATTCAATATGTCCCACTTGAGTATTCGAGACGTCCCAGTTGCTAATATCCAGTCTTTACTAAAGTCCTATCCTATAGACATCTGCAGAAAAGATCCAATTTGATGATAAGCATTTATAAGTCATGCATATAATAGCAATAAGCATATGCTCCATTGAAGAGAGAAAGAAAGCTGCGTGACTGAAGGTTCTACCTTGAGGTATGACGGAGGTGGGTCGTTTCGGATGGTTTTATGAATTCATCGCGAAGGTAGTACCATCCTTTCTTTCATCAAGGGACGCCATGCTCCTCACAGGAAATCTCCATCCTTACGGATAGTATTTCCCGATGACGCTCCTTGCTGTAAAGCTGTCTGTCACCTTCAACTGCTCAAAATTCATTCAAACCATTAACGATAAAGCTATGCAAGCATTGGAAACACTGGGTCTGAAGCTCCAGGAGCATATAGGACTCGACGAACTGCTGAATGAGAACTTCAATCCTCAGCTCTATGGTCTGACAGGTGACCAGGAAGAAAAGATATCCGCCCTTAGGGATGTGGTGGCGGCCTATATCAGCGCCAAGGAAGATATCTCCGGAAAGATCGTCAAGGATTCACAGCAGGCGGCTCAGATCGCCGGAAGTCGGCTTCGGAGACTGCAGCATGAGGAGTTTTGGGTGGCCTTTCTAAACAGGGCCAATGTCGTTCTGTCATTCGAGATGATCTTCAAGGGCTCGCTAGATGCTGTGAACATAAGTCACAGGGACATCATAGCGAAGGCGCTCAGCAAGAATGCCACGAACATAATCGTCTTTCACAATCATCCGTCTGGCTGCCCGACACCGGGAACTGCTGACATCGAACATACCAGGATGCTTCAGAAGGCATGCAAGATGATGGAGATAGGGATGCTTGATCATATAATAGTCAGCCCTGGAAGCTACTTCAGCTTTGCTGACGAGATGACTTCGAAGTTCAAAACCCAAGTATAATCTATACTAAATCTAAAATCATGAAGAAAGGAGACAAGATCAGGATCATCCGTATGGATGACAGCAATGGAAAGGACCATCAGGCAAGAATGATGGCCGGCAGGGTAGTGACTGTAAAGTTTACAGATGACCTCGGACAGATCCATCTCGAGGAGTCCGGATTGGCTTTGATACCTGGTGTGGATGATTATGTGCTGCTTGATGGCTAAAGTACTCTTGACGTTGTATACAATTCAACTAATCCTGTCCAAAGTTGACAAGAAGTGTATACGAAAAAAGGCCCACAAAATGTGAACCTTTGGAGCGGAAGACGAGGTTCGAACCCGCGACCCTCAGCTTGGAAGGCTGATGCTCTACCGACTGAGCTACTTCCGCATAATTAAAGAACTTTGGTACTCGGTAGGGGAATCGAA
>JAFYWC010000001.1 GCA_017546585.1 Bacteroidales bacterium
CACCGCTATATCATCAAGATTGCCGGTAAGGGTCACCTTGTCTGTCACCTTGATGGACGTATCCTTTGACTCTCCATAAGTCCACTCGCTGACAGTGATGTCCGAGAGCGAGAGCTCTCCGTCATTGACCGTCAGGTGGAACTGCGTCATATGTCCCTGACGAAGGTCTATGTCTCCGAACTCGAGAGTGTAGTCCTTGCCGTCAATGGTGATGACGACCTTTCCCTGCTTCTCTCCTGTCGGGATGATGAGGAGCTCGAATTCCTGCAGAGAGGATGAGAGGGTAGTGGCGATCTGTGGTGGAGTCAACATGGTTCCCTTGCCTGCGAAGTTTGATAGAGATCCGTCAGTAGCATCAAGGGTTCCTGCTACCGCGATACAGTTACCTCCGAAGGATACCTTGGAGACAGTACCAGTTCCTGAGTATGTCCCTCTGACGTAGGTTATCCTTACGGCTGCAAGGGCATGGTTCATCTTTATGGATGCATGCCTGTTGTCCTTGCTCACTGATACGGGTGTTCCCCACATGAAGTCCGTCTGGACTGTGGAGTTAGCCCTGATGGAGATCGCCGAGATATCAGAACATGCCTCGGCGTATGGATAGTAGGAGTACAGTACTCCTGTCTGCGGAGAGAGCATGATGGGTGAGTCGCACTCCCATACATCTGATCCTGAGACTTCCTTTGACGTGTACTTAATGTTGGTATATTCCTCTCCGGCGTATGCTCCGTATGAGTCTCTGACCGTGATTCCAACGGATGACGCTGTGGGAAGTGTCGTGCCTTCTACGATAGCTCTAGTAACTGTATTAGTCGCCAGTTCAAGTTCCAAAGGTACTAGCGTTTCCTCTTCTATCAGAGGTGGCGTGATATTCTGTGGCGAGCAGCTGGACAGAGCTGCTGCAATGGACAGTGCTGATAATATTCTTTTCATTTGAATGCGTTTTCTTTAGAAAAGGCTGCCGCATCTCACGACAGGGCAGCCGTCATAAACAACTAAACTTAACCTATGAAAAAACTATTCACTATGCTTTGCTGCTATAGTTTTATGTCTATGTATTCACCTTCTACCCAGCCCTGGATCACGACCGACACCTTTCCTACTGCATAATCCACATTGACGTAGATGTCCTTGAGATCCTTGTCAAGCCAGCTGTATCCGCTCTTTGCGATCCACTCGTCAAGAGGGAGAGAGTCTTTCTCTTGTCCGTTCGCGAACGTTATGAGCTTGAGGTCATTCCCTTCATTCTGTCTGGGAAGACGGAACTGCCACACACCGTCATCGTCAGGATGTGTCATGAATGAGAATTTGCCTTCCACAGGCTCAAGAGTGACGTAGTCGATGCCGCACACCTCTCCTCTTACCTCCATGACCCTCAGAGCCTCATGCGCTCTCTCATCCTCCATGCTTAGAAAGACCGTGGCGTACTGCCTGTTCAGCTGTACAGAATCCCGGGCAAACTCACCGGTGCAGTCAATAATGTTCGTATGTACCTTGAGCATGTCAGATTGCTTGCCTTCCGGGATGATGATCCTGCTGCCTTCAACCATACTTTCGCTGAGTCCGCAGTAGGCGGAGGTCGCTACCATTCCCTTGGTCACCGTCCTCTCATACACATCGGGATAATCAGCCACGGAGACCTTGTCCGAGAACAGGTTCTCTGTGCCCCATGCCGACAGGCTTATTTCGGTGGTATGGGATGCGCATCCGGTGATGTCCATGTCCAGCCAGCAGGGACACGGACGCCGGTCTTCCTTTATCCTGCATGATGCTGCGGCAAGAGTTGTCGCAAGCAGGGCAGCAGCCTTGATGTAGTTCATTCTCTTCATAATTCTGAGTATTATTGATTCTTGGCAGGGCGTGGGGAATCGAACCCCACAGCGGCCGCACATCGCCCCGGTCTATGCGTGCGTCGCGGCCACGGCCATAAGGAAACCCTTAACCCCTCGCCCCGTTTGATTCTACGCAATTCGTGTACATGCTTGAATTGGTCTAGATGGTCTCCTCATAAGTGGCTCCCGACTGCCATCCCTGTACTGTGACTGCTGCAGTGATAGCTCCCTTGGATACCGGCTGATCCGGATCGGTAGAGCCGAGACCTGTGATGGTGAGCTCCACAGTGTAGGCCTTGTTGCGCTCAGGTGTATTGATGACAACAGGGTAGTAGTACTTGGTGCTGTTGATTGTAGCTGCAACTACGAGTCTGGTCTTTCTTGCAGAGAACGAACTCTCGAATCCGGTCTTGTCTGTCGATGTGCTGTTAGGGAAGCAGTAGAAGAGATGCGGAGTAGACGGTGCATGAGCTGCTCCGTTGGCAACTGATGCTCCAGGTGCAGCGAATGTGAGTGTAGGACATGAAGCGGCATTGGTCGATCCGTCGATGATTTGTGTCGCGGCAGTGGCTCCGTCCTTGCGTCCCATCTTGTTGTACCATGTAGAGATGGCTGCGTCTCCGCCGAGGTTCTGGTTTCCGACAACGTTTATAAGGGTTACATTGTCGATCTTGAGGGCTCCATAACCTGCAGGAAGAGCGTTGGTCACCTTCTGAAGAGCGACACGCGCCACAAGACGGCTCACTGTCACGTTTGCTGTAGCTCCTGATGCGCTTACAGTACATGACGTTGATCCCGCCATCACGAATCCGTCAGTCTTGGTCACGCTGTTGTCCGCGAGGTCGACAGCGATAGCCTTGAGTGCTGCCTCTGTGCCGATGGCCTTGAGGTCAGGTCCGTTGACCACCGCCCAGACGCTCTTTGTACCGGTGGTGGTGCTGATGCTGATACCAGATACTGATGTGCCGGCATCCTTGTAGATGTTGATCTTTCCTGAAGAATCGAACACGAGGATCTGGACACTGTTCACGGCCTTCTCATAGTCCTGAGCGGTCGTGTAGGCCGTCACGGCTCTGGTCTGAGGCTCGTCCTCGAATCCGAGTGATACGTTCAGCATAGCAGGCTCCTGGCTCTCCTGCTCCTGGCATGGAATGCAGTCCGCATTCTTGTCGCACGAGCAGAGCACAGCTGCTGCAAGCGCGAAGATTGATAATGTCTTTTTCATTGCTTTATTTGTATTAAAGGTTTGTAACTGGTTCATTGAGTAACTCTTCTGTCCATTCAACGAGGGTAAAGTTCACATTCTCGAAGGTCTTGTCTCCGTAGAGTGTCGGTGATCCGAGATCCTTGATGATCAGTTCCTTAAAGCGGAAGTGAGTGTTGACAGGAACTGGCGAGGCTACTCCTTCCTGCATCTTGAGGATAGGGAAGCGGTAGTACATCAGAGAGCCGTCCATCTCAGCCTCAAGAACGATGGTCGTCATCGGTACGGTGAATGCATACCTGTCTCCCTGCATGAAGTCGACTTTAGGAACAGTCAGAGCGTTGTTGCAGATGTAGGAATAGAAGACATGCTGCGTGTCGTAAGGCTTTGCCTTGCTGATGACTACATCCATCTCATCCAGGAGCTGTTCATCCAACCTGAAGATATCTCCTACGTACGTAACGTTATAGGGTTTGTACTTATAGACCTCCAGTCCGTTGAAGTTGTAGTATTTGAAATCAACCTTTGTTCCGGTAAATCCTTCCTTGTAGATGGACTGCGGTACCTCTTCGTAAGAGGTCTCAGGGTAACGAGGCACATCGCACAGATACATCCTCTTTACACGGAACTCCTTGGCATCGTAATTCGCGTTGTCCCAGTCGACCGAGATCTTGTCGATAGTGATCTTGTTGATCTGTCTTACGAGCTCGATGATGTGTGTGGCACCTTCTGCCTGAAGCTCATCCCATCCCATGCTGATCTCTCCCTTTGCGTAGTAGTGGGTCTTCTGCTCTTCCAGTGCGGTCAGGATGACTCCGTCCTTGACGCTGCCGCTCTCCACAGTGAATGCAGCTCGAGTGCATGGCTTGAGGTTGATGATCACGTCCGCGCTTCCGCTGACATCGTACTTGTCAGTATAGCTGACCTTGTTCTCTGCGTCGTATCCCTTGATCGTAAGGATGGCATTTAGGATCTCGTCCTCCTTGTCGTTGACCGATGTGCCTCTGGTCAGGATGCCGGTGGAGATGTAAAGATGGACGGGAATGCTGCTGGTTGTCACCTCGCCCACTGCAGGAAGGTCCTGAGGGTTCTGGGGCACTGCAACGCCTTCCTTGTTGCAGGCCATGAGTACTCCGAGGGAGTACGCCAGTAATAGAAATTTTCTTTTCATGATTGTATTGATGATTAAAGTTGGTATTGATTAAAGTGAGTATTCGAATTCATCCTCCGGCTGGGCATTGAGCCCGTATCTGCGTATCAGGACGGATATCTCTGGATCCAGATTGCCTCGGTGGATGTAGGTCGGATCCTGAGAGCAGGAACGCACGTAGCACTCGACGGCTTTCTGCTCGTCTCCTCTTCTGCTGTACAGCACGGCAAGCATGTAGTTGACCTGCGCTGACCTCTCAAGACTCTCCAGGATCTGCATCGCACTCGCGTTGTAGTCCATGCAGAGGTAGGCGATGGCAGTATTGTAGTCGTTGTATGGTCTCAGGAGTGTAAGTGCTGTCTCGTAGTCCCTGTCTCTGATCGCCTGGACTCCGTTCATGTATGTAGAGTCGAGAACTGTAGTGTGGACGGTATCCTTGACCATTCCCTTGCGGTGCAGATGGAAGTCGAAACGAACGGTCCTCAGGTGCGGGTAGAGCTTCTCCCTCATGTGGCGGTAGCAACCGAGGTTCTGAAGAGACCTTTCCCTCTGGTCGATATCCTTGATCTCTGCCGAGGAGATGTAACTTTTCTTCTCGTCTTCAGTCATAACGGTATCCTTCTCAACGAGTCTGTCGAGCATCAGCCAATTCTCTCCGCTGCTTCGTCCCATCATCGGAATCTGCGTTCTCTTTTCGACGACTATATTTCCTTCCTCATCCACTGCGAATCCGCGTTCTCTCTCCAGGGAATCCTGATAGTGGTTCATCCACTTTGAGAAGTACTCTGAAATCCCTTCAGAACGCTTCTGGGAGAGTCTTTCGTTGAACTTCACTGTTCCTTCCGGTGATGCTGATGAGGTTACTACGATCGAGTCCAGATCGAACTTCTCGTTCTGCATCAGTGATATGAGGTTGTCCTTGATTCGTCCTATCTCTTCCGGGTTGTTGCCCATCTTCTCGTCTACCTCGAAGCTGCCTGATGCGAACTCGATGTAGCAGGCCGTGTTCTCTTCCACTCTTCTCTCGATGACCTTGGTGAGGTATCTTTCGCGGTTATCCACAAACGCAGAGAGTGATGAGATGTAGAATGTGAGCGGATCGCTCATCGGGATGTCATAGATCTTCGTGTCGGACTCATAGATGTCTCCTGAGAGTACAACATCAACCTTTCTGAGCTTCGGACGTGTTTTGATCGGCTGGACATATCTGTATATGAAGTCGCCGTTGAAAGTCTGTATCACTGTATCAAGGCGAAGCCCCTCAGTGACGATAGGTACCTTGACATACTTGCGGTACATCTTCTCGCGTCTTGATATCCGCTTGTTGTTGGCCTTTCTGGCGAGGTCGTCAGTATAATGTTCGATGGCTTCCTTCTCTGTCACACCATAGACCGATGCGAACTCTTCGTCAGAGACGTATGTGGAGTCGGTCTTGAATGCATAGAGGTCCGGCATGTTCCGCTCGATGAAGAGCTCCAGGAGCCACCAGTTGACGAACTCGTCGGGATTTGTGACGATGGTTGCAAGGAACTTCTCATACTGCTGGTATCCTTTCAGCTGCGCCTTGCGGTATTCCGCTCCGGTGATGATGACCGGATCAAGGTCGAGGGTGTCCTGCATGATGTACATCCGAGGGCGGAACCTCAGCTGCCACCTGCTGTCCTGCATGCTCTGGGGAACGATGACCTGGAATTCTATATCCACCCGGCCGTTCCTCTCGGCCACGTTGCGGAAGCGTGCGGTGACCACAGCCGCATCAAGCACATCGTGAGCCACCATCTCTCCGTCCTCGTTCTTGATGGCCTTCATGATGAGTATCTCCTTGTCGCCGTCCTTGACCACGAACGTGTCCCTCTGGGCCTTCAGGTCCTTGCGGATATCTGGGATGAAGTCCTGTTCCTTGGTCAGGGAAAGTGAAGGGCGAACGGTGCCGCTCTGGAGATTCCTGATCTTACGCTGAGAGGCACATCCGGCGATCAGTAAGGATAAAGCTGTCGCTAAGAATACGTTATATATCCTCTTCATTATCAGTATTTCAAGTGGGAGAGTAAAGCCGGAGGTGCCGTCTCCGGATTCACATTAACAACAATATTTATTAACTATTCTTAACCTATGAAAAAACTATTCTTTGCTCTATGAAATCCAGCTCTCCCGGCACTAGAGAGCTATGCTTGTTGTTCCTGATGAGGATGACTTTCCGTTAAGCGTCATTGCTCCTATCTTGTTTGTGACCCTGAGGGTTACACCGCTGACCTTCTCTCCGGAGATGTCTATCTTGAGTGTCTCTTCCTTGAGTACGTAGTATTTTCGCTCTGTTCCGGTTACCTCATACCATTCTCTTCCGGAGTCTTCTCCTCCTGAGCCTGGATCATAGAAGTACTCTACCACGTCGCTCATCTCGTAAGATCCTGTCAGTTTGGTGACAAGAGCGTCTCTGTCAATCAGAGTCACTGAATTGCCGCCATAGATTCCAGAAGCCGTATTGCTGTCGCTCATGGTCTTCGTCTTGGTCTCATACCTCTTCTCTCCCCAAACTGACCAATCATAGATGCATACTGTTGTCTGTCCCTTAAGGGTCAGTGAGGTCACGAACTTGAGGGAGATGTCGTACGGATTGGAACCGATTTCTGCTATATGCTTTCCGGAGTTCTCGTTGTACTTGAGTGTGATGTCCAGATATGGATGTCTAACAGGCTCGTTGTAGCTTACGCTGGTCTTCTCTACAGTATATCCGTCTGTCAGTTGAACTGAGACATCATGCTTGCCCGGTCTTGTGGTCGGTAACGTGTACCTGTAGATAGGATTCCTGGAGAAGTTGACCTTAGGAGATGCTATAGTCTTGCTGTCAAGGATGATTGAAGCGTTGTATTCGGTGGCTGCGTCTCCCTCCTTGAGAGTCAGCATCATCACCGAGCTGCTTCCGCTTGTCTCCATCTCCGCATGGATGGTGAAGGGAAGTGCGTCAACAACGTAAGGAATTTCCAGGACTTGCGAGAAGTCGTCCGTGCTGACGATCATCTTCATCGTATGCTTACCCTTCTCCGCTCTTGAGAGGTCGTAGGACCTTACGGTGGCGTCCTTGAAGTCTTCTTTGAATGATGCTCCCAGCTCCTTGCCGGTATCGTCCAGGAGCTTGACAGCGTGCCCTCCATCCACAGTATAGGATACGGTATATGTCTCGTCCCTAGATCCTTCAAGCAAAGTCAGGAACAGCATATGCGAGAGATTCTCGGAATCGTACTCGATGTCTGCCTGCAGCTTGAACGAGTAGTCGTTGACCTTGTAGGGAAGATCCGCCTTCTGGGAATGCTTCGCTGTTGTAATCTGAAGGTTCACGGTGTGCTCGCCAGGTTCCTGAACCTGCAGTTCGTAGGTCTTCACGACAGCATCAGTGAAGGTCTCCTGATAGGTCTTCCTTGGTTCCTTGTTGTCTACAGTAAACGCAATGGTATATGTGTCTGTAGGACTTCCTTCCTTGAGCGTCACTTCAAGTGAATGTGTCTTGCTCTTCTGGTCGAAGACGACCCTCGTGTCGAACTCAAACGAGAAGTCCTCGACAACGAACGTCACGGCCAGAGACTGACTGAACTCCTCTGTAGTTATCTCCAGATTCAGAGTATGCTCGCCTGGGGCAATCGTTGACAGAGTATAGGTCCTTGTTGATACGTCGTCAAATGACTCGTTGAAGAATCCTTCGATGGTCATTCCGTTTGCATCAGTAAGTGTCATCGTGCTCTCCCCGTCAAGAGTGAAGGCAATCTTGTACTGATTGTCAGGCGCTCCTGACTTTCGGGTAAGAGTGAGTCTGTGCTGGTTTGCACCACCGTCATATGTGACATCGGCGACAAACTCAAAGGAGTTGTCAACAACCGCAAACTCATGAACACATGAGGTGGCGCTGGCCAGACACAAAAGGGGTAAGATTATGATGTACAAAAATTTAGTCTTCATCGGGTTCATATTCTTTGATTTTCTTTTTTATTATTTCCTTAAGAGTACACAAGTTGACACGTCCGTATGATACCTGAATATGCTCCACGTCCACCTCATCCTTGTCGGCGTACATGGCCTCTATGACCTCGAAGTAAAACTCGAAGGCCTTGTCCTTTGTCGGGAAGCATAACGTCTCGGCGTAACCGACGCCCACGAAGGTTATGATGCACAATTCAGGATCGAACTGTAGCTCTATGTAATTGTCAAGGGGTATTACCTTGCAGTAGGTCTTGATGATCATGATCTTGAGTGTTTATGACGTTAAAGCTTTATCGGTCTGTCAAAGTCATACATGTACTGGGCATACTGATCGATCTTCTGAGCCGTCTCCACTGGATAAGAGCATTCCAGGTCACTCAGACTCACGCTCTTGGAGCCGCTGTTGCGCCCCTGAAGGAGCCTCTTGTAGGCCTCGCGGGTGTCTCGTCCGTCGCGGAAGATGAGCGGAAGCTGAAGGCAGCGCTCGTCGATCTCTGACTTGACCCTCAGGCTGATGACCGAGAAGGTCTCATGCAGGATCAGTGCGTCGTAGTTGCTGAAATCTATGCTGGAGTGTTTTAGTTGTATCTTCATCTTCTCACTGTCTTGTATTGTTTCGTATCCTGATGTAGAGCTCGAGGCTGAACCATGCCTCGCCGAAGAATTCGTATATGGGCTCGTTATCGTAAAGGGCATTGCAGTACTCCGTGAAGAATAGCCTAGTGTCGCATGCGTTCTCGAAGAGAACCGGCAGCTGCAGCTCGCCCTCGAAGCCCTTTGGACGGTGTATGAAGTAGACCAGGTTCAGTCTCTCGTTGATGCAGCATCCCCTGAAGAGGGAAGTGTCCAGCGGGTATTTGTCGATGATGACTAACATGGCATGATATGTTAGAAGATGTACTGAATCGCAACGCGAAGCTCATTGGGCAGGACGAACCATTTGCTGCCCTTGTCTGTGATCCTGCCGCAGGATGGGCAGGCATAAGCGATGTAGGTCTTCTGTCCTCCCCATATAGACAGGCCGAAGTCCAGGTTCAGGTTCTCATGCACCATGAGGGAGTATCCGGCTCCGACACCCAGTCCGAATGCATCACCTTCCTCGGTCCTCTGGGAGAAGATGCCTCCGAAGTTGTACTCCTGGTACTGCGCCGCGGTCGAGATCCACCATCCCGAGTAGATGTGCCACGGCCAGTAGCGGATACCCGCAGCAAAGGTCTGGTTCCTGTTCTGCATCTGTTTGGCAGGATCTCCCTTGTGGAAGGTCCACGGGTTGACCCTGGCAGATGCGTTGACGGTTATATGACGTCCTGTGGCAGCAGATCCTTCTAGATTAAGTGTTCCGAGGGTAATGTAGTCGACAAGATTGGTCGAGAGGCTCCAGTCCTGTGCTGAAGCCTTGCTTGAGATGAAAGCGATGAATGTCATCAGTAATAAAATCTTCTTCATATCTCGTGTGTAGTGTTTGCTTTTTAAAGCAGGTCCGTCTCACGACGCACCTGCAGAATGTAAGTAGTAAAGTGAAGACTGTATACGCCCCAATGAAGCGTAATACAGATTTTTCCGTCAGTTGAGATTGAACCTTGCTCCTATTCCCGTAGTGTATCTTACCTTGCTCAGCGGCGAGCTGAAGTTGACCGGCAAGCCGCATCTGATTAATATGCATGTCTGTCTGCTGATGAACAGTTCCAGTTCAACGGCAGGATATATCCCGTATAGAAATCCGCAGTCGCCAAGACCGGTGACGATGTAGCCGGGGAGCCTTTTCTGAGGGTCGTATAGCTCGCACCCCAGAAAGACTCCGCCGCCAGCGTAAAGACCGATATGGCGACCTCTGTTGGAGATGATCCTGTGCATGTACTCTCCATGTGCCAGAATCGTATGATTTTGAATTGTCCGTGATCCGGAAGTAGCCGTAGTAGAGAGTGTGTGTGAGAATGGAGAGTAGCTGATGCCCGCCTTGGCATTTCCGCCAAGCAGGTACCGTCCCCACCAGAGATCTGCGCCAATCGGAACCTGACCCGAGAAGGAGTAATGAATGGACGCACTGATATTGTCCTGACCGTTCATCGTCCGCTGTGCGCTTGCTGCCGATGTGGTCAGGATACATGTCATCAGAGCCAGTACGGCCTTCATGCCGTAAGCCTTTAATCCTTCGTTGAGTTTCATATTCCAGTTTTACCTTGCGGTGGCAAAGTTAAAAGAAATTATGAATTACGTCAAAGAATAATACGATATTTTTGTTAAGAAAAATTATGACGGCTATTGTAATAAAACTTGTTTTATTAAGCCTTTGAAGATTTTTTATCGGCGAGCTTTCCATTGAGCGTTCTGATAGCCCAACCGCAAGGATTCTTCTTGGTTCTGCTCTTTCCCTTGATCAGCGCGAGCTCGTAGATGAAGTCCAGATTCTTCTGACATTCCATGAACAGTGTGATGTTGTTGTTGATGCCGCTTTCGGTAAATCCGATCTCTTCAAGGAAGCGTCGTTCGTCTGCTGTAAGCACGGCAGAGGAACCGTACTTGCGGATGATCCTCCTATGTTCGTCATCCTCGGTTTCAACAAGGGAAAGCTTCACCGGGAAGAAGATGAGCTGCGTAATCTTCTTGCCTTCCTTGATCGGCGAGTAGGTGAATGACACAGGGGATTTCTGGTCCAGCTCAAGCTTTGAGGCTTCGACCACCCTACGGATGAAGTCCTTGGTATATGCGTACTTGTCTTCCAGCTTGAAGATACGCCTAAGGGCGTCGATAGAGTAAGTGAGAGGTTCCTTCTGGGATGCCATGAGTTCGTAGAAACGCATTGAATAGCAACTCTCTAGGCGGAATGCCACTTCGATATCATATCTAGAGAAACCTCGTGAGAAGTCCAGCAGGACATCCCACACGCGGCTGTCAACGATGAACGACACCTGGCGTGAGTGAAGGGCGATCTTCGGGAGGGCTATGATCGAGATGCATTCCCAGACATCGTTGTCCAGATACTCGAAGGTCTTCCGGTGAAGAGACTTCAGTGCATCCTTGATTCTCCTGTGGTTCTTGTCATCTTCGTCTGCCAGGAAATCCGACAGTGGGAGAGTGATGTGGACATAACCCTTCAGGTCGTGGCAGATCTTGTGCAGGTTGTCAGAGATGGTCACGCCTTCAATCTGACTCTGGGCGAGCTTCACGAGGTTGTACATCACTCGTTTCTCGTACACGTTGAAGTCATACATCGCCGTAGTGGCAATGTATGACTGGACTACCTGCCGTCCTTTGAGAGGCAGGTCCTCGTGTGAAACTGGTTGTACGCTTCTTTGTTCCATCGCACTGAATCTGGATGGGGCAAATGTAAATCATTTTTGGTTAAGAAAAAATATGAATATCAATACTACCGATAATACCTGTTTCAAAAGTATTCAAAAAGTCCCATTTGCATTCATTTGGATTTACCTGACTCCAGTGAACTCCGGTAAAATAACCTCTTCCGTAGGAAGAAATCCCATGAAAAGTCCTGCAAACTCCCGGAAAAGTATTCAAAAAGTCCCATTTGCTCAATTAGGAATGACTTTCGGAATTTTTCCCATTTGAATTTTTTAGTATTCAAAAAGTCCCACTTTCGACGAAAAAAAGTATTCAAAAAGTCCCAATAAGGTATTCAAAAAGTCCCAGTTGCGCAATTAGGAATCCTATGGAAGCATTGAAAATGAGAAAGATACAGCAGTTGTCGCACGGTGACATAGCATATATAATACGCTATGCTCTTAAATAGCATAAGCATATAGTCTCAGTAGAGAGATGAAGGGAAAGGAAGACTTCTTTGAAAAATCCCAGAGTCCTTTAATCCAGAATTCCCGGCGGTAGCAATGATATCCTCGAGTGCGATTACACACGAGTAGCAATTATATTATAGGTATAAGGAAATACCGATGTTATCTATTTAGAGGATGTGTATATAAGGGTTTCTATACAGATGATTCAAATGCCTTGAGTCCTGCATCTGTCATGAGTCCATTGCTGATGAGCGCTTCACACCTATGTTTGTTGAGTTCGGTCCAGTGACTGTTCTTTCTTCTTGGAGATAATCGCTGTGCGAGTCTGCCGTCTGGCAGCTTCTTGAGTGTGCTGTCAATCCAGCCGAAGCACAATGCTTCCTCGACTACATCTAGATAGGGAAGTACTCCTGCAGGTGGATTCTTGCTGCGACTCAGTACCACCCAACACTCTTTGGCTGAAGAATGATTCTCCATCAGCCACTGTCTCAACTGCCTACGTTGGGTGAACTCAAGCAGAAGTGTAATCTCCATACTTAGATCTTGACAATCCACTTGCCGTTTCGCTTGCCGTTCTCTCTCTGAAGAAGACCTCTTTCAATCAATGATGGGGTCATTCTCTTGACTGTGCTGAGAGATTTGCCGATATGTTTGGCTATGTCTTCCTGTTTGGCTTCCGGATTTGACTGGAGATACTGTAGGACGGCCATCTCTTCCAAAGTGCAGTTCAAAGTATCATTTTGAGACTTTGGAGTGAGACTTTGAATGTTGGATATGTGCATTTCACGATTGCTGAGCGGATTGCTCTCTCCCAACAGCAGATTCTTAAAGAACCTTACCAGATATTCATCGGTTGCAGATATGCCTTTGTAGAATTCATTATAATTGGCCCTTACAAGTGCATTCCTGAAGTACCAGGAGTGATCCCTGAATATTGCATTGTCTGGCTTGAAACCGAATGTCTGGAGATATTTCATCGTGAAGACGGCAGTTGTTCTGGTATTGCCCTCGGCAAAAGGGTGTATCTGCCAGATGCCCGATACGAACTTGCATATCCTCTTGATTGCTTGATCTGCCGACATTGATGGGTAGTCAGTGCCTTTCTCCTGAGAGAAATCATAATCTAGAGTCTGACGGATCATGTCATAGCCGGAATAGGTGACTGTATCTCCATCAAGAATCCATTCCTTCTTGGATATGTTCTTCTGCCTGATCTGCCCAGCATGTTCATATACTCCACAGAAGAGTCTTTGGTGTATCCTGATAAGGAAATCAGGGGTGAAACTGAATGACTTCTCGGAAAGGATTTCCGTAATTCTTGCAGCGACCTTATCTGCCTCTTCTGTGCCTTCGTGCTCTACATCAAGGCGAACTCCCTTCGACTCGTAATAACTGTCAATCAGGTCCTTCACCTCAGTGATCGTTATATCACCTTCAATATGCTGCTCAGCTGTCTTGATAAGGTACTCAGATGGCTTCAGCCCATCAACATCCTGCAGACCAATTGCAGTCTGCCAGATCTTGGCCTTCTCGCTTTTCTCGGGCTCGCCCTGAATGATATATCTGTCGAAGTCGGTCATAATGGTCTATTATATCTCTGCGAAGTTAACGATTTTTCGTGTGATACCCAACAATCCTACTCATAGATGGTCCAGAACCTCCTGCGCAACCAGGTGACAGCCCCTACGCTTTGCTGAAAGATGGAATGTTGTCTGTCTTATCATTACTCTGCCTCTTCATTGACGATGCCAAGACATGCAGTGAGAGCCTTTTCAAGGCGCTCCCTGAAGAACTCGAAGTGGTTGCCATCGTCAGTCACGAAGGTGACCTCCTTATCGTTATCCTTGATAATTTGAAGCACTGCTTCGGTGCATGTTCCTACGGTAGCGAGCCTCTCGTTCTTTGCCTTGGGTTCCTTGTCACCGAGGGAGAGAAAATACCTTTCCGCATGCAGATTCTGCTCCTTGAGCCACTCGGTAAATCCATCATACCAGAAGGATCCGGAGATGGAAGCGACGCTGGTGAATTTGCTTGTTGCGGTGGATGCCCATACGGTAAAGAGACCGGCAAGTGAAACGCCGATAATATGTCTCTTCGGATGAGTAAGTCTGAGCGACTGCTCGGTATTTACGAAGACATCCCCAAGGAGACTGGCGAGGAATTCTTTTGCCTTACCCCTGAAGTCTGACTCCTTCGGATTAAGTGCCGGAGCCTTCCATGGAGACATCATATCGTTCCAGTTCATGCCTGAGATTACAACGATATTTACGTGGTATTTCTGGACGAGCTCTTCAAGCCAGTCCATGTCTGCTTCCTTCATCTTCTCCGGAAGGAGCACATAGCATACATCGCCCGACTCTGTGGTCACGATGTCCAGGTTAAGTTCGTGATATATCCTTGAGGTTTTCATTAAAGCAAATTTACAAATTCTTTCCCGACCGGACAAACTTATAGTATTCCATATGTCCCAATAGATTTTGCGTGTTAAAAATAATTATTACCTTTGTTAAGTAAAGTTATGAATAACGGGTTATGACTTTCTATATCTGACACAGATAGCAAGATGTGTCATTGTTAAACAACGACGAGGATTGCGCAGTAAACTGCGGACGATGATCTGCTCCGAAGTCGCATCTTCAGACACACAAATTGGCATACGATGGGAACATTTTCAGATAATCCTCGAAAACGATTTGTCGGCTTGAGATTTACCGAAGCGGAGTTCGAACAGATAGAGGCTCAGATGAGAAAATCTGACTACATAGCCATCTCGAAATTCATCCGGGACCGTGCCTTGAACAAGCAGATAAAGGTCAGAAAGAACATCATTCTGACCGACCGAAATCTGAGGAACATGATCAATGACATAAGCACGAGGATCGCCAAGATCGGTGTCGATTACAACCAGGCGACCAAACAGCTGAACGCCCTCAGCAAGAAGACCAGGGCGGACGGTTCTCCGGTGATCAATGCGAGGGCAGCGAACTATTATCTGGCCAAGGTCGCGACCATGACCAAGGAACTGAAGGAGCAGATGGACCATGTGATAAACATAGTGGACAGGCTTGAAAAGGAGACGAACGAGACAACCAACTAATACAATATAGATATGCTTTACAGACTTGATTTAATGGGCAACTTGGTTGCCGATGCTGAGGTGAGAACGAGCCAAAGCGGAAACGAATTCGTAGCCTTCAGGGTTGCGGTGAATGAGAATATGGGTGACGAGAAGAAGACAACCTTCTTTGATGTGAGCTACGCGAAGAACAACGTCCTTCCATACCTTAAGGCGGGACAGAAGGTGTATATCTCAGGCAAGCCGTCACTGGGAGCTTCCTTGGGAAAAGACGGCAAGGCCTATCACAATGCGCACATCTACGCCAGGGATCTTGAACTTATCGGTTCATCTTCATCAAAGGAGAACTGACCGTTCAGGATAGACTTCAACTTCAGGACTCTCTGATATGGTAGTGAAGATAATGAAGTCCTGTCCCAGCGTGAAGAATGCTATGGACTATAACGAGCGGAAGGTAGCCTGTGGTGATGCTGAACTACTTGCGACGGCCAATGTAAGGGCCTGTGACGCATCCATACAGGACACTTTCCGCTTTCTTGAAAACAGGAATATAAGAAGCAAGGATATCTCGTTCCATATGTCGGTGAACCCTTCCGCTACCGATGGAATGACCGAGGAAAAAGCCCTCGCGTTCATTGATGACCTCATGAAGGGACTAGGTTACGAGAACCAGCCATATGCCGTATACAAGCATACCGACATTGACAGGGAACACTATCATGTCGTCTCTGTCAAGGTGAACGAAGAAGGAAGGAAAATCAAGGACTACTACGACAAGCGCAAGGCCATTGAGCTTACCCGTCAGCTGGCTGACAAATACGGATACAGGCTGGGTAACGGGGACGGGGAGAGAGCCAGGGAACAGGGGATTGACACGCGGAGGTTTGACCCGTCAATCGGTAGGGTGGTGGCTCAGATGGAGGCTATCTTCAAGGAGTGCTGCAGCTATCACTTCACCTCATTCCAGCAGTTCCAGATGATCATGCAGAGTCATGGCCTGAGTGTAACCCATAGAGCAGGAGACGAAAGCACGATATTACTTCAAGGACTGGATAAGGCGGGAAAGGCATGCACTGCACCGGTCGACGAGAGAGATACCAGTCTCTCCATGTACGAGATGTACGAGCAGCGTGCCCTGCAGTGCTATGGCAAGACTTCCATACGAAGACGGGAACTGGACAAGGTGGATTCTCTGGCGTCCTTCTGCCTGCCTCGCTCCACAAGCCAGAAGCACTTCGAGAATATGCTCAGAAAGCAGGATATCGACATCAGGATCCATCGAAACAGCAGCGGCGCCATAATGGGTGCCACCTTTGTGGACCATGCCACCAGGAGCGCATTCAAGTGCTCCGAGCTGCCGTCCTTCAAGCTGGACAGCATTCGTGCTGCAGACGCATCACTTCAGTGGCATGAATCCCAGCCACAGCATCACGAGCAGCAGGAGAGGCAGTCGCACAATGGTCCGGGCATCTCTGACGTACTTGAAGGACTCGGCGCAGGACACTCGCAGGAACAGGAGATGATGGAGGATGACAACAAGAACAAGAAGAAAGGAAAGAAACGCTGACAATGGCAGACAGGAGGGAATATGAAAAGTATTTCGACTACATGTCGATAATCGGGCTCGCCATCCTCGTGGTGAACCTCTATTACTATGCCCATCCCTTGCTGCGGTCCATTGGAGTGACCGTGGATGTCATCGACCAGCTGTTCATGAAGCTCCGCGAGGGTGGCATATTCAGGACCTCCTTGCTGACCAAGTTCCTCGCTGCGCTCTTCCTTTCTCTCGGTATTCTTTCCAGAGGTAAGCGCTTTGACTCGGCTCCGGCTCACGTCGTGGCCGTCGTCGGAGCGGTCTCCGCCTTCTTCTACTTCTTTCCTTTCTCATCTGCATTGCCTTATGTGATTTCGACAATCACAGGAGCTGCAGGCATCTTCTGGGCACTTGGCAATATCGGTCTGAGCGGATTCGGTGACGAGGATGAGCTCAATGACATGGACGAGACCTTCGATCAGTGCCGTGTTCCCGTCAGAAACGACAACTCGATCAATATCCCTATCAAATTCCGCTGGCATCATCAGTGGCATGACGGCTGGATCAATATCGTCAATCCCTTCCGAGGAACCCTCATCATGGGAACCCCCGGATCGGGTAAGTCATACTCCGTCTATGGCCCTATCATTGAGCAGCTGACATCGAAGGGCTTCTCGATGTATGTGTATGACTACAAGTATCCCGATCTGAGCCGGCAGGTGTATAACGAAGCCAGGCTGAACTGGCCGAAGGATATGCCCAAGCCCCAGTTCGTCACCATAGATTTCAATGACCCTATTCATTCCAACCGGTGTAATCCTCTGCTTCCGGAACTCCTGGAGGATATCTCGCAGGCCTTCTCCCTTGCGGGAGTCATCATGGACAGCATCAAGAAAGGTTCGGACAACGGAGATGACTTCTTCAAGGACTCCGCGACCAACTTCCTTGGTCTTGTCATCTGGTTCCTCAAGATATACAAGGGCGGCATCTACTGTACCTTCCCGCATGTGATCGAGCTGATGAGCCAGGACTACAAGAAGGTGTTTCCGATCCTGGCGAGCTATCCGGAGATGGAGAGCCAGATGGCTGCGTTCATGGGAGCGTACGAGGGAGGAGCGCAGGAGCAGCTCCAGGGTCAGCTGGCGACGGCTCAGGTGCCTATCGTCAAGTTCATATCGCCGAGACTCTACTGGGTGATGAGCGGCAATGACTTTTCCCTCCAGATCAATGACCCGGCCGCTCCGAAGATATTCTGCATCGGAAACGATCCTGACAATAAGCTCGTCTATGGAACAGCCGTTTCCCTTATTACAGAGAAGCTCTTCAATGTGATCAACGTACCCGGAAAGCACAAGTGCGCTGTACTGCTGGATGAGTTCCCGACCGCCCATTTCCCCGGCGTTCCGCCTCTAGTCAACACGGGACGTTCTAATAAGATCTCCGTGTTCATGGGCGTACAGGACAAGAGCCAGATCAAGGAAGCCTATGGCGAGAAGCTGGCCGAGGTGATGGAGAATGCCGCCGGTAACTTCATCTGCGGTCAGGTGAACGGAAGGACTGCCGAGGATGTGTCGAAGATCTTCGGCTCTCTGAAGAAGGTCAACAAGAGCATGACTCAGGGGGATGACTCCCGCTCGCTCAATATCTCCTTTGAGAATGAGGAAGTCCTGCCGAGAAGCGTCATCGAGACATTCTCACAGGGTATGTTCTGCGGCAAGGTGGCGGACGATTTCCGAAGCCCGATAAAGAGGAAGCACTTCTGCGGCATGGTTCAGAGGGACCCTAAGGCTGTGGCCGAGAAGGAGGCCAGATACGTCAATATCCCTGTGATGACTGACTTTGGCGAAGAC
Organism: Bacteroidales bacterium; assembly: GCA_017546585.1. GTDB lineage: Bacteria > Bacteroidota > Bacteroidia > Bacteroidales > UBA932 > Cryptobacteroides. The sequence goes on from JAFYWC010000001.1 coordinate 18,368, forward strand.
GAGGTCAGCAGGGAAGTGGATGATCAGGGAATGGCGATCCTCGCCGACGAGATGAAGGATCAGATGCGCCGTGAATCCTCTATAGTGCCGACTGAAGATGAACTTGAAGCAAAGACACAGGCGGCAATAGCGGTGATGTCTCCTGAGGCTGTCAATGAACGTATGGTCGCTCTCTACAAGGATATGATCAAGGAGAGGGCCCAGCATCAGGTGCTGATGAACTTCATCCAGATCAAGAAGGACATCAAGAATCTCATCGAATCTGAATTTGCGGAAGGCGAAGACACTCCGGACTATCACAATCACCCCGAAACCAACCCGGAGGTGGTTGATGCATTCCACGATTTTTGATGCAAAATCTAATCTTACTCTACTGCCGATATAATGTTAAAAGAAATTATGAATTCTTGAATTTCTGATTCTATATTAGCACCGTAATTAGTAGTAACAATATCACTCAATACGGTGCTATCATTATGTCGGATACACTACAGGCTATTAATAATATCGATAAGCTTACTATTCTTGAGAGTAGGGAGAAGTGGGATGTTCTCATGCAGGCATTCCTTTCGTCTCTCGATGTGAAGGAGAAGACTCGTCAGACCTATTACTGGGCTATGACCCAGTACTTCGAGTGGTTGCAGAAGACCAACAGGGCACTGCATTCTCTCAGTAATGCCGATATCATAGCATACAAGAATGATCTTCTGAGAAAGATGCTCACTCCGCTTACTGTCGGAGTGTATCTATGTGCGGTAAGGAGATTCTACGCATGGGCCGAAAGTTCAAGACTGCATCCCAACATCGCACGTGACGTGAGATCTCCACGAAACAGGAAAGGATTCAAGAAGCAGCATCTGAATGAAGCGGAGATTGCTGCTCTGCTCGAGTATGCCAAGGGAAGGAATATACGGGACTACGCAATGCTTAATCTGATTGTTAGGACGGGGTTGCGAACGGTTGAAGTGGTACGTGCTGACATTGGGGATATAAAGGTCAAGAAAGGCCGCAGAATTCTTTTTGTGATGGGAAAGGGACACGATGCAAAGGATGACTTCGTAATCCTTACAGACGCCGCTTGGGAGCCATTGAAGGAGTATCTGACGGTTAGGGGAGATCCGGTCAAGAAGCATCCGCTATTCGCTACGGATGGCAAGGGACATCGTGGCGAAAGGATGTCTCCACGTGGAGTCCAGTATGTCTGCAAGAATGCCATCAAGGCAATTGGGTTGGATTCTCATGAATATTCGGCCCATTCACTGCGCCACAGCACTGCAGTCCTGATGCTCAAGAACGGTGCAGAATGGAAGGACGTACAGAGAGTCTTCCGGCATTCTTCACCTGTGACCACGCAGATATACACAGCAAGCATTGAAGAGGAACTCAGGCTTCAGAGGTGTCCGGAGGCGGTGCTTGATGATGCATTCTAAAAAAGCATCCCGAAGGATGCTTAGACCATTGCCCCGGAATGCATGGAGAAGTTTTACCATAGGGTGAGATCTCGCGGGCGGGGTCTTTTGCACTGAACGATTATCCCTTTCTTGCCACGGCTTACAACCGATGCAAAGATACTAATTTATAAATACATATAATCATTCACCTAAATTAATTCCTAAATGTTATGGACAAGACTTTAAAAGACATCAGATCCAAGATCAATGGTTTTGAAAGTAAGGAAAACTCAATCTTCGGTGCGCATTTCACAGTTTTTATGATTGTCGCCTTTCTTGGATGCATTGTATTAGCTAGTAGAAAAGAAACTTCAGAGTTGATTACTAGCTTGATTACATGCATTATACTACTTTCAGTAGCGGTTATGATAACATTAATTGTACTGTCGGTCGCAGTAAACCGCATGCGTTCACTCCGATATTACGCACTGGCAGTATATGACCGATTGACTTTCGGAACGAATGCAGAAGTTATTGATTCTTCCAAAGACCCCAATAGGATTGTGGTCAGTTCTATAGGTAAAGTCCAGAATAGCATAGATTCCATTTTTCGAGAGCAAGAGAAGCTGCGACATTCGATAGGGTCAATCAGTAAATACAAGTCAAGGAAGGACCAGGAACTTTCAAGTATGTTCTATGTCTTGACTCGATCAATGATCTGTCCTGATTATGAGAGTCTCCACAACCTGGTTGATGTCTGCAATATGGACCTTGCCGGCCTGGATCTTCCGGAAGACGTGATAAAGCACCTGAAGAAGCGCTCTGTGCGATCCGTGCGGGATATCCTATATGGCAAGCGGTCATTGCTCAGGTATGAAGAGCTCGTCAATAAGGCTCTCCTGAAGAAGCATCCGGCATTTGAGCTATATCTACATTATCCCGATCTGATGAAAGATGTTCTAAAGGCCCTCAGTAAGACGGATGCCTACATACATGAGCTTCAGCTTTACCCTTCACAGAACTAAAGACGAAGTATATGACTAAGAAACGATCTACTATACGCACAAGCCGTGAAAGGGAAAATGTCCATATGATGTTCTATGCAAATGTAGGCTCAATAGTTGGCCTGGCTCCGATGACTCTGTATTTCATTCGAATCTTTGTTGACTATGACTTGAGTCTTATTGAGGATTTTATCTATATGTATTTGGGAGTGATCTGCCTTTTGTTGAGTTATTTTACTCGCTATCTGATAAATCAGCTAGAACACATAACTGAGCTCTATTATGGTTCGGATAAGTGGAATAAGACCGATAACGTTGCTGCTCAGGTGACACTTCGGGAGAATCAGGAAATCAATAATCAAAACTGAAATATATGTCATCAACTGAAATCATCTGCATTGCCAGCCATAAAGGCGGTGTAGGCAAGACCACATCTGCTGCGACTCTTGGATCGCTGCTGTCATCATCCGGAAAGAGGACTCTTCTTGTAGACTTGGATGCCCAGAGGAATCTCACAAGCACATTCCTTGGAGCCAGGAAGAAACCCCAGAGAACGCTGTATGAAGCATTCTGCGAAGGTAAGGATATCCCTATCTTCAATGTTAGGGAGAATCTTGATGTAGTACCTTCATCCCTGGATCTCGGTGCTCTGGACACTGTCATCGCATCAAGAATCCAGAGGGAAAGCATTCTTGCAAGACTCCTCAAGCCTGTCAGGGAGATGTATGACTATATCATACTTGACTGTCCTTCACAGATGGGTATAATCACCGTGAATGCATTCACTGCAGCGTCATCGCTTGTCGTGCCGATATCCTGCGACGCATACGCTGCGGAAGGACTCATTCAGCTGCTTGACATGTCCGAGATAGTCAAGTCGGGCATCAATCCCGACCTGATGCTCCTGGGCATTGTTATTACCCGCTTCCACACAAGAAGGACGCTGGATCAGATGGTCGAGAATGACCTGAGGGAACGATATGGTAACCTGGTATTCTCGACTAGGATTCGAGAGAATGCCACAATAGTACAGGCCCCGATCGTGAGTCTGGACATCGTTTCCTATGCTCCTAAAAGCAATGGTGCCGTAGACTATGGTGCTCTATGTAATGAACTCACAGGTAGGCTAAATGATGTAGGGGAGTAACAGTAACAAAGATATTAACCGCAGTAAGTAACCCTATTATTCCTGTTGTTATGAGTATGCGTCTGCTACTGATATTACTGATTGTCGTGTACCTCAAACGTCAAAATAGACGAAGGTGGAGAAGGCATTAATAGAAGCATATACCCCTATTGTTATAGATAAGGAATAGTGTTACGTACTACCAATAATACTGATAATACAATTATGGCTAAAATAAAAGATCAATTGAAAGGCGGCATATCCGCTATGTTCGGGGAAACCACAGAGGCGATTCCTGAAGCGAAGCAGATTACTGATGAAGAGTATGACGGACTTGAGTCTCAGCAGATCGAGAGAAGGAAATTCATGACCGGCAGAAGACGTAACGACGAGTCCCGCCCACCGGCCACTCTGAACGACATGAGGACCTCAATAATTGTGGATAAGGCGCAATACGCAATTGTGCGTGAGATCGCTCTGCGGGAGTGTATGACTATCAAGGAGATAATCTATGCGATGTTTGAACTGGGAATCAACCGGTATGAGCAGAAACATGGCAAAGTACACGTAAGGAAACCGAATTCTGGAAAGGAATTGTTTTGAATTATGATTACATTTGCAGAAAGAAACTCGGAAAACTATATGGAATATACCGTATATTGTGACGAAACCTGTCACCTCGAACATGACAACATCAAGCCTATGGCACTCGGAGCCGTTTGGTGTCCTAAAGACGCAAAGGACGAAATCTTCAAAAGACTGCGCGAAATCAAGGTTGAGCATGGTCTGAAACCAACTTGTGAACTCAAGTGGAATGCGGTATCATCAGCAAAGCTGGCATACTATATCGATGTCATCAACTACTTCTTTGACAATAAGGATCTACACTTCCGCACGGTCATAGTTCCAGATAAATCTGTATTGAATCTCTCTGAGGCTAAAATGTCTCACGATTCGCTGTATTACAAGCTGTACTTTGACCTTCTCAAGACCATTATCGAGCCAAAGTCATCATATTACATCTACCTTGACATAAAAGACACCAACAGTCAGGACAAGGTAGAAAATCTACTGGCTCACTTAAATCAATCCCACTATGACTTTGACAGAAACATGGTAAAGAGGATCCAGCAAGTTCGTTCACATGAGATAGAGCTCGTTGGACTTGCCGACTTCCTTGTAGGTGCAATTTCTTATGTCCATAGAGGATTACAGTCCAGCACAGCGAAACTGGCCATAATTGAGAAGATCAGAGAGCGCTCAGGTTATAATCTCCTTCAGAATACCCTCTACAAAGAGGATAAGATGAACATATTTATCAAGAAATAATAGTAAGACAACAAGTGATGACCGATTATTTAGAGTTGCCGGAAAGATTGTATTACGACAATTTCGGAGGTAATATTACAGCTTTTATAGAAGCTGCCTATAGAATATTCAAGAAGGATTTTGTGACAAATCATCCTAATGTGGACGGCAAGCCTATACGAATGAAGAAATATCCCTTGGTGAATGAGATGGAATACACATTCTATCACATAACTCACGAAGGAACAGATGAAGACAACAGATTTCCTGTGATTTCAAGAATGGAGTGCATTCCTTTTCCTCGTCCCATGGTTGATAACATCAATCATCCATATCTCAAGGTTTGGATGAATACGCGAAAAGGTAAAGATAGGATGTTAATATATCACGAAGCAGAAGAATACCTTGTAGTTCTAGAAATAAGGCAGGATTACGCTCTACTGTGGACCGCATATCCTATTGAGAGACAACACACCAAGGTGAAGCTTTTGAAAGAGTACGAGGACTATAAAAAAGCAAGGACCGCCTAAAAGACGATCCCGTTACTCCTTTAACAACCTGGTTAATGAGCTGATGCAAAGATACAAAAAATATTTTAACTAGTATCCAAATCTTTATAAATTTCACTCTTTGGAAACATAGTATCTTGTATGTCCTATGTTAATTATGTGAATCATCAATGTTTATACCAAGTTTATAACCAATTATATAATGTCGATTCTCGTACTACAGGAAACCGAAAGGGGAGAAGGACCTGTTTTAAGCCTTCTGAGAATTGAATAATGACGACCAAAAGTACATGGCCGTCATTTTTTTGAATTGTAGCATTTCGCTTAAGTTAAATTAGGCGAAATGTAAAGCTATTTCACCCTGGCCACAACGTCCTTCTTCTCAGCTGCAGTCTGCTTGTCTAGCATATACTCGGGACTGTATTTTCCGCGTGGGATATCCCTGAGGATATAGTAGTTAGCTTTACGAGCTGCCATGATATGATCTGTCGCGGCTGTGTTGATTGCAGAGGCCGCAAGATCAACCAGTGCGCCCAATAGTCCATTAGCTCCCGAATCTATAGACAGGTCAAGATACAGGTCGCAGCTTCTGTCGAAGAGTATCTCGTTGGTGTATGCAGACTTGATCACATATCGGATCTTTGTCTCGATTCCAAGACCCTTCTTCGTCCATGTGTCGATTACAGAGAAGACGACAGCGTCCGCTCCAAAGTAATTCTGGAATGAGGTAAGAGATGCATCAAAGAACATTTCCGAATCGTACGCACTCTCAGCCTTTAGGACATCCATGGCAAGAAGGGGAGAGATGACGTAGTATCCTGCTTCCACTAACGGTCTGCTGATGGATGTATAGAGAAGATCCTTAGCTTCGACATTTGTGGAGTTGTTGATCGGAGGCATCACAAGCAGAGTGATCGGCTTCTCTTCATACATCTTCGCATATTGAGACTCTCGTGTGACCGTGCTCATCATGCCGCATGAAGTTGCCATGCAGCAGAGCATAAAGAAATATATGATTCTTTTCATAAGGCAGCTTATTTACAGAGTCTTTCAATCAGTGGAGCAATGAATTTAGCTGATTCAGGATAGAGCTCGATCTCCTTCTGCAGCATTTCCTTACCCTTTTCGGGGAAGAAGGAAGCATAGTCGCCTGAAGCGAATGTCCTTCTCTGGATTGCAGTAGCATGCTCTGCAAAGATTGCCGCATTCTCAGGAATCAGAAGCAAATATCCATATTCCGCGCAGATACCTGGAGGCGGCATCCTGCGTGTTCCTCCTGGATTACTCACAATATCTTCATACATGCATATAAGCTTGCAGAGACTCTCAGGTGTCTGCTTGTCATAGTTCTTATATGCCAGGTTTTCATAGGTTGTGGCTCCATTCTGCATTCCTCCCCAGTAGTAAAGGCTCGATGTGATGCCGCATGAGGTGAATGCAAACGAAACCAACGCCAGTATCAGGAGCTTTTTCATAGTTCAAGAATCTTATGTTCACCTGTAGATAGGAACAGCTTCTTACCAAAGACCTCTTTGCCATTAAGCACGACCTTTACTTCGTGCTGTCCTGGTGTTGTCTTGATTGTGTTCAGGGCAGTCTGCTTGATGTTTCTTCCGCTCTTGTATGCCTTCTGCTTTACAGTCTTGAGAACATACGTCTGGTCATCGACAGTGACGGTTATGTCCTGCTTCACGTCATCGGTAAACGAGATATAGGAAGCGTTCTCTATTCCGGACTGTACCGAGTAGTTACCTACTCCGCAGCCAGTAAGTAACATTGTGAAGGCTGCTATTATCATCAACTTCTTCATCGCTATTTGTCCATTATGTAATAGTTCATAAGATTCTCTGCATCAAGAGCCTCTCCTTCGTAGGTGCAGAAAGAAAGCTCTGTCTCAGGAGTGTCTCCAAAAGATGACTGGATGGTGATCTCTCCTACCTTTGCACCAGGAAGTTCCACATCGATTCCTGTCTGAGGATTCTTCACGACCTTACCCTTCTTGTAAACAGTGAACTTATCTCCAGCTACGAGTCCCTGTGATGCGCCACCGGATATTATGTAAGTGCCTTCATCCACTGAGAGGATATATGACTTCCACGGCTTGTCCATACACTTGTTGATGATATTCTCCACAAGCTGAGACAAAGCTGCTGAAATAGCCTTGTCACTGAGTGTGGCATCATACCCTGCAGTACCTCCGATTCCCATTGTCTGCTTGCTTGAAGTCTCCGCATATCCCTTTGCCTCATCCGAGTAGATTATGAGTCCTGTCGATGCCTCCACAAGTCGGATGCTGACACCGGCTTCAACAGTCTGAGTCTTTGTAGAAGAGAAGACCTTCTGTTCGCCTTCTGTCTTGCGTCCGAATTCAGTGATCGATCCGAGGATGATATAATCTGCACCGATCTTGTTCATGCCTTCACCGGCCTCGCTGACAAGAACGTCAAGGTCCTCTCTCTCGAGAAGGATGAATTTTCCGCTAGCAGCGAGTTTTGATGAAAGGATGTCAAGTGCCTGCTTCCTCATAGGATCGTTCTCCTTGTCGTAGAACACGCCTTTTGCATACTGAGTCTCGTTAGAGAATCGGCCTATGGCCACCTTTCTCTTGATAGTCCTTTCGCCCTGCGCTGCCATAGGTAGTGCCACCATAAGCACGAGCAGAACGGATAATAGTTTCTTGATTGCTTTCATATTGTTTGTGTTTTAATTGTTCTTAAAAGGCAAGACCAAGTCTATACTGAATATGCGGAGCTAAAAACAACCCGTCAGCGATGCCGATCTTTGGACCGAATGTGATCTCATGGAACCAAAGTTTGCCGAATGTTCTTCTAATTCCGTATGCAGGAGTAAAGCTCACCTCCAATCCATCACCTGTATTGGCCCTTAATCTCATTGAGATGAAGTCAGATGAGTTGTTATATGTACTTCTGCCGTATTCTGCACGCTTGGCTATATTAGAATACCATCTTGCCTCAAATGACAGTCCAAGTCCCATCTGCCCGGTAAATGTAGATGCATATGGTTGAGAGGCTACAGCAAAAGCAGTGGGTACAAGACCTGCTCTTCCGATGAGTGTCCATCTGTCAGCAACACGTCCTTCAAATGAATATTCCAGACCAAGAAGTGTTGTGGAAACAGAATGGTTCGAGCGTAACTCGTATGAATAGGTAATCTGGTCCTGAGGCCTCTCCTCGATTGGTTTCCTCTTTGCTTCTGCGTTGATTGTGCAGAGAGTAATTGCGATAAATAGCAGTATTCGTTTCATAATCAAAAGTTTTTACAAATATAGTGGGGGGGGTAAAAATGCAAGACTAAATGAAAATATTTAGAACTTGCTTTTAGTACAGTATATCGTTATACATGGTGTGGCACTATATTACGATGTATGTGATTACCAATTGATGCTGTTCAGAAGGGTAGTGGAAACCAGTTTCCCTTTCTTGTCGTAGGTGCTTTCTTTGACAAGGCCGACTCCATAGGCATACCATGAAACGGTCTTTTCCACTTCTTTCTGCATCATGGCTTTTGTTGTGACAGTCTCTTCCATAATGAAACAATCGAATGTTCCTGCCGGTGTGGTGAGCTTTTCCTTTCCGGATATCTTTCGCTCAGTACCCTTTACCGTCATGGTAACGAAGGATAACTTGAACACGAATTCATAATCAGGCAGAGCGCCGATGACCGGATATCTCGGTATTCCTCTGACCTCTCCAGATATTTCTATGAGTTTCCTCATTTCTTCGATCGCCTTCTTCTTCTCTTCTTCGGATGCTCCGATCCCCTCAGCACCTGCCGCGGCATCTATGAGCTCGCCCAATACATCCGCCTCAAAGAAAGCATTCATATCTATCGTGAACTCTCCGTCTTTGAATTTATAGAATATGAAATTCGCCGCAGTCTCTTCCGATGACTGTTTCCCTGCACTTTCGAACTTGACTTTGGCGCTACCGTTGACGGCATCACCGGTCATCGAGTCCACAGAATAGACCATTGTTGCGGTCGTGGCTCCGTTTCCATCCATTTCCAGGTAAGACCAGCGTGCTGTTTCAGGATCAGGAACAAAAAATACATTATCCTGTCCGTATGCGTTCAGGCACCACCAAAGTAGGAAACCGATAGCGCATGTTATTATATATATAAACCGTTTCATATTGCTATATTCTTTAGGCAAATGCTTGTTCACGAATTTTGGGGAGGTGATGACGATTCAGCTTATTCTGCACTTCCTTCCTGAACTGTGCTGAATACGGTTTCCCATCCGCCCCAGTTTTCGGCAACGCGATACTCCGTTGCTATGCTGACCTTGACTTCGACAGTCCGTTCCGATTCTGTCAGATTCTCTGGAACAGCAAATGCAATGATTGCTTTCGAGTGGTCTGGATAACCTCCGTTCTCTTCGTACCATTTTTCATAGAATTCAGGATATTTTCTTTTGAGCTCACCTGTCAATGCTGCGAGTTCGGTGTCCTTTGTTACGATTGTGGGTTCCTCTGATTCAATCCCTTCTATTTCTACAACGTATTTGAATGGCTTGAATGCCATGCCAGGCTGAAATTTAGTCATCACATGCTGATATTCAACTTCAAACCAACAGGTGTCTCCCTTGTGGGAAATCTTACCTTCAACCTTTGAAGTGTCTCCAATCTCAGGCTCAAAGTAATGTGTCGGAAAGCATGAAGTGATGCCGAGCACACAAAGAAGAATGATGTATAAGTATTTCATTGACATTCAGTTTTTAGAATATTGTGAAGCCGAGATTAACTTCAATCATCACCTTGTCATTCGCAACATTTCCGTATGGGCTCAGATATGAGCAACCTATACCGACGTATGGTGTGCCGCCCAGACCATGAAACCCAAAGTTGACAGCGGCCTTTGCCTTGAAGTAATTAAGATCTGACTTGATATATGTCGAATTACCAGACACAACAAATTCAAGGGCCTTGTGATCTTTCATTGTGAGAGTATATGAACCACCAAGACCTAATGTTCCCTGTTCTACAAAATTCTTTGTGCTCTGGCGGTTAAGCAAGAGGATATCAGCGTTTACTGGAACAAATACAGCCCAATGCTGATTGAAACGATAACCTGGACTGACAGTGAATCCATAAGATCCAAAATCAGGCTTGCCCCATCCTTGAAAATCAGCACCGGTCATATTGAATTCTGTTGTAGTATAGAAATGAGAAACTTTTTCTCTTTTTGATTCCTGTGCTGAAGCACTGATGACAGCTATTAAGATTGCTGCGAAGATTGTTAAGATTCGTTTCATATGAAATATAACGTTTTGATTTGTCAGATACTTCTATATAGGTGAATTCAAGTGGCATTTCGTCCACTACTGCTTGAAATCTCCAACATTTTTTGTCTTGTCATAGATGATTTCCACGCCTTGCTGCTTCACCA
>JAFYWC010000056.1 GCA_017546585.1 Bacteroidales bacterium
ACTACTGCAAAAGTATGTGATGCCGCATAAAAATCTGGTGTACAGCATCTGTATCAAGTACACATACAATCAGGAAGATATAGAAGATAACTATGTCGAGGCATTGGTGAACTTCTACAAGTATATGGACAGCTACGACCCTGCAAGACCGGTGAAGACCTGGATATATGCAGTGACAAAACGCCTTGTAGCTGACCTCAATAAGCGTAATAAAACCCGTACTCCGCCAGACGATAGTGTCGATGTAAAAGAGTTGCGCTCCACATTGTTGGATGAGTGCAACCCTTCGGCAAACTGTATGGGTATGAATAACTATAAGGACTACTACAGCGACGAAATTCTTTGGGCACTGGATCAGATAAAACCTATCTACCGTGAGGCATTCCTGCTGCAACAAGCAGGCTACAAAATCAGCGAGATAATGGAGATTACCTACCAGAATGGAACGCTACAAACAAAGAATGTCGAAACGGTAAAGAGCCGACTGTTCTTGGCAAAGGTACAACTTAGAAAATTACTTACAAGAGATGGAGAAAAAAGAGTGGATTGAAGGGTGCAAGCGTGTGTTTACCAAGTTGGTAAAAGATACGCTGTGGGAGGATTTTAGGTTCCCAGGTGGCGGAATGGCAGAACGACATATTGGTAACTGCTATGATAAGTTGATTATGAAATTAGGTTCGGTAAGTGCAGAGAGATTGACGGACTTTTGCATCTGTCAGGTCTATGCAATGGCTCAATTTCACAAGGACTATCGCAAGCGTTGGAATATTTCGCACTCATTCGGAGATAAAGCCATAGAGAGATATATGATTCCTATCAACCATCGAAAAAAGCACGAGGATAGGTGGCTGAATTGTTTTGAGCTCTCTAGGAGTAAATATTTATCAATGGTCGAGGATCATAGTAAACATCCACTAGCGATATTCATCTATCCTGAATATGAGGAGCACACCAAACGTCGATGGATGTCAAATAAATTGGGCTATCTGATATGCGGTACATCCACATTGATGTGGACTCCATTTTCACCCATTTGCCGAAAATGTACAAATGCTCCACTATGCGAGAAGCGCACAGAGCATGTACATCCAGAATTATATAGAATCCGCTGCGAGGCGTGGCGAAAACAACAGAATGAGTAATGGATAATAAAATATCGCCACTGAGTACCGAATTTCTCTACGAACTGTATGCGACAGCACTCAGGCAGGACCACTTATGCTCAATAGTATCACAGCATATGCGCAGCGAGTACCTACCTGATCGCTCGTTTCAGCGTATTCAGAAGGTGATAGCCTCGCACTACCATACCTATAAGCATACGCCTTCTTACGCAATACTTTCGCAGACATTCCACGATGATGTAGATGCGTTGGAGCTTATAGATACCTTCCGAGAGTATGATGAGGGACAGAGCATAGAGGTGATGACCGATATGCTGGAATCATATATCAAGGGGGTTCGTCTGCAAAAGGTATATGTAGAAGTTGGCAAACTATATAATGACAACCAACAGGAGAAGGCGGAAGATGTGCTTCGTAAGTATGCCGAGTGGGTTGCGGGATTTACGCTTAAGAGTTCTTCGTTCGTGAATGTCGCTGAAACTTTCATGGAGCGATACGAGGCTAATAAGCGTAGAGAGTTTGAGGAAGAACAGTCCGGAGCTGCGAAGGTTATCCGCTTCTATATTCCGTTTTTAGATGCTCTGAATGGTGGTCGTAACCTGCGTGGCCAGCTTACCTGCTTTCTCGCGTCAACAGGTGTGGGTAAATCGCATATCGCAAAGTGGATTGGTGTCCGCGCTAATATCGATGACAATCTCAATGTGCTTCACTTCCAGTTAGAGGGCTCCGAGGAGGAGGCTTTGAATGCATACTCAGGTGGGCTTATATCGAAGAATGCCTACTACTATGAAAAGGGTAAGATTCACGATGCCGAGATGAAACACTACCAGAAGATGATAGAATCTTATGGTGGTAGTATTGTGGTCAGAAGTTATCCTCGATTCAATGCTCAGGTATCAACCCTCGATATCAAGAACGGAATATCTGAGTACCGCAAGTTGGAGGGACATAGTCCCGATATAGTCATTATCGACTCTATGGATCTTCTTACAGATGCTACGCGCAGAAATTGGGGAGCCGAACACGAACGAGCAAAACGAATAGCCGTTGCGAACGACCTTAAAGACCTTGCTGCGGATGAGAAGGTGTGGATGGTAGTTACATATCAATCTACCATTGAGGATCGGGATTGGCTAAATAACGAGAGTAATGTGCTGACCGAGTATAACTGCTCAGAGGCAAAGGGCCTTGCACGACCTTGTACTCACCTTATCTCATTGAATCAATCCTCTTCCGAGCGAAAGGAGAATGTGATGCGATTGCATATTGCCAAGAGCCGCTTCTTCAAGAAGGGAGCAACGATTAAGATTGCGACAGACTATGATAATGAGGTGTTCTACGACAGCCAACGAACAGATAGTTTGATGATGGAATAATTTTTTGCTCACTTTATAAACTTTAGCTCCTACACTACAGCTATTCCTAAGTATATGGATTTATCAGCGAAGGAATATCAGCATTTGGTGCAGGAGATAGCACGCGAGACGGGCGCAAAGCGCGACGGTACGGGTAAGAACCTTATCGTGCCGCGTTGCCCCTTCTGTGGCAAGTCGGGAGGTAAGTTCGGCATCTACATAGGACCGGAGACTGCCCGCCGCGAGCCCTTTATGGCTCACTGCTTCTCGTGTGGCAAGTCTACGCGCACCCTCGGGCAACTCTTGGAAGCCATAGGTCGTATGGACCTGATGGTTACTCCTACGGCAGATATTACCGCTCCATTGCAGTTTGTTTTGGGCGTGGAGCCGGAGGAGATTGACGATGCGTTGACCATAACCGAGTTGCCAGACTTCTATAAGCGCATATTCAGCCACCCATATCTCAAAGAGCGTGGTTTTACTTACGATGACTACGACTATTTCCCGGTGGGCGTAACCAACCGCCTCAATCCTCGCTTTGAGGATTATGTGATATTTCCCATCATTGACAATGGGGAAAATGTGGGCTTTGTGGGTCGTCATACTTGGTCGAAAAGCGATATCGATGCCTATAACCGTAAAGTCAAGTACAATGGCGGCTTCAAGATATTGCGTTATCGCAACTCTGTCAATAACGATTTCTCCAAACTACTATATAACTACGATGCTATTCACGAGGGTGAGACCGATACGGTTATCCTCGTGGAGGGCATCTTTGATGTTATAGCCCTAACCCGCAAGATGGAGCTATACGATAATCCCAGAGTGGCTGTTGTAGCAACTTTCGGAAAGAAGATCTCCGATGTCCAGGTCTATAAACTCCAATGCAAGAGAGTTCAGACGGTGATTGTGGGCTATGATGGAGATGCTGTTGAGCCTGTAAAGAAGGCCGCCAGCAGACTCGCAAAGTACTTCACTGTCTTTGTGGCCAACATCGCTGATGCCCATAAGGACTGGGACGAAATGAGCGTGGAGGAGATATTCGAAATCTTTGTTCAACGCCTTCAATCTCCCTCAAACTTCAAACTACGAAAGGTTCAAGAGTTATGATGCAGGAACTAATTCAGTGGCTCGATGCCCAAAACATAGACCACACCATCATCGACAATGAGGTCGTTGAAATCCCGAACTTCGGCAAGATGTTTCTTGCGGATCTGTCGGGTGTAGAATCAATCTTCAAGAGCAAGGATGGCGAAGTGAGGTTCAACCTTATGGAAAACCCGCAGGAGTTGCAGGACGAGGGAATCTTCTATGTGGCGTTCGCATTTGGCAACAACTTGTATTACTATGATCTGCGAGAAGAGTTTCGCTTCAATATCCTAAAGCATATAGGCACGCCAAAGCCCTCGAAGCATAATATCCCGTTTGTCAATCTGGGTGTCCATACACCTTTTGAGTTGCTTAACGCATCGGGCTCGATAGATGGGCTATGCCGCAAGGCAAAATGGCTCGGACAAACAGCCGTAGGAATTTGTGACCGCAACACGATGGCCGCCACGCTCAACCTGCAAAAGGAGTGTGCGAAGGCAGGGCTTAAACCTATGTTTGGTTACACCCTTACAATGCTGCATAACGAAACAAAGGTCGAGATAAAGATATACGCTCTTAGCAACAAGGGGCTGCATAACCTGCTCAACATCCAACGAGAGGTAATGGTAAACTCCGAGGATAGTGTCATCGAGTACTCGAGACTATTTCTCTATGCCGAGGGATGTGCCATAGTCTTTGCCACCCGCTCGGCATACTGGATAACGGAGAATCCTCGCCATGTTGAGCGGATGAAGGAGCGGTTCGATGCAGTCTACTATCAGGTCGATGGCAATGAGTATAAGGCTGACCGCATAGACCGTGAGAGGTTAGCCGCATTAAAGCACTACTTCGAGAATTGCTACGATGCTGCAAACGATTCGTTCAGCGTAGAGCCTATTCTTATAGCAGATAGTTACTACATAGACCGTGATGATGCGAAGTCGAAGATCGTACTTAACAAGATTGCTACGGGTGCAGCCCACGAGCAGAGCGAGGAGCAATACTTCAAGAGTGTAGATGAGCATTACAACACTCTACAACCTCTATTTTCTGATAGGTGGAACTTTGACGGACTCTTTGAGAGGATGTGCCGACATACGGTGGATATTGCGGAGCGTGCCGAGGCAGCCTTTGAGACGGGCAAGATGTTTATGCCCGAATATATGATGCGCCCCGAGGAGCAGGAACGCTATGGCGATAGACGCACAATGTTCCTGCGACTACTCGATGAAGGGCTTGCGGAGAAGATTCCGGAGACGAAGCACCAAATCTATCGAGAACGATTAGATGAGGAGGTATATATCATCGAATCGACCGACAATGTGGATTACTTCCTTGTGCAGTGGGATATGGTTCGTGAGGCAAAACGCCGAGGCATTGCAACGGGTATCGGTCGTGGCTCGGCAGGAGGCTCGCTCGTGTCATACCTACTGGGGATTACCTCTATTGACCCGATAAAGTACGACCTAATCTTCTCCCGTTTTCTCGTCCCGGAGCGATGCGGACTTAGTTGGAAGGATAAACTGACGGTTCTTGCTCCCGACATACCCATACAGCGAGGTGTGGAGTACATAGAGGTTGAGATTGAAAATACGATATACAGACTGCATCCCGAAGCCAAACTACGCATCGTGCGTGATGGCAAGGAGATGACTATAACAGCCAATAAATTGAGTTGTGGCGATGACATCCTATTAGACCGCCGAGATTGCTTGTGGAACTTAAAGGAGATAGCCAATGAACAACTACGAACATCTGAGTCCTTATAACGGCTGCGACCTCTACCAAGGCGATGCCCTCGATGTGCTTCCTATGCTTGCCGAGCAAGGCATCAAGGCTGATATGATACTCACAGATCCGCCTTATGGCACTACTCACTGCCGTTGGGATTCGCCCATAGATATAACAAAGATGTGGCAGGTGCTTCGTGGCGTTACTATGCCTTCCACACCCATTCTGCTCTTTTGTCAGCAACCATTTACGAGCGTGCTTGGAGCCTCAAACCTCAAGCAGCTACGCTACTCGTGGGTGTGGGAGAAGACACAGCCCACAGGCTTTCTCAATGCTAAGCGTATGCCTATGAAGGCACACGAAGATATTCTCGTGTTCTACGATAAACTGCCAATATATAACCCCATAAAGACCGATGGCCATAAACGAAAGGTGGTTATGGCGGCACATCAGCGTAAGTGTAACGCCGGGGAGATATATCATAAGCACGACAACTATCGGGACTATATCTCCACAGAACGCTTTCCACGCAGTGTTATCAAGTTCAAGACCGATAAGCAGACATCGTGTTTGCACGCAGCGCAGAAGCCTGTGGCACTGCTTGAGTACCTGATACGCACCTACACCAACGAGGGCGATTTGGTGATTGACTTCGCTATGGGTAGTGGCAGTACTGCCATTGCCTGCCGAAATACAGGACGCAGATTTATCGGAATAGAGATTCAAAGAGACATATTTCAAACCGCATTAAAGCGAATAACAGATGAGCACAACCCAGGAGATCTGGGTGGACATTGAAAACTATGAAGGGTGTTATCAAGTCAGTAACAAAGGTCGTATCAAGAGCCTTGAAAGGGAGGTTACTTCGGGCGGCATCACACGCACGCAGCCCGAGCGCATACTAACGCATTGGTGTGGCAAGACCTCACTCTATGACTGCGTGAGATTATACAAGAACGGCAACGGAGAGAAGTTTTCCGTACACCGCATTGTGGCTGAGCATTTCCTCGACGATTGGAATCCTGAATTGGAGGTTAATCATATCGACGGCAATCGCTACAACAATGCTGTGGAGAACCTTGAGATGTGTACTCATCAGCGCAATATGGAGCACGCCATAGCCAATGACCTCAAAAACGACTATGGAGAGAAAAGCAGTAATGCAAAACTAACCAACGCACAAGCAGAGCGAATACGCGAACGCTACTATGCGGGTGGCGTAACGCAGTTAGAATTGGCGATTGAGTATGGTGTATCGCACCAGACTGTAAGCTGTATTGTGCGACATAAAAAGTATTACAGATGAAAGTAACCAGTGTAAAACGAAGACGAGCAACAGCCCCGATAAAGGTGATTGACTCCTTTGTAGATAAGGGACTTGTTGAGGGCGGGCACGCTTCGCTCCCTGATATCGATGTCGACTATGCCTCGGACCGCCGTCAGGAGATGAAGGACTACCTTGAACAGCGATACAATGTCGGTGGTCGTCAACGTGTATTCTCGGCAGGAACATTCACAACGCTCAAACTTAAAGCAGCACTCAAAGATGTGGCACGAGTACACCGTGTGCCGCACGGTACGGTAAACTACATAACAGCGATGCTCGATGATGGTGCCGACTGAACTGGACTTTTCAAGATAGCCGTTACCAATCGTAAGGTCTACGATTTTATACAGACCTATCCCGAAGTGATTGAAGATGTGCGAGTATTGCTCGGTCAGCCAAAGGCGGCATCTGTGCACGCCTCGGCAATCATCGTTACCCCCGAAAAGCGTGATGGCAAGGAGGCAGATTGCTTTGACTTCCTGCCTATACGCAAGATGGACGGAGCATTGGTGTCGGAGTTTGATGGGTACTCTGTCGATGAGATTGGATTGCTTAAAGAGGATGTGCTAGCAACGAAAGAGTTGGCTAAACTCAGTGCTACCATAAACCTTGTAAATGAGCATTACAATCAGCAGCTGACCATAGAGAAGATAACAAGCGAGATGCTTGATGATGAGAAGACCTATCGGATACTCTCCGAGGGTAATACCCAGAATGTCTTTCAGTTCTCCTCGCCGGGCATCACTCGCTTTATTCAGGATGTGCAGCCCAACTGCATAGAAGATCTAATTGCCATAAATGCTCTCTTCCGCCCTGCGACACTCGACATCGGGGCGACGGATGACTATGTCCGTTACCGCCGAGGCGATGTAGCCCCTGTCTATAACTTCGGTTGCTATGAGGCTACGAAGAATACCTACGGCATTATGGTCTATCAGGAGCAGTTTATGTCGGTGGCACACACCCTCGGAGGCTTTGACCTTGGTAAGACTGACTACTTGCGTAAGGCTATCGGTAAGAAGAAAGCCGACCTTATGGCCTCGCTCAAAAACGACTTTATTGCGGGTGCAATTAAGAACGGTTGTCCGCCTTACGAAGCTGAGGAGATATGGGGCAAGATAGAGACTGCGGGTAAATACTCCTTCAACCGCTCTCACGCCGCAGCATACGCCCTTACAGCCTTCTGTGGTGCGTGGCTCAAGGCGAACTATCCGACTGCATTCTACACGGTGGCGTTGCAATGGGCCGATGATAAGGAGATGCCGGCACTGATGTCAGAGATGGAGCGATGCTCGGTGGCGAAGATTGTGCCACCGGACATCAATCACTCTACGGTGGAGTTCTACACAGACTACAAGACAAATGAGATTTATTGGTCGCTCAACCGCATCAAGTTCTTGGGAACGAAGGCTGCCGCATATATCGTAACGGTGCGGTCAAGAGGCAGATTTACAAGCATTGAGGACTTTATTGAGCGTGTCTTTCGCCATAAACTGCGCAGCAAAGACCTCAAACACTGGGACGAGGTAAACCCGATGGTCGATAATGGTCGTGTGCCTGTAAATACCCGCCACCTGAAGAATATGATCCTGGCAGGTTGCTTTGACAAAATTGAGAATGTACAGGCCGTAACAGAACGATACGCTATACTTAAACGAGCAGCACTCAAATTGGGCTTCAATCTGCGTGAGAGCGATGCTCCGGAGGAGTTGCGAGATAAACATTACTTCTGGTCGCAACAGCAGATTGCTGTATCCGGCATAGGCTCGATTGACTATCGCCGTATCTTCTCCAACTCACCAGACAGAGCGAAGGTCAAGGGTAAGGCCGCCTACATTTCTCTTACTGATGTTATGCGAGATGAGAACGATGGTCGCAAGGCTGCTGTATGTGCTACCGTGGCCGAGTATTCAGAGCATAGCTATACCGACAGAGAGACCGGGCAACGCAAGCGATTTGTGAAGCTGCTGTTATCACAGAACAATCAGACTGCAGAGTGTACTCTGTGGGATGAATTCTATCGTGCACACAAGGAGGAACTGCAACATATCAAGGGTAAGATAATCATCTTAACAGCCGTGATTCGTTACAGTGACTACACGGTCTCTAATGCCCTGCAATCATATCGTAACTCACTTTTATTCATTCAGTAATATGGCACCAAAAACAGAACCCAAAGTATATGTAGGCATCGGTCTTGACTTTGAGACAGGAGGCCTCGATCCGCAGACTTGTGCTTGCACCCAGATAGCAGTACAGGCGGTAAGACTTGACACTTGGCAGGTGACAGACCAGTATCAAGCGTACATACTACCTTATAACAAGCAGTCGGCAGGATTACCCACCAAAAAGATACTCCGCACTCGCAGTGAAATTGCCCGTGAGGATAACACTCTAATGCTCTACGAGAAGAAGGCATTGGACTACTCGGCTATAACGATGGATATGCTCAAACAACAGGGAATGGATATTATCAAAGTGGCAAACGACATTATTGCTTTTGCCAAGCGAAATACCGCATCTGTTGGCAAACAATGTAAGCCCTTTCTTATCGGGCAGAATATTCAGTTCGATATCGGTTTCTTACAACAGATGATGAACTACACAGGGCTTATGGAGGAGTTTGAGAAGACATTTGCCGGGACAAAGGACTACTACGGCAACTTCCAGCCTCACTATATCGACACGATTCTTATAGGTCGATTGGCTTTCGCAGCCGACAAGGA
>JAFYWC010000007.1 GCA_017546585.1 Bacteroidales bacterium
AGAGTTTGCAGGCGACTGTCGATGCACCCTTGCGAGGTATCGAGCGAGCAATGATGAGTTCCTCATTCGATGCGTCATTTGCAAGGTGTAGAGTGATGCGGCACTGCTTGGCAGCATCGTTGATAATCTCCTCGGTGCGTATCTTACGCAGCGGGCTACCTGTGAGCCCCACGGCTATACACTCCAAGAGAGCCGACTTCCCGGCACCGTTCGATTGCTGGGAGTCATTGTCCTTGTTATTGCCAAAAATCAGTGTCGTTACTCCCTGCTGCAGCGTATATGCCAGCGAACGGAAGGCACACAGATTTTCGGCCTCTATACTCTTTAATTTCCACATTGTCCTTCGATTTTAGATAAATACTCCAATCCGATTGCTACATCGTCTATCTGTTTCTCGCGGCAGAACTCCTCGTAGGTCTCTCGGATGCGGTGGCTGTCGAACTTCTCAAAGAGCGAAGAGGCTGCAACCTCCAACATCTCCTCATCATCGGCGATAAGTTCAACCTTTGTGGCTCCTGCATCAAGCAGAGCAGCCTTATCCACCGACTTCATAGCAGCCTGCGGTGCGTGGACACGAACTTTCACTTTGTAGCGACCATCAGCATCAATCTCACGCAGCTCGTCCATAAGGTGAAGACCAGCACGCTCTGCCGAGACATCAATCACTCGGTAGCGAGTGTTTACCTTGTTCTTGATAAACTCGTGCGAGCCGTCAGTGTAGATTACTGTGTAGCCCTTCTCCTCGTCCTCACCGAAGTTGTGCTGGCGCGAAGAACCGATATATTCGATGCGGGTCTTGTCGATGATAGTGCGATTGTGATAGTGTCCTACGAAGACCTTGTCGAACTCCTCGAATATCTTTGCGGGCAACTCCTTGTCGTTGGGCTGTGCTAACGCTCCGTTGATACCCTCGTGGATATAGAGGAAGTTGAGTCGCTTTGGGTCGAGAGCCTCCTCCTTAAGACGGTCAAGGCGTGTGCAGAACGAACCATCTTCGGGAAAGTATCCCATCATATGGAGCACGAAGCGGCAGTCATCGCCCAATGGCAACGACACATACTCATCGCACACCAATACATTCGAGTGCTGGTCGAAGACATGGCAGTAGCCACGCTCATTCTCCTGGTTTACCTTGTCGTGGTTTCCTTCGGCAATGGTTACATGTATGCCGTGCTCGGCAGCTGTGAGCAGTGCATCGTGAACTGCCAACAGTACATCGAGGGTCTGTGCGGCACGCGAGAAGAAGAGGTCGCCACCAATGGCAATCTCCTTGACATCCATCTTCCTGCATATGTCGATAGTCTCCTGCCAGTTGGCCTTGAATGCAGGGATGTTATCTTTCGATATGTGTATATCATTTAACAGAAGTAGGCAGGGATAATGTCCTTTCATAAGCGTGTAAGGGTTAAGACGGGAGGCGGAAACCTCCCGTCGGTTAAAGAAAATTTTAGCTTATGAAAGGGTTATCTGCGACGGCGTGGACGCTCCTCAGCCTGCTCCTCATCATCACTCTCTGACTCCGTCTCCTCTTCGGGCTTGGGACCCTCGATCTCCTGCTCAATCATATCGAGCAGCTCTCGGTTTGAGGTTGAACGGGTAATGCGGATAGGCAGACGCTCCTGGTCGATATAGCCACGGATCATAGCACGAAGCTCCTGACCCTCCTCGGTCTTATCTCCAAGACCTTCGGCCTGCAACTCCTCGAAGCGTTCAAAGAGGTCGTCGAGCGAGAGCGGACCTGAGCCATTCTGCTCATTCTCCTTGTTATCCTTCGAGCGGCGGTCGAACGAGAACTCCGAGGTATCCTCCTTAGGCAACTCTGCGGCGAGGGTTGCGATGACCTCCTTCATTTCATCACTCTCCATAAGGTTCATACCGTAGAGCGTGTCGCTTTGCTTGAGGAACTCTACGGTAGCGCCGAGGTGATAACGTGTGTAGCGGTAGATAACTTCGGGAATGCGGGGCGCGGCAAGCAGTGCAGTAAGCTCCTCACGGCTGAGAGGCAATGCGTCCGATTCATTGTCAATAGAGATGATATACTCGGTCTTGGCACCGTTCTTACGCTTCTCAATCTCCACAGGATATGCCTCACGTACCGATGAGATAGGACACGGATAGCTCGGATTCTTCTGCAACTTCTTCGACCAGAGCTTGAACTTACGCTCGTCGAGCTCCTTGAACTGCGCGTGCGAGAGAGTCATCATCTGAAGACCCTTGCCACGTTCACTAAGGTCATAGATGTACATACAGTGGCCATAGCCATACTTCAAGCCGCCACCAAATGAGCCTCCGTCAATCTTCTCGGCGAGTTTCTCATCGCCCATCTCCTTCGCTGCTGCAACGGCCAACTTACGGTAGGTCTCGATAGGATCTACGCTGTAACCGGCATCCGTAGCACGTGTGACGGTAACATACATCTTCGAAGCCTTGGCACCATTGCCCGGCTTCTCCAACTCGAGCAACAACTGATGTACAGGGAACTCATAGCCCGGGCGTGATGGCGTACCATCCTGATTAGGGGCGATAGGCAGAATACGCAGACGGTAAACGCCAAATTTGTCCATACGGAAGAACTCCGTGCGGGCAAAGCTCCGATTCTCCTCTTGTGCGCGTAGTTGCGCATCTTCATACGACTCCTGACTCTTCAGGAACATCTCCTCAATGGACATCGATTCCATGCCATTGTTTTTTTCCAAATCTTCTTGCATCTGAAAACTGTTTTATGGATTAAAAAATGCCCGA
>JAFYWC010000057.1 GCA_017546585.1 Bacteroidales bacterium
ACAAGAGGAATGACAGGAATGCTCAACACAGTCTTCCTGATCATATCTGCTGTGACCTTCGGAGGTGCACTCGTCGGCAGCGGTATGCTTCAGAGCCTTACTGAGATGTTGACGAAGTATATCAAGCGCCGTGTCACTATGGTTGCTTCTACAATCGGAACAGGTGTCTTTGCAAATATGATCACAGGTGACCAGTACCTTTCGATCATCCTTACCAGCAGCCTTTACAAGAAACTTTATCACGAGCGTGGATACGAGCCTAAGCTTCTCAGCCGTTCTGTAGAGGACTCTGCGACTGTTGTCTCCGTTCTCATTCCGTGGAATTCCTGCGGTATGACTCAGGCTACGGTTCTCAAGGTAAGCACAATGACATATCTCCCTTACTGTCTTTTCAATATCATTTCTCCTTTGATGTCGATTTTGATTGCTGCTATAGGCTTCAAGATAGTTAAAAAGTCAAAATAGTTTTATATATTTGCTTTGTTTGACTACCGTACGTCCGTGTGGAGTTAAATTTGGAAATATGAACAATGCTTAAATTTATAGAATTATGAAAGAGTTGAAAGGAACTAAGACTGAAGCTAATCTTCAGACTGCATTTGCAGGTGAGTCAATGGCTCGCAACAAGTACACTTACTATGCTTCAAAGGCTAAGAAGGACGGATACGTTCAGATCGGTAAGCTTTTCGAAGAGACTGCAAACAATGAGAAAGAGCACGCTAAGATCTGGTTCAAGCTTCTTCACGGTGGTGAGATGCCTGATACACCGGCAAATCTTCTTGATGCAGCTGAGGGCGAGAACTACGAGTGGACAGATATGTATGCTACTTTCGCAGTAGAGGCTCGCGAGGAAGGATTCGAGGAAATCGCAAACCTTTTCGAGAAGGTAGGTGCTATCGAGAAGATGCACGAGGAGCGTTATCGCAAGCTTCTTGCTAATGTTCAGGGCGGTATCGTATTCTCACGCGATGAGGATATGATGTGGGAGTGCTCTAACTGCGGACACGTGGTTATCGGCCAGAAGGCTCCAGAGCTTTGCCCAGTGTGCAAGCATCCGAAGAGCTACTTTATGATTCACGCTACAAACTTCTAAAATATAAGATAGTGCGTAAAATGATTTCTATTGCTGTCGCCATTTTGGCGGCAGCATCTCGTATTTGGGCTCAGGATCCGGTAGAGGATCGCGTAGAGTCCCTTTTGTCGCAGATGACTCTTCAGGAGAAGATCGGTCAGCTCAACCAGTTGTCTGTAGGTGGATTCACTGCACCGGTTGCCAGCCAGGTCCGTGCCGGAATGGTGGGCTCTATCCTCAATGAGGTGAACCCTAAGGTCATCAACCGTTACCAGAAAGTGGCTATGGAAGAGTCGCGTCTGGGTATTCCTCTCATCGTGTCTAGAGACGTGATCCACGGTTTCAAGACAATGTTCCCTGTGCCTCTCGGACTTGCTGCGACGTTCGATCCTGAACTTGTTCAGAAGGGCGCACGTATTGCTGCAGAGGAGGCTACAGCCAACGGTATCCGCTGGACTTTCTCACCAATGCTCGACATCGCACGTGACCCACGTTGGGGCCGTATTGCCGAGGGTAGTGGTGAGGACACTTACCTTGATGCTCAGATGGGCGTAGCTATGGTAAAGGGTTACCAGGGTGAGACTCTTGACACTACAAGTATGGCAGCCTGCGTAAAGCACTTCGTGGCTTATGGAGCTGCTGAAGGTGGACGCGACTACAACTCCACAAATGTGTCTGAGCGTGTTCTCCGCAATGTGTATCTTCCTCCGTTCGAGGCTTGCGTCAAGGCAGGTGCTATGACGCTTATGACATCATTCAACGACAATGACGGCGTACCTTCGACCGGTAACGGCTTCCTTGTGAATGATGTGCTTCGTGGCGAGTGGGGATTTGACGGTTTCGTTGTAAGCGACTGGGCTTCCATCTATGAGATGGTCAACCACGGCTTTGCTGAGGATAACAAACGTGCAGGTGAATTGGCTATCAACGCTGGTGTGGATATGGATATGATGTCATAT
>JAFYWC010000058.1 GCA_017546585.1 Bacteroidales bacterium
ATCTGGCACTATCAATTATAGCCCTTGCATCATTCAGCAAATTACCTGTGCTTACATATAGAATATCCTGTTCCATCATAGCAATATTTAACACTGCTAAGATAGTGATTATTCTCGAATGAAGATGACAACAGAAACTCTATGTAACGAAAACCGGCACCCATCTTGAAAGGTAGAGCACAAAAAAGAAGCGTGGGCTCCACCTATTTCAACCTACGGCCCTGAGATTGCCCATTGTATGAATAAGTCCAGCCCACGCTAATGCGTAGGCATTTACTGAACTTATTCGGATACAATATATTGAAATTTCTCAGGTTTCAGGTTGACCGAATAAATAGCAAATGCTAACTATGAAAATGATATTTCTTACCTATGTATATCGCAAAGGTAAGAATATTTTTGAAATCAGTTACATATCTCCTCTCCTGGAACAACATCCAGCATTGAATCCACATAGCTCATTTCCAAATGGAAATCCTCGGGAACCGGAATCCCTATATCCACTAAAAAGTCATACACTCCAGTCCACTCCTCCCTCCCACAGGAGAACGAAGCGACTCGCGTGATAATGTAGAAGAGTTCTGTCACGCACTCCTGCCTGGCAGTCTCTGCAGACGAAACATCAAGTTCCATCTCATTCAAAAGGCCGATGGCCGAATCTAACGCAAGGCACACAGCCCGGCCTTTCATCAGGATTAAGTAATCTTTTTTGTTCATAAATCTCAAATTAAAGTTTACCAATCCCGCCGGCGGCTATAATAATGTATATACATTCCAACAAAAAAGCCTGTAAACCCTAAGATTCACAGGCAATGGATCCATAATAATCTTGCACCTGATTGCTCTTTGATTGAATACAAAGTTACTGATGTTCTTAAGAGATTCCGAATATATCCGTCATACTCAAGGTATATATTGTTTTACAAAACGGCACCTAAACATCTGTGTTTCAGACCACATTACAATAATCGCATTTCATCTATGAATTCAACTCTTACTTGGTATACTTAGATAGAGTATATCCAAATTATCTTAAATCCGGGTAATGAGATTTAATCAAATTCCAATCCTTATTATTAAATCGCGACTTTATATTACTTAACACATTCTTTTCGGTTTCCGGTGTCCAATATATCTTAAGATGTTCTTTTGCTCTGGTAATGGCAGTATATAAAATATTATGTGTTATCCTTTCTTCCACTTCATTAGAAATCACTATTTTAACTGAGTTATACTCTAATCCTTGTGCTTTATGTATTGAAACGGCATATGCAACTTGGAAAGGAATGACTGTATCCATTGAATTCTCGTCATCATCAGTGCTTTTCAAACGATTTGTGGTAAAGCGAATTATTGCATTACCTGAATTTGAATTGCCGATCAGTTCGAATCCACTATCAGCCGCATCGACACCATTTATACTTGCACCATAAACTTCAATATCAAAGGTTATCGTCTCTTCTGTTTTGGATATGTTAATAATCCTTCCTTTGAGGTTATTGTATATTACTGGAGCAAAACGATTGCTTTCATTAAACAAAATAGGGTCATTAACCTTATATGTTTCAATCCCCCACAATACGGAATCTTCTGGATTACCGCCTTGAAGGAATCGATTAAGGTTATTTATACCATAAAGTCCGTCATAATTTAAGCACAATACGATTTCGTCCTTATCGTATGGACTAAATATCGAATCATTAAAAGTTTCCGAAAAAGAATTAGTTGCCAAATGCTCTATGAGATCATCGTCAAGTCTACGCACCTTTCCCCACAAAGTCAGTAACGTTTCATTAGAAGTGCGATATGGCTTCGTCAACTCAAAGACCGAACTAGGACTCAAAAAGTCTTTTGCCAAATAGAACCAATTACCAAACTTTATAGATTCAATCTGATATATGTCACCGACTAAAACAATAAGTTTAGTGTTAACCTTATTCAGGAGCTGAATCATATCTGAATTACTGACTGTACTGCATTCATCAACAAAAAGAATATCGCAAAGTCTCTCTTGGTCAGTTAAATTGTGGATAAACTGATGGATTGTCGTAAATAATGCATTAGAAGCACTTACTTTTCTTCGCATATTATCTACAGCTGGATTAGTGTTAGCCAAATAGATTTTCTTTTTTTCACCCCAAAAGTTAGAAATGTGGTTTATTAATGTAGACTTACCAGTTCCAGCCGCTCCATATATAAGCGCCACACGTGAAGTCGCGAATAAGCATTTAAGAATATTCCTCTTTTCATCACAGTCAATTGCATACGAAGCATTTTTTAACCATAAATCAACGGAGTTAGTATAGTTGTCAACTCCTATCGCTGAGTACAGCTTCAATTGTCTCAAAATATTAAGACAATCATCCTCATATTCATTTATATATAAGTGATCCTTATATATTTGGAGCTCACGGCGAGGTCTATGACCAATATATATTTTTTCATTATATGTCTGAACAAGGTGTGGTATGTTATCCACACCAAGTTCTTCGAGTGCTGTGTACATCTGGCCATTAGTTTCTGTATTATATTTTATCCTATGAGCTAGCAACTCGTGTTCTCTATCTTTGTTGTCAATACACATCAATAAATCTCCAATCTTTGGATTATGCCCAATCAGTGAAGAGTTGAATGGCATGTCATCAAACGGGATGCATCCATTTCGCAAGAATAGATCTGTTAAGCGTTTATTGCCGGGATATGCATATTGGGCCTTCAATATTTTATTATTCATCTTGTACAACAGATATCTAATGACATTATAGCCTGGTCGTTTGTTCAATGATATCACTCTACAGGACTCTAATATAGGCCAGAAATGCAATTTCTTTGAATGAGTAGAAATCATTGATTTGCATAAATTGAAATTCTCGTCATCCAGGTCAATCACATCAGTCAGACTAATCTGCCGAGTTGTCATGAAAGACATCAATTTAGCGAGTTCATTACTGTTTGAGTTAAATTTTATATTCTCCCCAAAAATCTTAGCTAAATTTCGAAATTCACAAGGACGTATGGATATTTGCCAGCTATCAATTATCATAATATCCATTTCCTTACCCAAAATCTCTATACAACTAGTTCTTAAGCCAAGCTTCACAGCATAATTAGGTGTTATTTCAGATTTTGAGAAAGCAATATGTCTATCAAACTTACTTGTATTGTCAACGGCCTTCGTAAAAGTGACTTCATAATATACTCTTTGGGAAACAAAGAACGGCTTGACATTTTGTATGTAATACCTCTCATTATCAGTGTTATTGATTGTATAAGGCGTATTTTCAATCTGTTCTGCTATTTTTGCATAATATTCTTGGAGATGAGGATCTTGATTGATTGGAAATTTTTCCAAATTACTTAATATCTCCATATTATAAACAGTTTTCATAAATTGCCTTAACTTCAGCAGATACTCGTAGTATTTGAGCATCAGTCTTTCTGAGTTTTCCGGATCAACCGTGTAATGAGATACTGATATTTGTAAGAACTTGAAGAAGTCGGATATGAATTTATACTTTCCGTTTTTACTTTTTACATATTTTATTCCCTCTTTAAGGTTTTCATAAGTGTTCGGTAAATCCTGTCCTTTGCTAGTTCCATAAATTTTCAATGAAACGTGATCTAACAGATTACGTAATTGAGCTAATATATTCTGTGCTAAAAGTCCCCGCGCATCCTTGTTTGAAGATACAATATTATTGCATATAACTTCATCAATTGTCTGAATTACTTGATCTGCTGTTTTCATAATAAGATATGTTTAATATTATACAAATTCCTCAAATCCTATATTTTCTTTAAGAGGTAATATATTACTATGTTATATTGGATACTACAAATTTACTAACTCCTCTTTTCTTACCCTTAAATTTTGACAAGAAATCGCCTTACACATTTATTCGTAAATAGTTGTGGGATAGCTATATATAACTAAACAGAAAATAAAATTCTTACAGAAGCCTAAAACGCGAGATCCACCTGATAATATACACGAAGCACGGGCACTACCTGTGCACATCCTCACGGGTCTCGACTCCCTTCCGATGGTACAAAACAGGCAGGCCCGCGCAGAACGCAGGCGCTAATGCCCGTTGTACTCGTATCGGAAAATTAATTGTCGAGATTAGAGGATCGAGTATAACAGCAATAACGCAGTTATTGTATGTGTTGTTCTTTATATTTACTAGTCGAACATTGCAAATATAGCGAATTCGATCCTTATGTAAACATTTACATAAGGAAGCAACCTTCAGGGCAGCCACGGAGGAGGTGCAGCAGCTGCTGCAGTGAGATATTTCGGAGCCGTTTGGGGGCAGGGAGTAGGTATGCAGGGACAGTGCTATGCCATACCTACAATGCACGGAGGTGTAGATGCGATCCGCCCGTATGTAGACGAGTTCATTGCTTATGCGAAAGAGCATCCTGAATTCATCTTCCTGGTGACTCGCATCGGTTGTGGTATCGCTGGATTCAAAGATATAGAGATGGCGCCGTTGTTCTCTGCTGCGCTGGACCTGTCGAACGTGGTGCTTCCTAAAACCTTTGTCGATGTAATCAAAAAATAATTCAATTATATATACACATTATACTGGTGCTGTCCAGTATAATGTGTATTTTGGTTATCCAACCAAGCCTAACTCTGTGGCTCGGTTGAATATATATTTGTTCTTCAAAAGGCGCTGTCTGATCTCGTGCCACCTTTTTCTGGCGTTCACATAGGAGATGTCGCAGATGACAGCAATCTCCTTCTGAGGAACTCCGTCAAGGTTGAGTTCATAGATCTTCCTGTCAAGTTCCGACATTTTCTCCACCTCCTGCTCAATTATCTCCAACCCCTCACCGAACGTAGTGTCAAACTCTCTTCCGACGCCAACTCCGGTGGTGGTATACTTTCGCCCGGTTTCAGCATCGGCTGTGTTGTAGCAACCCTTGTCGGTATCTATGACTTCCATAGGTACAGATGACATATTCTTCTGCATTGATTTCTTCAAATAAGACATCAAGTCGTTATATGCGATCGTACAGGCAAGACCGCATACGTTCTTCTCCTCCTCCACATAGTCATCCTTCTTTTCATAGACTGATATAGTCGCATTCCAGGCGATCTCGTCCAGGTCGTCTCTTGAAACGTAGACTGAGCCGTCAGGATTGTATGAACGTCTGACTTTCATAAATGCAGAATCGTGGATTTCGTTGAACGTTGCACCGTTGATGGTCTCTTTTGAAGAATTTCTATTCATATGTACTCCTTTTTTATATATGGTTGATCTTTAGCGTTGGTGGTCTGTGCCGCACATTCTTGTGCAGCGGTCAGTAGTTCAGAAGTGGTAAGGGGGAATTTTCGTAATCAGGTGCAAAAATAACCCAACCTTGAGCCAAACCACGGCACAAGGTTGGGATTTGAGTGATTTTTTTCAAAAATCGCTATATGAACTCCCCGAAATTGTGAATTTTATTGATCGAGACATTATTACCAAGGCTCTCCAGTTCCTTACGAATCAGTTTCAGTGACTCTACAATACCTGGGAGTTGTTCGTGCAACTTCTTGTATGAGATGTAGAACGTCAAAGCTCTGTTATGAGTTATGAGCACTGATACTTTGGCCCTATGTGTCTGGCCAACGAAATGATGCCTGATCCCGGCTTCCTGCATAGCGGCTCTGATGGCCGCCCTTGCAGTTGTCGCCTTGATATCCTTTGTGAGCTTCTTGTGCTTATACTCCAGAATCAATCTGTCGACAATAGACATAATTTCCGGCAATATCTCCTTCCAGATATCCATCACCTCTTTCCTTTGCATTGTTGTCCAGGCGTGATAACGGGAAAATCTCTTCTCTATCTGAAAGTTGCGCTTCAGGTTTTCCAGAGCATTATCAATATACTTGGATTGTGGTCTGTCTATGCCGGTATCCACATCACACTTGATTCTTGTCTTGAGTTCTTCAGTGATATTCTTGATATATACGGTATTGTCCATAGGCTGATCAGTTTAATAGTTATCCGATCTGCATAACGCAGACTCTACCTGACTTCTCCATCCAGGTCTTATGCTGCTTTAGAAACATCTCGTTCTCGCACACCCACAGTATGCCAGTCTTGAAGCCTTCTGGTAATGAAGGGGGTGGTGCGTATCCGTCTGTCAGGATGACCAGACCATCATAGCCGTTCTCGTGAGCGTAGTCTATCGGCTCCTGGAATGAGGTTCCACCTCGCCCGACTATGGCCACATCCTTGATTACCTTTTTCAGGCTCTGAACGGTACGCACGCCACAGTCGAACTGGATGACATCGATTGACTCGAAGCCGTACTTGAAGGCACTGTTGATCACCCCATAGAAGTACTTCAGGCTTTCAGTCGGGATGGATCCGGATACATCGACCGCAACAAGCAGTTTAGTGTCAAAGCGTCGTACGGAACCCATATTATCGAATCCTGTCCTTCGATTAGGACGCATACGTGTAAGCTTCCTCTTAGATGAGATGATGCTTGCACGGAAACCTGCGAAGATGTTTCTCCAGTTGATCTTGGCCTTCATATTGGCCTTGATGAGTTCTGCAAAATTGCCACCGAGGGATCCCCACGACTTTATCGTATTGATGACTTCGTTGATCATCTGGACAGTAAGTTCGTCGTCATCCCACAATTCTGCAAGGTCACTATACTTGTCAGAAGAACCTTCCTGATCTCCTGAAGATTCCTTTTGCTCAACCATATGGGCATACCACTCATAACTCATACCTTTCTTGAGCTTGAAATCCTCAGGAGTCTCTATCCTTAAATGTGGATGTTGGTAGTTGTCGCCAATTACAATATTGCTGCCCAAACCCATAGACTTTTGGCTGCATCCGTCAGGACGACGTTCATAAGGATGCTTTAGCAGAAGTCTCACAGCCTCTGCTCTCATAGCCTCCTCAAGTGCGTTGTCACTCATCTCACGAACGATGTCCGGATTGTACTCCAATTTCTTCTTGCCGCTCCTGAGCGGGCAGGACATCTGGGTCTCAGGGACAAGTTCGTGCATACAGAGCACGGCAAACATTGCCGGCTCTGTAATGAACCATTTTTCCAGAATATGTGTATACCTTTCCTGCATTCTATTTTATGCCTTTTACGTAGGATACCAACATCATTCCCAGCATCGGAGCCTTTGTTGCAATGAACGAAAGAGCATTTTCGTATGTGCCCTGTACATAAATATTCGCAAAGTGGGCGGCCGCTTCCTTACGTTTCTTGGTGAGGAACTCGAAGTAACTCATCAGGTTTTCCGTATAGGTCTTTACATCCTTATCCTGCACCTTTTCAACTTCAAGGTGACGATAGATGCCCTCATTTACAACAGACAACTGGTGAATGCCATACTCTGCAAGTGTCTCTCTTACTTTGGCCTTGTCAAAACCTGCAAGAATCTCACGTCCGGAGAGAATCCTTTTGGTTGCTGCATTATGGATGAACGCAGCCGCAGCCTTAGGTCCGACAATCGAAGAGATGGTCTTTGTGTTGATCTCTTTAAGGTCATCTTTGCCTGTGATCACATCAGACACTCTTTTCCACGCGCGGCGGTCAGGAGTCTTGTCAAGTCCTGTGTCTGCTCCTTCCTTCATATCCGGTTCCTTGTCCAGCCAAATGCGGTTCTCGTCAATGAATCCGATGACGCGCGGATCAAGCTGAGCCTTGCGAGCCCAAAGGAGCCACTCCTCAGCAGTAGGCTTGAAGTTCACGATATTGAATCGTGACACGAGTGCCGGGTCAAGGTCTGTAAGCTGATACTGGTCGCCAGAGTTCACGGCACTGATGATGCGACTGCCCTCAGGGAGAAGTTTGCCGGCTAGTTTACGATTAAGCGCAAGGTCCATCACAGTCTGAAGGATCTCAGGACGGGCTCTGTTGAGCTCATCAAGGAAGAGGACAATAGGCTTTCCGTCAATAGGGAACCAATACGGAGGCATAAAGTCGGTCTTTCCTGTCTTCTCATCTTTGCACGGCAAGCCGATAAGGTCGCCAGGGTCCGCCATCTGTCCCAAGAAGAGCGCAATCACCGACATACCCTTATCCTTGAAGAACTCAGTAAGGATCTCTGACTTGCCGATACCGTGGTTACCTACAAGCATAATGTTGTGAGAGGCAGGAGTAGCCTCAAGGAGCTGCTTGAGCTCTGTAATATTTACCGAAATGTTACTCATATCGTTTCGTTTTGTCTGCTTATAAATACTCCGAATGATGTTTTGTGTTACACTGATATTGCAATTATTTTTTTGTCAGTTTTTGTGTAACATTTTACACGGGTTATTGTATTTGGAAATGTACCATTATTAAAAATGAGCCTTTATTAATATGAGTGAAAATAGACCTATCAGACGTAGAAGAACTATGAGAGATTTTGAAATGAATATGGACGCTGGAATGGAACCTCGCGACTTGGAGACTATGAGCGTTGCGGCTTGCCTTAACCGCATTATGATCAAAGTAAGGTGTCAGAACTATAATGATGAGACCGTGGAGACTTTAAAGGGAGACTTCACCTATGTAGGTGAGAAGTTCGGTATCTGCCCAGAGGAGGCTGCTCTCCTTTCATACGTGCTTGAGAAGAGCAATGACTTCTGCAGATGTGATGACGGTGATCTCGCAAATTTCCTCGGATGTACAAACATCGAGTTCATCAGTTTCCGCAAGTACCTTCAGTCTCTCGCGCAGAAGCGTATTGTCCGTATTGGAAGAACCCGTGGCGGTGATGCTACGTACCAGGTGATGCCGGAGGCTTGTGAGGCGATCGTCAATGATACCTCGTTCTCTGAGAAGAGCTTTGTAGGTCTTACAACTGAAGATATGTTCTCTGAGTTCAGGAAACTCTTCATTTCGTTCCGTAACGATGAGATAGGTAAGGATATCCTTATCTCAGATCTCAATATGCTCATCGACGCCAATCCTCAAAATGATTTCTGCCAGAAGGTTTTTGAGTGCGGCATCCGTCAGTGCTCAGAGTCTGAGCAGCGTATCTTCCTGTGTCTCTGTCACCACTATGTGAGCTGGGGTGACAAGGAGATGGAGTTCCGTCATCTTGGCAATTTAATTTCTGACAAAGAGGATGAGCAGAGGTTCTACCGCTTCTTCCAGGCTGAGAAGCATCCATTTCAGAAGAAAGGACTTGTCAGATTCGGGGGTAAGGATAGCCTTATGGATAAAACAACAGCAGCCCTTGCAGACAGGGTTCGTGACACGTTTTTTTCTGAGGTGGAACTCTTCTGTGATGAGGCTACTGCATCACATAGTGATGTTGTGAGTTGCGAGAATATAAGGGAGAAGGAGATGTTCTACAACGCTCCTGAACAGGAACAGGTCGAACGTCTTGAGTCGCTCCTTGAAGATTCTCACTTCAATGGCATTCAGGAGAGACTCGATGAGATGGGGCTCAGAAAGGGCTTTAATATCATCCTGTACGGTGGCCCTGGCACAGGCAAGACGGAGACGACGCTCCAGCTGGCAAGAAAGACGGGTAGGGATGTGTTCGCCATCGACGTGTCTAAGATCAAGAGCAAGTGGGTAGGCGAGAGCGAGAAGGCGGTCAAGGGAATCTTCAAGATCTACCGTGACCTCTGTAAGAGTAAGGAGAAGATGCCTATACTGTTTTTCAATGAGGCTGATGCGATCTTCGGTAAACGTATGGAGAACGTAGAGAGCTCATCCGCTCAGATGCTCAATACGCTTCAGAACATTCTTCTCCAGGAGATGGAGAACCTTGATGGAATCCTTATCTGTACCACCAATTTACACGGCAATCTTGATCCTGCATTCGAGAGAAGATTCATCTATAAGGTGGAACTTGAGAAGCCAGGCGAGGAGGTGAGAAGCAAGATCTGGGCTTCGATGATGAAGGGATACACCCAGGAGGAGTATGCTAGACTCGGCCGCAAGTATCCTTTCAGCGGTGGCCAGATCGAGAATGTGGTCCGCAAGAGCACAGTCGACTACATTCTCACAGGCAACAGGCCTGCTATTGAGGATGTCTACAAGTTCTGCGACCAGGAGGTCTTTAAGTCAAAGGTAAAAAAGGTCGGATTCCAATTATAGCGATGCTGTGAGTTCTTTCATTCGTTTGCGAGGGCTCATACGACGATAGAGGACGTCGTAGACCATATCGGCGATAGGCATTGAGACGTCGTGCTTTTCGTTGATCTTCTTGATGCAGGCAGCTGCGTAATAGCCTTCTGCAACCATAGTCATCTCGTTGAGGGCGCTCCTGACTGTGTGACCGTGACCGATCAGCTGTCCGAGACGGCGGTTACGGCTGAAAGACGAGTATGAAGTCACAAGGAGGTCTCCGAGATATACGGAGTTCATAGTGTCTCTTTCAAATGGGTAGCTTTCATTCACGAACTTTGTGAGCTCCTTTGAGCAGGCTGCTGTAAGCACAGCTCTGAAGTTGTCTCCATATCCAAGTCCTGACGCAAGTCCTCCGGCGATCGCGTATATGTTCTTAAGAACTGCGGCATACTCAATGCCGTAGATGTCTGTTGAGTAGCTTACCTTGAACGTATTGCTTTTGAACATTTCACCGATCTTGTGGGCATTCTCCTCTTCCTTGCAAGCTACAGTGAGATATGAAAGCCTGTCAAGGGCAACCTCTTCTGCGTGAGATGGTCCTGAAATAAGGCCCAGCTGAGCGTATGGAAGGTTGTATGTCTGGTTGAAATACTCTGTGATCGTTGTATAGTCATCTGCAATTATACCCTTTGTTGCAGAAAGGATGAACTTGTCTTCAAGGGACTCAGTAAGGTCTTCCATCACATTTTTAAGGAATGCGGACGGAGTCGCTATGAGAATGACTTCTGTGTTTTTGACAACTTCGTTTATGTCGCTGACTGGAGTTATGTAATTCTTATCGAATTCGATGTCACTCAGATATTTAGCGTTGTAACCTTCGGTCAGAAGGCTTTCCATTACCTCTTCGTTACGTATGTGCCACCATACGTGGACCTTGTTCTTGACCAATGTATGCACAAGTGCTGTCGCCCAGCTACCGTATCCTATTACACCGCACTTTGTGTTGTCTGTTATATTGAATGCCATTGTCGTTTAGTCTTAGGTTTTACAACACAAAGATATATAAAAAAAACCGACTGCAAAAGCAGCCGGTTTTTCGTATGGATTTGCTGATGATTAAACCATAAGGGCAGCGATGAGTGAAAGGATCGCATAGAACTCAGGGAGAGCGGCGTAGATGAGTGTGTTAGTGAACACATCGTGACCCTGTGAGATACCAACGATACCGTTAGCACAAACCTGACCCTGACGGATTGCAGAGAAAAGGAGAACTACTCCTACTGCAAGACCTACAGCGAAGAGCTTTACGCCATCGTGCGCGAAGTCCTTACCTACCCAGAGGAGGAACGCTACGAAACCGTAGAGACCCTGTGATGCTGGCATCGCTGAAAGGATCATATAGTTTGTTGATCCGTCTGGATTCTTCTTCAATCCACCTTCAGCTGCGTTACCAGCGATAGTTGTGCCGAATGCACTACCGATGAATGAGAGACCGAGCATACAAGCAAGGCCAATGTAACCAAGTAATACGTTTACTTCCATAATGTTAGATATTTTTGTTTGTTATTGTTAATCTTTCTTTAAAGGATTGTATTTAGCGCCGCGTCCTTCATATCCGGCGTTCTTGAAGTACTCAACGAATGTGAGTCGCATTGGGTGTACAAATGCACCGAGCGATGACATCAGCAGGTTGAGGAGGTGTCCGATGATCAGGATGATTACGAACGGCACCCAGGATACCACGCTGTCTCCCTTTACCATACCTGCCAGGTTGTTGAATGCCTGTCCGAGCATACCGCCGGCAAGTCCGAGTGCGAAGAGTCGGATGTAGCTGAGCACGTCTCCGAGAATACCTGTCGCCATATTATATGTGTCCCAAAGACCGGCTCCGATGTTCATAAGAGGGTTTCTGCCAGGAGTGTTGAATACGTAGATTCCGAGGGCTGAGAGTGTACCGATACCGATCACTGCCCACTTGATAGCCTCTGGTGATACGAATTTTCCAACTCCGAGTATTGCAGTAACGATGCCTCCTACTATAAGCAGAAGCCATCCCCAAGTCGCGAAGTTAGCTCTGAATCCGAAACGCTTGGTGTAGCATATCGCCTTTACTGTCATAGCAAGGCAGATGTGGAAGATACCGATTGCAAGGGCGAGAAGCATCTGGACATTGAAAGTTCCAAGTCCTGAGACTTCAACTTCGCCTACGATCATACACTTCTTAAGTGCCTCAGGTACCCATACAGCGTCATAAAGGCTGATGCCGAAGAATGTTCCGAGCACTGTTCCCACTACGATTGTTCCTGCACCGAGCAGCGAGATGATGCTGCCAAGTCCGTCGAACATACCGATCTTTACTATACCCTTGTTCAACATAAGTCCGAAGAGCAGGAGCGCAATACCGTATCCGGCATCTCCAAGACACATCGAGAAGAACAGGAGGTAGAATGGAGCAACAATCGCTGTCGGGTCGAACTCGCTGTATACAGGCATTCCATACATACCGGTAAAGACCTCAAACTGCTTTGTAAACCAGTTGTTCTTCAGCTTGATAGGCGGATTGTCCTCTTCCTTTGCCTCTTCCTTTATGTAGAGTACTCCCATATTGTCGAATGCTGCAGTAAGCTCTTCTGTATTTTCGACAGGAGCAAATCCTGTGAAGATTGTAAGAAGGTCTTCTGCTGCACTCTCTCGTGCAGAGTCAGCAAGGTAGCGGTCAAGGTCTGCCAGGTTGGTTTCCATAGTAGCCTTGATAGCTGGGATATAGTCCTTTGCATTAAGGATGCCTGCCTTGCAGAGTATGATCTCTTCCTTGATTCGCTCCACCTCTTCATTTGCCTGAGCAACTGTTCCTTCAGGTGCAGCGAGCTCCTTGATAGGGAAGTCGTATTCGGTGTCGTTTGATGATACTGTCACGAACCATACCTTGTCTGTCTGGTCGTCAACGACCTGGAGAGGGTAGAGTTCAGCCCAGCCTTCGTCAAACTTTTTCTTATCTACAACATAGTAGTGTACAGAGTATCCCATTTCTGCAAGGGAGTCGATCGCCTTCTGGTCATATGTACCCCACGGACGTCTGATCTCAACTTCCTTTCTTGCAGATGAAAGAGCAGCCTGAAGCTCTACCAGTTTCGACTTGCAGTTTTCAATGTAGGCGATAGGGTCGCCTTCCACTGTGACTGTCGCCTTTGATATGGCTTCTGCGTCTGCATCTTTGGTGTAGTCGATGCCTTCAAGGAACTCCAGTGCCTTCTTGGCCTTTGTCGCCTTGGCAAGCATCTCAGAGGAGCCCTGGTCAACAGGCTTTACTGAACGGCTGATATCCACGACCCCAAGCTCCTGAAGCTGCTCCAAGAAGCCCTCCTTCTCTCCGGTAAGGAGAATGAAGGAATATTTTGTCATTTTAGTTATCATTGTTCATTTCCTCCTCTTCTTCTTCAAGAGCGTGTCTGCTCTTCACGATCTTGGAAGCTGCCTTAGAGAGGTTCTCCTCGTCTTCCATATATCGTTTGATCTTTCTGATGGCCTCCTGATATCCAGGGATCTGCACCTTCTCATACAGGTTTACTTTCTGAGTGGTCTTCTTTCTCTGGAAGTCAAGGATACGGGCTTTCTCCCTGTATACCTCAGACTCGATTCCCAGTCTTGAGAGTTCCTTGAGGATCGCAACTCCGTCTGCAAACCACGCAGGGCAGCTGAATGCGTCGAACTCGTTGATCTCGTATGTGATGTCACCCAGGGCAGGAGTCTTGACTCCGGCAACCTTTACTGTATATAGGTCTACATCGACGATAGAAATCAGATTTGGCTGGAATTCGTTCCAAAGCGCTGCGAGATAGTCGTATCTCTTCAATGAGGCATCAAGATCTTCAATAAGCTTCTCTGCGTAATCCTTGGCCTTCTTCACCTCGATGCGGAGAGCCGACTCCTTGTTTTTCAACGTAGGGAGTGCGTTCTTCCTCATCTTGAGCTGCTTGTTCAAGTTGTTGAGAGAAGTCTTATTATATTGAAACTTTATTGCCATAAATTTTAGATTTCTCCACTACTGTCGAAATGACTGTAGGGTTTTATTTTTTCCAGAACTCGTCAATCAGTTCCTGCTTGATACCGGTCTCTGCCTTGGTGAAGTATGTGCTGAAGAGTTCCCAAGCAGTGTCGAGCATCTCGTCGATCTTGAGGTTGACGTCGATTGCGAGGAGTCTTGTAGCATAAGCCTTGGCATAGTCAAGACATCTGAGGTCATAGTCGCTCAGGTCGAAACCGTTCTCGAGCTTGGTCTTTGCATTCTGCGCGTCTGCGTAAAGACGTACTGATGCGTTCATTACCTGTCCGTGGTCCTTACGTGTCTTCTTGCCCTGAACGAGCTGTTTCAGACGTGAAAGCGAACGGAACGGGTCGATGATGACTTTACCTGAATCAGGGTCTGTACGGAGGAAGAGCTGTCCCTCTGTGATGTAACCTGTGTTATCTGGAATCGCGTGAGTGATGTCTCCGTCGTTGAGCGTTGTCACAGCGATGATGGTGATCGAACCTCCGTCTGGAAGCTGCACGGCCTTCTCGTAGATCTTTGCGAGGTCAGAGTAGAGTGAACCTGGCATAGAGTCCTTAGAAGGAATCTGGTCCATACGGTTAGACACGATTGAAAGAGCATCGGCGTAGAGTGTCATATCTGTGAGGAGCACGAGAACCTTCTCGTTCTTCTCCACTGCGAAGTACTCTGCTGCTGTAAGCGCCATATCCGGAATGAGGAGACGCTCTACAGGCGGCTGCTCAGTCGTATTTACGAAAGAGATGATCTTGTCAAGGGCTCCTGCTGCCTCAAACTCGTGCTTGAAGTAGAGGTAGTCGTCGTTTGAAAGACCCATACCGCCGAGGATGATCTTATCTACGTCTGCACGGAGTGCTACCTGTGCCATTACATTGTTGTATGGCTGGTCAGCGTCAGCGAAGAATGGAATCTTCTGTCCTGACACGAGTGTGTTGTTGAGGTCGATGCCGGCGATACCTGTAGGGATGATCTGTGATGGCTGCTTTCTCTTATATGGGTTAACTGATGGACCACCGATCTCGACTCTGGTGCCTTCTACTTCCGGACCGCCGTCGATAGGCTCGCCATATGCGTTCAAGAAACGTCCTGCAAGCTCCTCACCTACGTTGAGGCTTGGTGCTGCGCCGAGGAATACTACCTCAGCATTTGTAGGGATGCCTTCTGTACCAGAGAAGATCTGGAGAGTAACCAGTTCTCCCTTTGTCTTAACCACCTGAGCAAGGCGGCCGTCTACGAGCGCAAGCTCGTCGTTTGAAACACCTGTCGCTCTGAGCGATACTGTAGCCTTTGTGATGGCCTCCAGCTGAGTGTATATTTTCTGAAATGCCTTACTTGCCATTGCTTAGAAGATTATTAAGTTTTTCCTGATACTCATTGAATCTGTCGCTCTTGAATTCAGAGTAGTTCATCTGTCTGAGACAGTTGATGAGCTCCTTGAAATAGTTGCGGCACTCCTCGAAGTCCTCGAATACGAAATCACGGTCGCAGATGTCGATCACTATCTTGAGCATATATTTCTGTCTTTCGAGCGGACAGAGGGCGTCGATGTCGTCGAATGCGTCCTGCTGGAGGATCACGAAGTCCACAAGCTCTGACTTCCAGAAGATTTCGTGGTAGCTCATAGGAACACCGTCATCACCGAGGATGTTGATCTGGTCGTTTGCCTCTTTACCCTTGCGGATGATGTTCTTGGTCTTCTCAACCATTTCAACCCAACCTGGCATAATAGTCTCGTTGAGGTATTCGCGGATCTCCGGATACTCGAGATATTTAGAATATGAGTCGATAGGGTTGACTGCAGGGTAACGCTTCTGGTCTGCACGGTTCTGCTCAAGAGCGTAGAAGCAGCGTGCTGCCTTCTTCGTAGACTCGGTCACCGGTTCCTTGAGGTTACCGCCGGCAGGTGATACTGTACCGATGAATGTGACCGCACCTGTCTGTCCGTTGTTGAGGACAACCATACCTGCGCGGGCATAGAAGTTAGAGATGATCGCTGAAAGGTCCACAGGGAATGCGTCTGCACCTGGGAGCTCCTCCATACGGTTTGACATCTCACGGAGTGCCTGTGCCCAACGTGATGTCGAGTCAGCAAGGAGAAGGACCTTAAGACCCATTGCGCGGTAGTACTCGCAGATTGTCATCGCAGTGTATACTGAAGCCTCACGAGCTGCAACCGGCATATTCGATGTATTACAGATGATGGTAGTACGCTCCATAAGGTGACGGCCTGTGTGTGGGTCGATGAGCTCAGGGAACTCGGCGAAGATCTCCACAACCTCATTTGCACGCTCACCGCAGGCTGCCATAAGGATCACGTCTGCATCACCCTGCTTTGCGATCGCGTGCTGAAGCACTGTCTTACCGCAACCGAATGGACCAGGGATGAAGCCTGTACCACCCTCTGCGATAGGGTTGAGAGTGTCGATGGCGCGCACTCCAGTCTCCATAATCTTTGATGGTCTTGGCTTTTCCTTGTAGCCCTTGATGGCAACCTTCACTGGCCATTTCTGCCACATTGTTACCTCTACGTCCTCACCTGATGCGTCAGTAAGCACTGCCACAACCTTGTCAATGTTGTACTGACCTGCTTCTGCCACAGACTTTACTGTGTACTCGCCCTTGAATGCGAACGGCACCATAATCTTGTGAGGAAGCCATCCTTCCTTCACCTCTCCGAGCCAGTCTGCTGCAACTACCTTGTCGCCTGGCTTTGCGATAGGAGTGAAGTCCCAAAGCTTCTCGTGGTTGAGTGGTGTGGTGTACTCTCCTCTTTTCAAGAATACGCCGTCCATTGTGGTGAGGTCGTTCTGAAGACCGTCATAACTACTTGAGAGAAGACCTGGACCGAGGGTTGCCTCAAGCATCTTTTCCTCGAACTCTACCAAGTCTCCGTTCTTAAGTCCACGGGTGCTCTCGAATACCTGTACTGCGGCGTTCTTTCCATTGACCTTGATGACCTCGGCCATAAGCTTTGTGTCACCTACGGTAATGAAGCAGATCTCATTCTGAGATACTGGACCGTTGACTTCTACAGTCACAAGGTTGGATACGATACCCGTAACCTTTCCTGTTGTTTTCATATGATAATAACTATTTTGTTTTATTCGTTGTAATCAACTCCTTTGAAAGTGCCGCGCACTTCGTCTACGAGTCTCTTGAACATTTCGCGTCCTGTTTTTTCGTCAAGCAAGATCCAGCGGCGGATGATCATCATTTTGACTGCTACCGCGAGAATCTTCTCGAATGTGAGATAGTCAAAGAGGGTGATTTCGTCAATCTTTTCCCAATACAGATCGTCGATTCCTCTTTCTCTTGACAGGATGTCGCTTCCTTCAAGGATGCCCTGCAGCTTCTCCGACTCCTTGAACTCCGGAGCCTCAGGCTCAAGGCCTGTCAGTTCCGCTTCAGGATCCGTCAGCTTGAGAACGTCCTTTTCCGGTGCTCGTCCCAAGGCCTGATTCAGATATCTGACCTTCTGGTTTCGCACATTCAGATCAAACTGAAAGAACTCCCTGATGAATCCGTTGTTGTGAGACAATGCTGCCTTGTAGAAATCAAGACCGATCTGCTCTTTGTCGAATCCCTTGATGATGAAGTCGAGCACTTCGTTGTCCTTTGCGGACAGAAGTTCCTTCATCTGCTCGAGGTGACTGTTGAGCACATCTTCTCCTTGTCTCCAATCCGGAGTGAAATCAGGAAGACCTGCGATTATATAAATGTAATTGTTCATTATCCGAAGAGGATTTTCTTTGTTGCTGGTCTGAGGTATTCGCAAATGAGTTCGTTGAATGTCTCCTCTGTGAAGCTTACAAAGTAACCGCCGTTCTTAGGACCAATCTGGAAACCGCCGCTTACCTTCTTAGAGAAGTCAGCCTTTACCTCTGCGCCGAGAATCTTGGCGAGTTCGCCTGTAACAAACGGCTCAAGTTCGCCCTTAAGCGACTCTGGAAGAATGACTGCAAGATCAACCGGACCCTCAGTTGTGAATTTCTCCGCAACAGCCTTGATGAGTTCCTTGACGAAATCAGCAGATGCGAGCGCCTTCTTCACTGGCTCGTCTGCCATTTTGCCTACTACGAGAGTCTCGATGTCCTTCTTAGTTGCCGCAAGGCTCTGGTTCGCTGCCATCTTCACGTCCGATGCAACCTTGGTCTTGAGTTCCTCAGCCTGCTTCTGTGCTGCTGCAACGATCTGCGCTGCCTCTGCCTGAGCCTTAGCTACGATCTCCTCTGCCTGAACCTTTGCTTTGGCAAGGATTTCCTCACCTTCCTGTTTTCCTTTTGCCAGACCCTCGTTGTAGAGTTTGTCTGTCAGTTCTTGCAATTTGTTCTGCATATTTCTATTAATTATATGTTTTTGTTTTAGTTTCAAGTCAATTATGCAAATCTAATAATAAAAGCCCGAGTAAACAACCTTATTCGGTTAAAATCAGAAGCAATTCTGCAGGATTTTAACGATATTGTCACTTTTGCCCATTGTGTAGAAATGTACCGCCGGAACGCCGTGGGCGATGAGGTCCTTGCACTGCATCGAACACCACTCTGTTCCGATCCTGTAGGCCGCTTCTCTGTCGTCCTTCGCATCCTTCAAAGCCTCGGTCAGTTCCACTGGAATGTCCAGCGAGAACGCCTCAGGAAGGGATGTCACCTGCCTGAAAGTAGAGATAGGCTTGAGGCCTGGAATGATAGGCACATTTATACCCGCTGCGCGGCATTTTGCCACGAAGTCATAATACACATTATTGTCGAAGAACATCTGTGTGATAACATAATCCGCGCCTGCATCAACCTTTCGCTTGAGATTTGCGATGTCGGTCTCGATGTTAGGTGCCTCGAAATGCTTTTCCGGGTATGCTCCCACTCCGATGCAGAAGTATCTGTCATCGTCACCCTTTCTGCTTCTTCTGTAGCTCGCGCTTCCCTGATACTTGCGGATTCCCTCCACGAGTTCGCTCGCGTAACTGTAGCCGCCAGGCGTAGGAGTGAAGCGCTTTTCGCTAGACATACTGTCGCCGCGCAACGCCACTATGTTGTTGATGCCCAGGAACTCAAGGTTGTCGAGTTTGCTCTCGATCTCCTCCTTGGTAGTACCTGCGCAGATGATGTGCGGAATGGTCTCGATGTCATATCTCTCCATAATCGCAGCGCATACTGTTGTCTCGCTGATGCGGTTGCGGATAAGATGTCTGCTGAAACTGCCGTCCGCCGCCTCACGATACTCGTACTCGTCCCTGTGGCTTGTCACATTGATGTACTTAGGGTTGAACTCCATAAACGGAGCGATGCTCTCAAGGAG
This sequence comes from Bacteroidales bacterium, assembly GCA_017546585.1. Classification (GTDB taxonomy): domain Bacteria; phylum Bacteroidota; class Bacteroidia; order Bacteroidales; family UBA932; genus Cryptobacteroides. The sequence continues at coordinate 19,382 of JAFYWC010000058.1, forward strand.
TTCGTTCTTTGTCATACCTCGCATAGGAGGCACGATCTCCAGCGACGGAAACGCTTTTGTGCTGGTGCTCAATATCTCAGATACCTTCATAGTATTCCAGTTTTATCTTAACATATGTCCGATGAACCTTCTTGCCTTCTCCTCGCTCATTCCTCTTCTCTGAACGTAGTCGTCATACTGCTCCCTGCTGATGGTGCGTATCTCAGGATATTTCGCCTGAGGGTGGAGGAAGATGAAGCCGCAGATGCTGGCCTCAGGGATCATAGCGAAGCTTTCTGTAAGTTTGATGCCGAGGCTGAATCTGCCGGAAAGTACCTTGCAGATATCCTCCTTGAGGGTGTGGTCCGGGCAACTTGAATAGCCCGCTGCAGGCTTGATGACCTTCAGGCCGTCCTGTGCCAACTGCTTGTCGAGCCACTTTGAAGCCGCCTCTGCAAGAGTCATTCTCACAGCCTTGGCAACGAGGTCCTCGTATTTGTTTCCGCAGGCAGGACAGCAGCAGCCCTCTTCGTGCGCTGCGTTCTTTGCCTTTACGGTTATCGTGAAGAATCCGAGAGGGGATTTCACACCTGACTTTTCGTCTGCGATATAGTCACAGAGAGAAAGACCCTCCAGAGTCTCCTGTCTGAGCATAGGCAGACGCACTTCATCAGTGATGAGGTCCTTTCCGTCAGTAACCGCATCAAGGAATCTTGCCGATACGCTGATCCTGAAGTTGGCCAACGCGAGTTCCTCCTCAGCGTCCTGGCGGAGCTGCATAAGTTCCATAGCCTCAGGGTTTTTGCTGCCGTATTTCACGCCCCAGATGGCATAGAGCATCCTCCAGTCGAAATATGGAAGAACCTCCTCTGTGGTAAGCTCCCTTACAGGAATGTCAGCCGGTTTTCCGACCACCTCTACAGGCTTCTCCGCCTTCTGGAATATCTTCCATTCAACGTTTTCTGACTTAGGAGCCTCATTCTTACGGTTGTACACATCCCTGATACGCTGCTGCTCGCTGTGCTGAGCCTCCTCGAAGGCCTTTCTGTCCATAACGCACTTCTTCGCAAGCACAGCCGCTGCAGAAGCGTCGGCGCCGTAGAAGACGTAGTCGTAGAGCGGCGCGAGCTTCACCGCAGTGTGTACTGCAGATGTTGTAGCGCCACCGATGAACAGTGGGGTAGTCATACCTCTTGAAGCCATATCGCGGCAGAGTTCCTCCATCTGGTAAAGCGACGGAGTGATGAGTCCGCTGACAGCGATTATGTCTGCGTTTATCTTTTCCGCCTCTGCGAGGATGGTCTCCTTGTCCACCATCACTCCGAGGTCGTGTATGTCGAATCCGTTGCAGGCCAATACGATGCCTGTGATGTTCTTTCCTATGTCGTGCACGTCGCCCTTCACAGTAGCCAGAACCACCTTCGGTCTTGACGCGGCAGTTGTGTTCTCGGCAGCGTTGATATGCGGCTCAAGAATATCAACTGCATCCCTCATAACCTTGGCAGACTTGACTACCTGAGGGAGGAACATCTTTCCTTCGCCGAACATCTTTCCGACCGCTTCCATAGCCTCCATCAGAGGACCTTCGATCACCTTCACGGCTGTGCCGAACTCGGTCATCGCCTCTTCAAGATCCGTAGCCAGATTAGCGCTTGAGCCCTTGATAAGAGCAACCTTAAGACGCTCTGACACAGTGGTTTCAACTACCTGGGTTGATGTTGTTTCTGAAGTGTTCTGCGCGTCCTTCTGAGCCATAATTGCAGACGCTTTCTCGATGAGTCTTTCTGTAGCCTGTGCGTCTGTGTCGAAGATCACGTCCTCCACACACTTGAGCAGTTCAGGCTCGATCTCGTCATAGATCTGAAGCATAGAAGGGTTCACGATGGCCATATCCATTCCTGCCTCGATCGCGTGATAAAGGAAGGCCGAATGCATCGCTTCGCGCACTGCGTTGTTGCCTCTGAATGAGAATGAAAGATTTGACACTCCGCCGGAAGTCAGCGCTCCCGGGAGGTTGGTCTTGATCCATCTTACAGCCTCGATGAAGTCCACACCGTAGCGTGCGTGCTCCTCGATACCTGTGCCTATAGAAAGGATGTTTACGTCGAATATTATGTTCTCAGGGCTGATTCCTGCCTCCTCTGTGAGCAGTCTGTATGCACGCTTGCAGATGGCTATCTTTCTGTCGAATGTTGTCGCCTGGCCCTCCTCGTCAAAGGCCATAATCACCATTGCAGCGCCGTAGGATGCGATTTCCTTGGCCTTGCTGATGAAACTCTCAGGACCTTCCTTGAGGCTGATCGAGTTCACTATGCACTTTCCCTGAGCATTCTTGAGACCTGCGATGATGGTCTCCCAGTGTGACGAGTCGATCATCAGTGCTGCCTTGGCTACGGCAGGGTCGTTGGAAATGTGTCGAACGAAACGCTCCATCTCCCTGGTGCTGTCCAGCATCGCGTCATCCATATTGATGTCGATGATGGAAGCTCCGTCCTCGATCTGCTTTGCAGCAATCTGCAGAGCCTCATCATATTTCCCTTCTGAAATCAGACGGGCGAACTTCCTCGAGCCGGCAACGTTTGTCCTTTCACCGACATTGATGAAGTTGCTTGTCTTCACATCCACCTTCACATTCTCCAGTCCGCTGACGTTCAGGACCTGATCCTCTTCAGCGCCGACGCTCCTCGGCTTGATGCCCTTGACCGCACCTGCAATTGCCTTGATATGCTCCGGAGTCGTGCCGCAGCAGCCTCCGACAATGTTTATCAGACCCTTTTCGGCCATTACCTTGACCTGAGCGGCCATATCCTCCGGACTCTGGTCGTATCCGCCCATCTCGTTAGGGAGACCGGCGTTAGGATAGCAGCTGATGCGACATCCGCACCATCTGTTCATATCCTCCACAAGAGGCATAAGCTCAGCCGCTCCGAGCGAACAGTTCACTCCGAAGGCGAGGATAGGGTAGTGGCGCACGGCAGTGTAGAAGGCCTCCAATGTCTGGCCTGTCAGGGTCCTGCCGCTTCGGTCACTTACTGATACTGAGATGATTACAGGAATCTTTTCTTCCGAAAGGTCCTCGATGGCCTTAAGAGCGGCCTTTACATTGAGAGCGTCGAACGATGTCTCGATGAGCAGAAGGTCGACGCCTCCACGGAGGAGGGCTTCCACCTGCTGACGGTATGCACTGTACATATCGTCGAAACAGTACGGCCTGAATGTCGGGTCGCCGGCGTCAGGTGAAAGCGAGAGGGACTTCGATGTAGGGCCGATGCTTCCGGCTACCCATACCTTGCGGCTGAGGCCGATCTCCGCTGCAAGAGCAGCGGCCTCGTCCGCCGCTTCCCTCGCGAGTCTTGCACCCTCGTATGCCATATCAGCAGCAAACTCCTCGCAGCCGTATTCACTCTGCGAGATGACGTTTGCACTGAATGTGTTGGTCTCGATGATGTCTGCTCCCGAGGCAATATACTCCTTGTGAACCTTCTTTATGACGTCAGGTCGGGTAATGTTCAGACATTCGTTGTTGCCTTTAAGGTCCTTGTTACACGCAGAAAACGGACCTCCGTGGTAGTCACCCTCGTCAAGTCCGAATTTCTGTATGGTGGTGCCCATAGCACCGTCAAGTATATAGATCTTATTATCTTCCAATTACTTGTTCTGAATATATTCGTGAATAGCTGCAGCAGCCTTGCGTCCTGCTCCCATAGCGAGGATCACTGTCGCTGCTCCTGTTACTGCGTCACCGCCTGCGAAGACTCCCTGGCGTGTTGTAGCTCCGTTTTCATCTGCTACGAGACAGCCTCTTCTTGTCGTCTCGAGACCCTTTGTGGTCTTTGCGATGAGCGGGTTAGGAGATGTTCCGAGTGACATAATCACTGTATCTGTCTCGATCTCGAACTCGGACCCCGGAACCTCTACAGGTGATCGGCGTCCGCTTTCGTCAGGCTCGCCGAGCTCCATACGGATACACTTGACTGCCTTTACCCAGCCGTTCTCGTCTCCGAGCACTTCCACAGGGTTGGTGAGCATAGCGAACTGGATGCCCTCCTCCTTTGCGTGGTGAACCTCTTCTGCACGTGCAGGAAGTTCCTTCTCAGTACGACGATATACGATGGTTGTCTCTGCTCCGAGGCGAAGCGCTGTACGCGCTGCGTCCATAGCAACGTTTCCGCCACCTACGACCACAACCTTCTTTCCTGCACGGATAGGAGTGTCATAGTCGTCGCGGTATGCCTTCATAAGGTTGTTTCTGGTGAGGAACTCATTGGCTGAGAATACGCCGTTGTAGTGCTCTCCAGGTATGTTCATAAAGCGAGGAAGACCTGCTCCCGAGCCTACGAACACAGCGTCGAATCCTTCCTCGTCAAGCAGTGCGTCGATAGTCACTGTACGTCCTGCGATAACGTTTGTCTCGATCTTTACGCCCAATGCCTTCACTGCGGCAATCTCAGCAGCAACGACCTTGTCCTTAGGGAGACGGAACTCAGGAATACCGTATTCCAATACTCCGCCGGCACGGTGAAGTGCCTCAAATACAGTTACTTCATAGCCGAGCTTTGCAAGGTCAGACGCACAGGCAAGTCCTGCAGGACCGCTGCCGATGACAGCCACCTTGTGACCGTTGGCAGGAGCTGTAACCGGCTTCACACCGCCGTTTTCTCTGCTCCAGTCTGCTACGAAACGTTCAAGCTTTCCGATAGCCACTGGCTCTCCCTTGATTCCGAGGATACAGCTTCCCTCGCACTGAGTCTCCTGTGGACATACGCGTCCGCAGACTGCAGGAAGCGAAGAATCCTCCGCGATAGTTGCGGCAGCGCCGGCGAAGTCGCCTGCAGCCACCTGTGAGATGAACTGAGGAATCTTGACGCTTACAGGGCAAGCAGCCACGCAGCGTGGGTTCTTGCAGTTGAGACATCTTGTAGCCTCAAGCTGAGCCTCCTCAGCATTGTATCCGTAGCATACCTCCTCGAAGTTGGTCGCACGTACTTTAGGATCCTGCTCTCTTACAGGAACTCTAGGAATCTTGTTTGCCATTATTTGCCCCTCCCGATTCTGCAAGTGTGATGCTCTGTAGCCTCACGCTCTTCTGTATTATACATTCTCTGACGGCGCATAGCCTCGTCAAAGTCTACAAGGTATCCGTCGAACTCAGGACCTTCCACGCAAGCGAAACGTACCTTTCCGCCCACTGTCACTCGGCAGGCTCCGCACATTCCGGTACCATCCACCATCAGCGTGTTGAGGCTGACGATCACAGGAAGGTTGAGCTTCTTGCAGGTGAGGGTAGCGAACTTCATCATAATCATAGGACCGATCGCAACAGCCTGGTCGTATACCTTTCCGTCCTCGTTCACGAGCTTCTCGAGCATCGCAGTCACGAGACCCTTGAATCCCTCGGAACCGTCGTCTGTACAGATGTAAAGATTGTCGCAGACAGCAGACATCTCTTCCTTATATATTACAAGGTCCTTTGTCTTCGCTCCGATGATCACATCCACAGCGACTCCTCTTTCGTGGAGCCATTTCACCTGAGGATACACAGGTGCTGTACCAACGCCGCCGGCGATGAATACGTATCTTTTGCCTGCGAGTTCCTCAGCAGACATCTCTGTGAAGTCTGAAGGGATGCCGAGAGGACCCACAACGTCAGCGAACGCATCGCCTTCGTTGTAAGCGCAGATCTCTGCTGTAGATGCGCCGATCTGCTGGGTAACGATGGTCACTGTGCCGTTCGTCTTGTCGTAATCACTGATCGTCAAAGGAATACGTTCTCCCTGCTCGTCTGCCCTGATGATAAGGAACTGTCCGGGTAATGCTGCAGAAGCGAGGCGAGGCGCCTCCACCTTCATCCGACAGATTGTCGGAGTCAGCATATCTTTAGAAACTATTTTATACATAGGTCTTAATGATACTGATAAATGTACATAACACACAAAGATAGGAAAATTAATTCCAATAACAATGAAAAGGGCGATTCAAATCTGAACCGCCCTTTTCATTGTCGTATGTTGCAGTAATTACGGCTGCATTGTAGTGTAAACGTTCTGTACGTCATCGTCCTCCTCGATACGCTCGATGAGCTTCTCGATGTCTGCCTTTGCGTCACCCTCAAGAACCTTGAGGTCAACGTTTGGAAGGCGGGTGAACTCTGCTGCCACGAGCTCATAGCCGTTCTCCTCGATCCACTTCTGGATAGTGTTGAATGCAGTGAACTCACCGTAGAGTACGATTTCCATTTCCTCGTTGTCGTTCTCCTCCTCGAAGATCTCCTCTACGCCGTAGTCGATGAGCTCAAGCTCAAGCTCCTCGAGGTCGTATGGATTAGCGCTCTTCATACGGAACATACACTTGCGGTCGAACATATAGTCAACGCTGCCTGAAGTTCCGAGCGATCCGCCGCTCTTAGTGAAGTATGAACGTACGTTTGCTACAGTACGGTTGTTGTTGTCGGTAGCAGCCTCTACGAGAACTGCGATACCGTGAGGACCGTAACCCTCGAATACTACCTCCTTGTAATCTGCCTGATCCTTGTCGGTCGCTCTCTTGATAGCGCGCTCGATGTTGTCCTTAGGCATATTCTCGCTTCGTGCAGTCTGGATGAGGGCGCGAAGACGTGGGTTACCAGTGATATCTGAACCACCCTGCTTTACAGCGATAGTGATTTCCTTACCGATCTTGGTGAAGACGCGGGCCATATGACCCCATCTCTTGAACTTTCTCTCCTTACGGAACTCAAATGCTCTTCCCATAGTCTAAAATTATTTAGCTTCGATACGGCTGATGTACTTGTCTACATCGTAAGCCTGCATTGCTGTCGGGTACTCTTCCTTGATCTTCTTGTAGAATGAAAGCGCCTTAGCGTTCTCGCCGAGGAACTCAGCCACTACGCCAGCGTCAAGAAGATACTCTGCTGCGAATGCGTTGTCAGCTGCTGCAGCTGCCTTCTCGAAGTAACCAAGAGCTGTTGCGTAGTCCTCGAGGTTAACGTAGCAGTCGCCGATGCAACCGAGAGCGCGAGCCTTGAAGAACTCGTCCTTGCCGTTGTATGACTTGAAGTAGCTGATAGCTGACTCGTAGTTCTTGAGGTTGAACTCGCAAACACCAGCGTAGAATACTACTGACTCGCCACCCTTCTTGCCATACTCGTCGATGATCTGCTCGAAACCGAGTACATTGCCGTCACCGTAAAGTGCGAGAGCGAAGCCTGTTGAATCAGCTGCATTGCGGAAGTTCTCCTCAGCGAATGCCATCTGACCCTGAGCCTCAGCAATCTTAGGCTGGTTTACGAACTTGTGCCAGCAGAAAGATGCGATGCATACTGCTACTACTGCCAAGCATACGATAGAAAGGAGCTTACCGTTCTTCTCGAAGAACTGCTCTGTCTTTGAAACGGCCTCAACTACTGCCTCAGCCTTCTCGTTTTTGATTTCTTTAGCCATTGTTTTATGAAGTTTTTAATTATTTCCGAAAAACAGGCGGCAAATTTATAAAAAAATGTCCAAAGTCCCAATAAAATTGTCTTTAAAGGATACTATGTGGAAAAATTGACTACTTTTGCGCCCGTTTTTAAAAATCGTAGTGTAGAAACGTCAAAAATTCATCGCTATGCCACATTCTAATTACAGTTTCTTAAGTAAATTCAGAAGGCACGTGAACTCAAGTATGGTACTCATTTTCTTTACCGTACTTGCCCTTGTATGCGCCAATCTTCCAGGAGTGAAGGAATGGTATTTTTCCATCTGGCAGAACCCGGTACATTTCTCCATAGGAGATTTCAACTTCTTCAGCCACGGAGGCCACAGTATGTCCCTTGGAGAAGTCATCAACGACTTCCTTATGGCCATCTTCTTCCTTTCTGTAGGTCTTGAGATCAAGCGTGAAATCCGCGTCGGAGAACTCTCTACAAAGGAAAAGGCCCTCCTGCCTATCATCGGAGCCTGCGGAGGTATGGTCGTTCCTGTCCTCCTTTTCGCGCTCTTCTGCCCGGCTGACGCCACGATGCAGAGAGGTCTTGCCATCCCGATGGCGACCGACATCGCATTTTCCCTCGGAGTCCTCGCAGTCTTCAAGTCGAGAGTGCCGGTAGGTCTCAAGGTATTCCTTGCAGCGCTCGCTGTAGCCGACGACCTCGGAGGTATCATCGTGATCGCGATGTTCTATTCGTCAGACATCAACTTTATGTTTATGGTCATCTCTGCACTCTGCGTGACTGCAATGGTGATCGGAAACATCGCTAAGATACGTGCGAAGTCATTCTATGTGTCGATCGGCCTCGTGCTCTGGTATGCTATGCTCAACTCGGGCATCCACGCTACCATCGCCGGAGTGATCGTAGCGTTCTGCATCCCTGCTACACTCAAGAAGGGAACAGGATTTTACCTCGAGCGTATCCGCCAGAATATCAATAAGTTCCCTGTGATTGAAGTGGATGATCTCCACAATACCGTAGTGCTCTCGAACGAGGAGATCCACACCCTCAAGAGTATCGAGTCGGCGGCCGACAAGATGATCAGCCCGCTCCAGGATCTCGAGGACGGACTCCACTTCCTCATCAACTTCATCGTGATCCCGCTCTTCGCCTTCGCGAACGCAGGCGTGTCTCTCGAAGGAATGAGCTTCGGCAGCCTCTTCTCGGGCGTGGGAGTCGCTGTTATGGTCGGCCTCGTTGCCGGCAAGTTCATCGGCGTATTCTCGTTCTCTTGGATCGCGATCCGTCTCAAGTTCGTATCGCTCCCTGCCGGAACCGACTGGAAGTCATTCGCGAGCGTATGCGTTGTCTGCGGTATCGGATTCACAGTGTCGATGTTCATTGCAGACCTTTCATATGCAGGCCTTGGCGCTGAAGGCGCAGCCCTCCTCGACCAGGCGAAGCTTGGCGTGCTCTGCGGCTCGATAATTTCAGCAGTACTCGGATGTGTGCTTCTTAACAAGACACTGCCTCAGGAATAAGTCCTGCATTGCAAGTTTATGGATTTCCAAGCCCTCCGCAAGCTTTACAACCAGTCTCGGGAAAAAGCTGCGGAGGTCTTTTATATTGTCACAGAATGTCTCGCAGCTGAATATGATGCCTGACTTCTCCTCTGTGATTATCGGGCGCACCAGATATGCGCTCATCATTGCGTCGTTAGACGCCTTAAGGAAGGTATCTATGCTGTCCTTTTCTATCGCGAAGAACATCTTCACGGACAATATCCCGTCCTCATAATCCACAAACGCCGTGTTCTCTCCGACATCGAACAGGATGAATGTGTCGTCGAACTCCGGGTAATATCCGTTCTCCATCATATACCTGAAGATCATCTGCATTGTAAGGGTCGGTCTGACCGGTGTCGTGTTCTTTTCCATTGTTCAATCGTTTTACATCGGATGCAATAGGCATATATGATACCTGAATGCATACCGGTGCAGAAATTTTGACAGTTATTTTTCGTGCCGTAGCGGTGGAGTTTCAAATAAAATTGTTTACATTTGAATGGTTTAAACAAAAGGATATGAAACAGGTCCTGCTACCTAACACAGACAAGTACAGTCTCGCATTCTACCTCGCCCTCGAAGAGTATGTGGCGAAGGTCCTGGATTGTGAGGCTTTTTTTGTGTGGAGAGTGGACCCTACAGTGATCATTGGACGCAATCAAGTGCTTGAGAATGAGGTGAATCTTGAATATTGCAGAGAACATAAAGTGAAGGTCGTGCGTCGAAAAAGCGGGGGAGGATGTGTCTATTCCGATATGGGCAATATTATGATTTCATATGTCTCCGACAGGGGAGAAGTCGAAGTGGTCTTTGACAGATATATGTCTGCATTGGCCGCTTCGTTGTGTGAATTGGGCCTGCCTGCTGTGAAATCTACACGCAACGATATCCTTGTAGACGGAAGAAAAGTAAGCGGAAACGCCTTCCAGCAGTTGCCGGGAAAGAGCATTGTCCACGGAACACTGCTTTATTCGACGGACCTTGAGGCACTGACCGAGGCGATCCGTCCGCCGGTGGAGAAACTCCAGAGGCACGGAGTGGAATCGGTAAGGCAGAGGGTGGTGAACCTGCAAGAATACAGCAGTCTCCATCCGGTGCTGCAAAGTCCGGAATCATTGGTGCAGTACATACTCGAAAAGTTTACAGACGGCACCATACAGCTGACACAGCAGGATGTGGATGCAGTAATGGAAATGTCAGCCGGCTATCCGATAGAATTTTGACCAGATAAAAACATAACACAAAACCGAGATATGGAAGAGAATCTTTTGAAGACCTGCTTGTATGACAAGCACGTTGCACTGGGAGCGCTTATGAGCCCTTTCGGAGGCTTCATTATGCCGATTCAGTATACCAACATCACAGACGAGCACAATGCTGTGCGTCAGAGAGCCGGTATGTTCGATGTTTCCCATATGGGAGAGATCTTTGTGAGCGGACCGGACGCGGACAAATTCGTCAATCATATATTCTCTAACGACATCAGAGGAATGGAGGACGGAAAGATCCTCTATGGAATGATGCTCTATCCAAACGGAACCACAGTGGATGACCTCCTTGTGTACAAGGAATTCGAGCCGAACAGCTATCTCCTTGTGGTCAACGCTTCAAACATTGCAAAGGACTACGAGTGGCTCTGCGCACAGAAAGAGGGCTACGACGTCACAGTAGTGAACGAATCGGACAACTGGGGACAAATCGCCCTCCAGGGGCCGGAGGCTGAAAAATACGCAGTGGAGACTCTCGGCCTTGCAAAGGCTGCGGAACTCGGCTTCTATACATATTGTAATTTCACAACTTGTCATTTCGACCAAGCGGAGCGCGTGGAGAAATCTTGCAGAATGATCGTCAGCCGCACCGGATACACCGGCGAAGACGGCTTCGAGATCTACGCACCTCACTCTGTGATCAACGAGATGTGGGACACTCTCCTCGCCGCAGGCGTGGCTCCTTGCGGCCTCGGCTGCCGTGACACCCTTCGCTTCGAGGCGGGACTTCCGCTTTACGGCCACGAACTCAGCGACGAGATCACTCCTCTTGAGGCAGGCCTCGGAATGTTCGCCAAGGTAAAGGACAAGGAAGAGTTCATCGGCCGCGACGCGCTCGTAGAGCAGAAGCAGGCCGGACTGACGCGCAAGAGTGTCGGCATAGAACTGCAGGACAAGGCGATTCCGCGTGCCGGATATCCTGTTGAGGTCGATGGAGTACAGGTCGGAGTCGTCACTACAGGATACCGTTCCATCTCGACTGACCGCAGCGTATGCGTCGCATTGGTCGACAAGGCGTACACGGAACTCGGAACCAACGTGGAGATCAGAATCCGCAAGAAAGTCTTCCCTGGCATCGTGACAAAACGTCGCTTCTACGAAACGAACTACAAGAAGTAGAGATTCCTCGACTTCGCTCGGAATGACAATTAATAACACATTAAACAATAAGATATTATGGCAAAGACAGTTGAAGGACTCTATTACAGCGAGTCACACGAATGGGTAAAGGTTGAAGGCAATGTAGCAGTCATCGGCATCACCGATTTCGCACAGCACGCAATGGGCGACCTCTCGTATGTTGATATGCCTGAAGTGGACGACGAACTTGAAGCAGGTGAGGAGTTCGGTGCAGTTGAAAGCGTAAAGGCTGCCAGCGACCTTTTCACTCCTGTTACAGGCAAGGTTGTTGAGATCAACGAGGCTCTTGAGGATGCTCCTGAACTTCTGAACGAGGACGCATTTGCCAACTGGATTATGAAGGTGGAAATGAGCGACCCTTCAGAGCTCGAAGGCCTTATGGATGCAGCTGCATACGAGGCAATGTGTGCAAACGAGTAAAGACTTCATTATGGCTTTCGCTTATTTTCCGCATACGGAAGATGACATACGCCAGATGCTGGACAGAATCGGAGCAGGGACCCTTGAGGATCTCTACTCCGATGTTCCTGCTGATGTCATCTACCGTAAAGAGTACGACCTCCCGGATGCAATGTCCGAGCACGAGGTCCGTCAGTATTTCGAGGAACTTGCCGAGCAGAATACCAGCCTTTTCTGTCTCTGCGGCTTAGGAGCATATGACCACTATTCTCCGGCGGTCATTCCTCACATCATTTCGCGTTCCGAGTATCTTACAGCATATACTCCATATCAGCCTGAAGTGTCCCAAGGCACTCTCAGATACATCTTCGAGTATCAGTCTATGATCACCGGCCTCACCGGTATGGACTGCACCAATGCATCAATGTATGACGGTGCGACAGCAGCTGCAGAGGCAATGATGATGGCTATGGCTTCGACCAAGAAGAAGACTCGCGTCCTTCTTTCGGAAGGCCTGCTTCCTCAGGTTGTAGAGGTCGTGAAGACATATGCGAAGTTCAACGGAGTACAGCTCGGATTCATCCCTTGTCAGGACGGTGTCACTTCCTATGGCGCTATGCTCGCTGAAGTCGCTGCCGGCGATGTGGCGGGTGTGCTCGTGCCTGGCATCAACAAATACGGTATCATCGAAGACCTTACTGGCTATGCCGACGCAGTTCACGCGCAGAAGGGTCTTCTTATGGTATATTCGGACCCATCGTCCCTTGCCGTCATCAAGACGCCTGGCGAGTGGGGAGCGGACATCGTCTGCGGAGATTCGCAATCTCTCGGTATTCCTCTCAGCTATGGCGGCCCTTACGTAGGTTTCCTTGCCTGCACAAAGGACCACCTCCGCAAACTTCCCGGACGCATCGTAGGAGCTACAAGAGATGTAGACGGCAAACGTGCCTATGTACTTACTCTTCAGGCACGCGAGCAGCACATCCGTCGTGAGAAGGCTACCAGCAACATCTGCTCGAACCAGTCTCTGATGGCTCTCTATGTGGCTGTATATATGTCACTTATGGGACCGGAAGGACTTCGCAAGGTCAATGAACTTTCATACGGCGGAGCTCATTACCTCCACGACAGACTTCTCGAGACAGGGCTTTTCGAAGAGGCATTCGACAAGCCGTTCCTCAAGGAATTCACCCTCAGGTCAAAGGTTCCTGCAGCCCAGCTTCAGGATGCGCTTATGCTCATCGGCGTCTTCGGAGCCGTTGAGGTGGAGGAAGGTCTCGTGAACTTCTGCGTGACAGAGAAGGTGTCAAAAGAGAATATCGATGCAGTTGTTGAGTATCTAACAAATTGTTCACTTGTCATTTCGAGCGAACGTAGTGAGTCGAGAAATCTATGAAGTACTACGATAAACTGATCTTTGATCTTTCCAAGGCAGGAAGACAGGGATATTCATTGCCGACACGCTCTTGGGATGCTACCCTCGAATCGCTTCCTGCAGGTCTCAGACGCACTGAGAAGCCTGAACTTCCGGAGGTGAGCGAACTCGATGTAGTACGTCATTACACCAACCTTTCACAGATGAACTTCGGTGTGGATTCGGGCTTCTATCCGCTCGGAAGCTGCACTATGAAATACAATCCTAAGATCAACGAGGAGATAGCTGCGATGCCTGCATTCGCCGGCCTTCATCCTCTTCAGCCTGCGGCGACAGTCCAGGGCGCGTTGAGAGTGTACAGGGAACTGGCCAAGGCTCTCTCTGCGATCACCGGTATGGCCGAGTTTACGCTCGACCCGTTCGCAGGTGCTCACGGCGAGCTCACAGGTCTTATGATCATCCGCCAGTACCACATCTCGCGCGGTGACCTCAAGCGTACACGCATCATCGTGCCTGACAGCGCACACGGAACCAATCCTGCTTCCGCTGCTGTCTGCGGCCTCGAGATCGTACAGGTGAAGTCCAATGCAAACGGTCTTGTGGATGTCGAGGATCTCAAACCGCTTCTCGACGACACCATCGCCGGCATTATGATGACCAATCCGAACACACTCGGACTTTTCGAAAAGGACATCAAGGAGATCGCAGCACTCGTTCATCAGTGCGGAGGACTCCTTTACTATGACGGAGCGAATATGAACCCGCTCATAGGTATGGTCCGTCCTGGCGATATGGGATTCGATGTGCTTCACCTTAATCTGCATAAGTCATTCTCTACACCTCACGGCGGTGGCGGTCCAGGTGCCGGTCCTGTCGGAGTGGCTGAACATCTTGTTCCTTATCTCCCTGTTCCTAAGGTGGTTGAGGACGAAGATGGTCTCCTCTCGGTGGTAGACAAGGATGGCAATGCCTGCGGAAGGATCTCAGGCTTTATGGGCAACTTCGGAGTGCTCCTCAGAGCATATACATATATCCTTATGCTCGGAAAGCAGAACGTGAAGAATGTCGGCCCGCTTGCTGTCCTCGGTGCTAACTACATCAAGGAGTCGCTCAAGGGTTGCTTCAAGCTTCCGATCGAGTCCGTATGCAAGCACGAGTTCGTATTCGACGGTCTTCTCGACCAGTCGACCGGAGTCACTACACTTGACATCGCAAAGAGGCTTCTTGATTATGGATTCCACGCTCCTACGATCTACTTCCCGCTTCTGTTCCACCAGGCCATTATGATCGAGCCTACTGAAACAGAGTCAAAGGAGACCCTCGACGGTTTCATCGAGATTATGGAGCATATCGCTGCAGAGGCGATCTCCGATCCGGAGTCGCTGAAGACAGCTCCGCATACGACTCCTGTGCGTCGTCTGGATGAGACGACAGCAGCGCGTCAGCCAATACTTAGTTATAAGGATCTGGTATGAAAATCATTATAATTGGTGCAGGACCGGGCGGTTATGAGACCGCCCTCCTTGCTGCAAAAAGGGGTGTGGAAGTGGTTCTGATAGAGTCAGGACACGTTGGAGGCACTTGTCTTAACGAGGGATGCATCCCAACGAAGGCATTCTGCAAGAACGCCGAAGTTATCGAAGGCCTCAAGAACGCAGCGGAATTCGGTGTGTCGGACCTTTCGTACGGCTTCGATTTCAAGGCTGTCGCTGCGCGCAAGAACGCCGTGGTGGAGCAGCTTCGCGGAGGAGTGGAAGGCCTTCTCGGACATAAGCTCATCACTCTTGTCCGCGGCAAGGCTTCCTTCAAGGATGCACATACTGTGACTGTCATCCCGAGCGCGTCCCCTGTCATCCCGAGCGCGTCCCCTGTCATCCCGAGCGAAGTCGAGGGATCTCCGCAGGACTACACCGGCGACTACATCATCATCGCAACAGGTTCAGTGTCAGCATCCCTTCCAGTGCCGGGAGCAGATCTCCCTGGCGTATTGACTTCAAAGGAAATTCTTGATCTTCAGGAGATCCCACAGAGACTCTGCGTCATCGGAGGAGGAGTTATAGGCCTTGAGTTCGCATCGATCTTCAAGAGCTTCGGCAGCGAAGTGACTGTTCTCGAGTATTTCAAGGAGATACTCCCACGCTTTGACTCGGACCTTTCGAAGAGACTCAAGCAGAGCCTTGGAAAAAGAGGCATTGAGATCTGTACGCAGGCTCAGGTGACAGGAATAGAGTGTATCACCTGTCATTTCGAGCGACCACAGGGAGTCGAGAAATCTCTTTACAAAGTATCCTATACCCGTAAAGACAAGGAGGAGACCGTTGAGGCAGACAAAGTCCTGATGGCAGTCGGCAGAAAGGCGAATGTGGATTCATTGAATCTTGCTGACGTAGGCATCGAGTTCACTCCAAGAGGTATTGTCGTAGATGACAAGACAATGCAGACCAACATTCCGCATATCTACGCTGTCGGAGATATCAACGGAAAGATGATGCTCGCACACGCGGCTACATTCCAGGGAATCGTCGCCCTCGACCACATTATGGGCGTTGAGAATCAGATCGACCTCTCTGTGATGCCTGCTGCAGTGTTCACATCTCCTGAGGCTGCCAGTGTCGGTATGACAGAAGAGGACTGCAAGGCTGCAGGTGTTACCGTGAAATGCCTCAAATCATTCTTCCGTGCGAACGGAAAAGCTGTGACAATGGGGGAGACAGACGGATTCTGCAAACTCATCGTCGCTGCCGAGCCAAAGGACGGTTCAGAGCCTGCATATGCTCCCGGCCGTGTACTCGGCTGCCATCTTTATGGCCCACACAGTTCTGACATCGTGCAGGAGGCTTGTGCAATGATCACAAGAAAGGCCACTGTCGAAGAGTTCCAGAGCATCATTCATACGCACCCTACACTTACAGAGGTGCTGCAGAGCGCGTTACATTCTTAAATCAATATGAAGGTACCTAACACTTACGTAATCATATTTACAGTTCTGCTGGTCTGCGCAGTCTCCACCTGGCTTGTACCGGGAGGAGATCCGCAGACCTGGCAGGTTTTTTCAGCCTTGTTCGAAGGCTTCAGCAAACAGGCAGGCATCATCGCATTCGTGCTTATCATTGGAGGCGCATTCTGGGTCGTGAACAAGACCCGCGCTGTCGATGAGGGCATTATGAAGTTCATATCGAAGGTCCAGAACCTGGAGAGATTCTCTCTCGTCCGCAAGCTCGGAGTGGGCAACATCGTCATCACTCTCATTATGCTGCTTTTCGGACTCTTCGGCGCCGTATTCGGTATGAGCGAGGAGACCATCGCCTTTGTCGCTGTGGTGATCCCACTGGCGAGATCGCTCGGTTATGATGATTTCGTAGGTGTATGTATGGTGTATGTGGCTGCCCACGTGGGTTTTGCCGGGGCTATGCTCAATCCTTTCACCATCGGTATCGCCCAGGGAATGGCGGACCTTCCGCTTTTCTCAGGCATAGAGTATAGAGTCGTATGCTGGCTCGTGCTGATGCTCATCGCCATCGTATTCGTCCTCTGGTATGCACGCAAGACACGTAAGCCGGTGGTGGAGAAGACCGCTTCAGACTCATCTGAAGCAATGGAAGGATGCACAACAGACAAGACACGTTCTTGGATCTGCTACGGCGCTCTTATGGTATCCCTCCTTCTCTTCTCGTTCTTCTATGCTGACGGTTGCGTCGTCAAGATCGGTCAGTCGACATTCGAGACACCTTGGCTTCTCTGGGTAGCCACAGCCCTGTTCGGCGTATTCTCGTTCGTCTCATTGAAGAATTCGGTGAGAATGTATATCCTTAACCTTCTGATGTTTACAATCGTGTTCCTCGTCGTGGGAGCGATGGGTTACGGATGGTATCTCCAGGAGATCTGCGCCCTCTTCACAGCGCTTGCCATCTGCGCCGGCTTCTCTGCAGGATACACTGCTGACGACATCGCGAAGGAGTTCATCGCAGGTGCAAAAGACATCTTCTCGGCTGCCCTCATCATCGGTTTCGCAGCCGGCATCATCGTGATCCTCGAGAACGGTCAGGTGATCGACACAATGCTCGCCTCTATGGCCTCCGCCCTCGAGGGCTCCGGCCGCGTCGGCGCACTCGGTTCGATGTACGGCATCCAGACCTTCATCAACCTCTTCATCCCTTCTGCATCCGCAAAGGCTGCCGTGACTATGCCTATTATGGCGCCGTTCTCCGATATGATCGGGGTCTCACGCCAGGCGACTGTCCTTGCGTTCCAGCTCGGCGACGGCTTTACAAATATGATCACTCCGTGCTCGGGTGTGCTGATGGCTGTTCTTTCCGTTGCGAAGATCCCTTACGAGAAATGGGTGAAGTGGGTATGGAAGTTCATCCTCCTCCTTGTGATCATCGGCTTCCTACTTCTCCTTCCGACCCTGTTCCTTACACTTCCAGGATTCTAATCCAGGATTCTATAGGGTTTCGTCGAAAGCTTCTGGAGCCTCGTTACCCCTGTTGAGAGGAAGTTCCTCACCTGTAAGACGACTGAAGATTTCTACTGAAAGAAAAACTGAAATAATAATTGCGAGCCACATAATCTTATCCTTTAAATTGTTTGACAATGCAAAGGTACGGCTCGCTTGTGCCTATGTGTGGCACAGTTGAAAAAATCTTGCATTTATGGGTTTAGATACCCACGCTGCGCATAAAGTCGAGAGAGTGCTGATTGAAGAAGCCTTTGTTATCTACGTTGCAGACGTGGCCGGCGTTAGGCACGACGATCAGTGATACATTGTCACCACCGTTACGTACGGTCTGTTGCACCTGCGGAAGGAACAGCTTGTCGTCCTCACCCATAAGATAGAGTGTAGGAATAGAAATGTATTCGTCGAAGAGATCCCTGATATAGCTTCGCACTCCGTCTCCCAGTTTAAGCCAATTGAGGAAGCTGTCGAATGACACCTTCTTGGAGTTGTTCAGGAACAGTTTCTTTGAACCGTTGTATTTTTTCTGCGGAATGAGACACTTCGCGATTACAGTCTTGATGAGCGCGTAAGGAATGATGCGCTTGAACGTTGCTGCAAGTGTCAGAAGTGTGCGCACTTTCGTATTAAGATCGGTCACGGCTCCAGCCAGTACCATACTTGATACTTTATGAGGGTTGTGCTTTGCAATGATTCTCACTACAATAGAGCCGAGTGACAGGCCGATGAAATGGCCTTTTGCGATCTTCAGATGGTTCACTACCTCCAACACCTGCTCGGCTGCTCTTGTAAAGTTGAATCCCTTTCCAAAAGCTTCGTTTGCGGAACCGCCGTGTCCGGCAAGGTCCACAAGCAGCAGATTGAAATGACGAGCGTAATCCGCAACCTGGCGGAACCATACTTCTATGCTTCCACCGGCTCCGTGAATCAATACAATCCAGCGGTCCAGATGATTATTTTCAATCGTCTTGTAGTGTAACATCTATATAAATGTGTGCAAAAGGGCCGCAAAGATAGTAAAAATAATTATCATCATAAGTTTACGACATATGCATCTGCTTTTTTGTGTATCTTTACGGATGTTGACAAAAATCTGATCGGAATGGAAACACCAGTACTGAACGCACATAATAAACAGGAGCACGAACAGTCTCATTCAGCGGAGCATCTGCTGAACGCCACTATGGTGAAGATGTTCGGATGTCCTCGTTCGAGGAATGCTCATATCGAGAAGAAGAAATCAAAATGTGATTATATATTGGATGCGGAGCCGACGGCGGAGCAGGTTGCCCAGATCGAGGCGAAGATCAACGAGGTCATCGCACAGAACCTTGATGTCACTGTTGAGTTCGTGACCAGAGAACAGGCTGCGTCCATCGTAGATCTCAGCAAACTTCCGGAGGATGCATCTGAGACCCTGAGAATCGTCAGAATTGGGGATTATGATGCCTGTGCCTGCATAGGTGCGCACGTGAAGAACACTTCGGAAATAGGAACATTCAAGGTCATCAGCCATTCGTATGAGAACGGCGTGTGGCGTCTCAGATGGAAAATCGTACAATAAATTCAGAACAATATGATACCAGAGTGGGCAAAAGAAATGAACTGCGCAGTCACTGTATGTGACAAAGAGGGCGTAATCCTTTATATGAACGACAAGGCGAAGGAGACATTCGCCAGCCACGGTGACCTCGTGGGCAAGAGCCTTATCCCTTGCCACAGCGAGCGTTCTAGGGCAATCATCGCAGAACTCCTTGAGACAGGAGGAATGAACGCATACACCATCCAGAAGAACGGCCTGAAGAAGATGATCTATCAGACTGCCTGGAAGGAGAATGGTGAGGTTGCAGGACTTGTCGAGATCTCGATGGTCATCCCTGAAGAGATGCCACATTACGTAAGATAGTATGAAAATTGAGGAAGCAATAGTCTACTCTATGCAGTAATCTGCCGCTTCCCTGATATGTTCGTCAAAGCCGAAGGCAGGATAATGCTGATGATTTGATGAACTTGATGGAGAAAGTGTATCCTTAGGGGTATATAAAACAAAATGAGACATCGTCGCTCGCGCGAGGAGGCCTCATACTAACCACATAATTAATAACACTAAAACTAATAACCGGGCGCAAAGGTACTGCTTTTCAGCAAATTAGCAATACCTTAAGATGCGAAATCCGACGAATTGCAGAATTTAGAGGATGAAATGCTGAATTTGGGGTATGAATTGATTGTGAATCAATGCGTTTACCTCAAAAAACGAGCGCTTTTACCTGAGGATCGCTGTCAAAAGGATAACAGCTCCGCTGATTCCGATGTACGCATACACAAGGTAAGTGAACAATCTGCTCGGAATACGTTTGAATGCCCAGTTGCCGGCGATGACTCCTATCGCAAGTCCTGCCAATCCATACAGATATGCTGACCCCACAGCCGGAGTTACATAGCCGTTGTATATCCTTACTGCCAACATCGTGATGTTGGTTACGACCGCATAGGTCTGAATCATTCCCATATAGTGGTTCTTGGTAGGCTCTGATACGATGAGATAGAGAACTACAGGCGGACCCTGCATTCCGAAAAGTCCTCCCATAACACCGCTGACAGATCCGGTGCCGAGCATCCATCCTGGAGTCGCACGGATGTGCTTCTGGAGTTTTTCCTTGAAGAAACTGAAGTAGAAACTCAAGAAGATGAGCATACACCCAAGGATCTTTCTCATCGTCGGACCCTCTATCCTGTCAAGCATCAGAATGGCCGCTGTGGAGAATATGATAAACGCTCCCACAATCGGCAGGAAACGTTTCCAGGTTACATATTTTATATACTGAAGCATCACTACGGTAGCAGAAGTGAGCGACAGAAGGCCGGAAAGAGTGACCGCCTCGGCGTAAGATGGCATAAGAAAGGGGAGTGCGGTCATAATGAATATGCCGAACCCGAAGCCGATCGTGCGCTGTATGAAGCTGGCTCCCGCTGCCAGAAGTATTATATATAATATGTTTTCCATCAATTAATTCTTGTTCAATGTAAAGTCAAACCTCAGTCCGCCTGTAGGTCTGTTCTCCACTGTGATCACTCCTCCGTGGAACTGGACGGCGTGCTTTACAATGGACAGTCCAAGACCGGTGCCTCCCAACTGACGTGAACGTCCTTTGTCCACACGGTAGAATCGCTCAAACAGGCGAGAAAGCTGCCCCTCATCTACTCCGCATCCGTCATCTTCGAACAGGATGCGACAATAGTCACCATTGTTCTCTGCCAGAGAAATGTAGATGTTTCTGCCGCCGGAGTATGCGAGAGCGTTTTCTGTAAGGTTTCTGAATATAGAAGCTATCAAAGATAGGTTTCCGTTGATCACGACCTCATCGTTGAAGTCGATATGTAGGTAGAAGCGTTCATCTTCCGGCATAATTTCCAACTCAGCACCGATTTCGCTTATGATACCGTTGATGTCAACCTCTTCTCTGCTGATCAGCTGGCTTCCATCCTCCATTCGTGTGATCAGCGAGACATCCCCCAGCAGTCTGCGCAGACGTTCATTGTGTGCATAGCATCTTTCGATCAGTTCCTGGCGTTTCTCTTCGCTTAGGTCTATGCCGGAAAGAAGTGTCTCCAGACATACCTGAATAGATGCCACTGGAGTCTTCAGCTCGTGGTTGATGTTGTTTGTGAGTTGTCGCTTGATCTTGATCTTTTCCTGTTCCTGACGCAGCGAGGCCTCGTGAGCGGACAATCTGTTCAGACGTTCGATGTGTCTTCCGAGTCGCCTTGTGACGAAATATCCTACAATATTCATTGCGATACTGATGGCAATCAATATACCCAGGAAACTCCAGTCGGTCTTCAAAAGCCCTCGCAGAGATGCGGTATACGGGATTGCAGTACGGACGACGACTTGCTTGCCACGTGTCGCCGAATAGAAGTACTCTCGTCCGTCGCTTGCCGAATAGCGTCCGATTCTGTAGGCTGAGCCATCTTTCAGTGCCTGTGCGATCTCCGGGCGCTGACTGTGGTTGTCGAGGGTGCTATGCTCCAGGGTGTTGTCGTAAAGCACGTCTCCGGAAAGGTTGATGACCGATATGCGCAACTCATCGAAGGGACGTTCGTGAGATGCGATGTAGTCTTCATATGAGAGACTGTTTTCAACAGTACCTATCAACTGCCTGTTATATACCTGCAACTGTGCGTTCAGGATCTCGGATCTGTACTGCTTTTCACGGTAGTACTGGAATCCGACAAAGCTCAGCACTATTGTCCAGGTGAACACAAGCAACATCATAAAGAGTCGCTTGTGGTATGTTACTTTAATCTCTGAAGCCATAACCGAATCCCGAACGTGTAACTATATATGATCCGTATTTGCCGATCTTGGTGCGCAGGCGAGTGATATTCACGTCAATGGTGCGGTCCAGAACCACCACCTCGTTGCTCCACACCTTTGCGAGGATCTGTTCGCGGCTGCATATCTTTCCGCGATGAGATATCAGATAGGCCAGCAGTTCGAACTCCTTCTTGGCCAGCTTGATTTCGACTCCGTCAACAAGGCAGCGCTTGAATTCAAGGTCAAGCTGCAGACCTTCGATCTGAAGGATGTCAGGCCTTTCTACGACGGTATGTGAAGGCTTGGCGCCGGAAGTGCGTCTGAGGACGCTCTTGACTCTGGCGATGACATTGCGGACTGTATACGGCTTCATTATGTAATCATCTGCGCCAAGATTCAGTCCCATAATCATATCGTCCTCTGTATCTTTTGCTGTACAGAAAATGATCGGGATATGTGAGGTCTTGACGTCTGACTTCAGCATCTTTGCCATCTTGATGCCGCTGATCTCTCCCATCATTATGTCCAGCAGGATCAATGAATAGCGGTTAAGGTCAAGCGTCAGCGCCTGCTCAGCGCTGAATGCTATATCCACGTCATATCCTTCGTTTTCAAGATTGAGTTTCAACACTTCGCACAGTGTCTCCTCATCATCAACGATCAATAATCTTTCTGTCGCCATAATATCTATATAAGTCCGGATACAAAATTATGCAGAAATATTGACTCAACGACCATCTGGAAACCGAATTACGGTTGATTTCACTGAAGCATAATAGATTTGTAACAATTATGAAACATTATTGGGATTTCTTTGCGGAAAATTTAGTTTGGATTATGAGTATAATGCAAGTATTTACACTGTTAGGAGCATTGGGAATGTTCCTGTACGGAATGAACCTGATGAGCTCAGGACTTCAGAAAGCCGCTGGTGACAAGCTTCGCGGACTGCTTTCATCAATGACATCCAACCCTTTCAAGGGCGTGCTGACAGGATTGGGAGTGACAACAGTCATCCAGTCCTCTTCTGCAACTACCGTAATGGTGGTCAGTTTCGTGAACGCGGGCCTTCTGACTCTTACTCAGGCGATCGGTGTGATTATGGGTGCGAACATCGGAACCACAATCACAGCCTGGATGGTGTCGTGGCTTGGATTCAAGGCGGATATTTCTGTACTTGCTGTTCCGTTGATGCTGCTCGGATTCCTTTTCTCCAACTCGAAGAAGAACAACAGGAAGAATGTAGGTGAACTGATCGTCGGATTCAGCTTGCTGTTCCTCGGTCTCTCGTTTATGAAGAACTCGGTTCCGGATCTCAGACAGACCCCGGAGGTTCTTGAGTTTGTGACAGCTTGGGCTGCACACGGCTTTGGATCTGTGCTTCTTTTCCTTGGTTTCGGTACTGTGCTTACCCTTATCCTTCAGTCTTCGTCAGCTACAATGGCCATTACGCTCATTATGCTCAGTATGGGATGGATTCCGTTCCCGATGGCTTGCGCGATGGTTCTTGGTGAGAATATCGGTACTACAATTACAGCCAACATCGCTGCGTCAATCGGTAATACCCAGGCAAAGAGAGCCGCAATGTCACATACGATCTTCAATGTATTTGGTGTTGCTTGGGCGTTGATTTTCTACAAGCCGTTCCTCAGTCTCGTGGGATATATCATCGAGCATCTCTTTGGTCTTCCTAATCCGAATGCTGCAGGATTTGCAGTGGCAGACTCTGCTTCTGCTGAGGGAACAGCAGCCCTTTACGGATTGTCAATGCTTCATACATTGTTCAACCTGATCAATACCTTGATTATGGTCTGGTTTACAAAGTTCATTGCAAAGGCTGTGACCTGGATCATTCCAGCACCAAAGAATCAGGAGAAAGAGGTGTTCAGACTCAAGTATATCTCTGCCGGTCATCTTGCCACTCCGGAACTTTCTGTTGAGGAGGCATTCAGCGAGATCATACACTTTGCCCAGATCTCGAAGAATGGAGCTGCATACGCAAAAGAGGCTGTAAATGAGGCTGATACAGATAAATTTGAGGAACTTAGAGAGAAACTTGTCAAGTATGAGGAGATCTCTGACCGCATAGAGTTCGAGATAGCAACTTTCCTTAACGGCGTATCTTCTGACGAGATCAGCGAGAGCACATCTGTCAAGATCAAGTCAATGTACAAGATCATCGGTGAGATGGAGTCGCTTGGAGATTCGGGAGAGGCCATCAGCAGAATCCTCTCTAGAAAGAACAGCCATAACAGGGTATTCGACGCTGAGTCGATCAAGAACCTCAATATAATGGCAGAGGCTGTGGAGAAGGCTTATGATGCAATGATCGAGAACCTTATCGCAGCTCACGAGGGTAGACTCGAGAACATCATCAATGCATACAATGCTGAGGAGAACATCAATAATCTTAGAAATATCTTCAGGGATACCATCATTGATGCGGTCGACTCTGGTGAGAAGAATTATCCGACAAGTGTCTATTATATGGACATAATGAACGAGTACGAGCGTATGGGAGACTTTATGATCAACATCTCTCAGAATCTGGAGAAGGCTTTCAAAGCATAATCCACAGAATACAACAAAAAAACCATCTCGCAATGAGATGGTTTTTTGTTTTGAGCCGATGGAGGGAGTCGAACCCACGACCCCGAGATTACAAATCACGTGCTCTGGCCAACTGAGCTACATCGGCAATATGGGTCCCTTTTTCAAAAGGGAGTGCAAAGGTATAACTTTTTTTGATAATCCCTACGCCTTAGAC
This sequence comes from Bacteroidales bacterium, assembly GCA_017546585.1. Classification (GTDB taxonomy): domain Bacteria; phylum Bacteroidota; class Bacteroidia; order Bacteroidales; family UBA932; genus Cryptobacteroides. The sequence continues at coordinate 44,060 of JAFYWC010000058.1, forward strand.
AATTTTTTTTCAGTTTTTCGTCAGAAATCTCCAATTTTCATTTTTCTGTTCCTTGTTTGTAGTCGTGGTAATTATCTGATAATCACGGTAGTGATGGCTGGGTCTCCGACAGTGTAGCTGCATCTCAGGGCCAGGACTTCGTCCAGTTCCCTGCGTATCGCAGCCTTCAAGATGCCGTCACCAACGCCGTGAATGAAGCATATCTTCATACCCTTATGGTGCAGATGTTCGCGAATGACCTTCTTGAAAGTATCCATCTGAAACTGCAGCTGCTGTCCTTTGGGAATGCTGCTTCCGCCCGGAAGTGCCTCTATATGCAGGTCCACCGAAAGCACACTTGAACCTGACACGGAAGCACATTTACTGGCAGGTGTATGCGCCTTGTGTGCCTTTACCTTGCTCTGCTTCAGCGCAGACATCTCACCGTCGTCGGTCACTGCAAACTCTCCGTATGCGGACTGGATCTTCAGACCGTCCTCCAGTTCGATGCCGACCGTGCGACCGATCGATACGATCTTTCCACGTAGGTCTGAATCCATCAGCACAACCTTCTGGCCTACCTTCAACGCTCCATCATCCTCCTTTTTCTCCGCTACGGTTTTCTTTTCGGCTGCGGACTTCTTCTCCGCCTTCGGCTTCTCGACAGCAGCGCCCTCCGAAAAGGTGATCTTCCCTTTCAGAGCGCCGAAGTCGGATATGATGTTTTTCTTGGCCATTGAAAATTATGCTGTATCAGAGCAAAGATAAAGATTTTTCTTTGCTAAATTTGTAAGGATTGACCAATGCAGATAAAATTATGAGATATATGAAGAAACTTTCTTTTTTGATGATTTCGGTCCTGGCTGTTGCCTCGGCCTGCAACAGGGGAACAGAACAGTCGGTTGTAGGTAATCTGACCATTTATGAAGACTTCCAGTCACAGATAGTTGAAAACCGCACTATCCGTGTATGGACCCCTGAGGACTATGATCCATCTGTGAAATATGACGTAATCTATATGCACGACGGGCAGAACCTCTTTGATGCATCCCTTACCTGGAACCATCAGGAGTGGGGAGTGGACGAGGTAATTTCCGGACTCATAAAGAACGGTGAGATAAGACCTTGCATCGTTGTCGGAATCGACAATACATCCCTCCGTTACGAAGAATACTACCCTTCCGAGATCTGCGACGATGTTCCTGAAGGAGTACTGCCGGAGGACTTCAAGCCTCTTGGAGACGAGTATCTCCGCTTCGTTGTTGAGGAAGTGAAACCTTGGGTCGACAGCCTCTATTCCACAATCGGAGATCCTGCGCACACATTCGTGATGGGAAGCAGCTGTGGCGGCCTCATTTCATCATACGCGCTCTGCCGCTATCCTGACGTCTTCGGCGGCGCCGGCTGTCTCTCTACCCACAGCTCCCTCGAAAACCCATACAGCAAGGTAGACCAGAAACCTGCGGCAGAAGCATACCTTGAATACCTCAAAGTCAACCTTCCTGCTGACTCCGACCACCTCCTCTATATGGACTGCGGCGACTGTTGGATCGATACGGCATACAAGGAGTCACAGGCGGCCATCAACGATATGATCGCCACCCTTGACTGGAACCCAGACAACTATATGTACCGCTTCTTCCCAGGACAGTCCCACTCGGAAAACGACTGGCGCTCACGCCTCGATATTCCTGTGCGTTTCCTCCTGGGACAGAAATAGTTAACGTAATCCAATTGGAGTTATGACAGAAAAGGAAAAGATGTTGTCCGGAATGGTTTATTCGGCAGTGGACAAACAATTGCTTGATGAACTTTATGCAGTAAAGGATGTCGTCCACAAATACAATTCACTCGCCCCGTGCGACACGGCTGCCCGTTTGGAGATATTGAAAGATCTCCTCGGTCACATCGACGACGATGACATAATCATCAACCAGCCGTTCTACTGTGACTACGGCAAACAGATATCTGTAGGCAAGCGCTTCTTCGCAAACTTCCACTTCACCGTTCTTGATGAAGCTCCAGTTACCATAGGAGACGACTGCTTCATCGGACCGAATGTAAGCATATACACCGCTTGCCACAGCACCGACCCTGTAGAACGCAATACGCGTCAAGAGTGGGCGGAACCAGTCACCATCGGCAATAACGTCTGGATCGGCGGCAGCGCCACCATCCTCCCAGGTGTCACAATAGGCGACAACGTCACCATCGGCGCCGGATCAGTCGTCACAAAGGACATCCCCTCAAACGTCGTCGCCGTCGGTAATCCTTGCCGGGTGATAAAGAGGTTAGGGTGAATTGTCCCGTCCTGAAAGTCGAATACGGAAAAAGTTTCCGCTTATCGTTATTTGATCTTGTTAGAGAATTTATTTGGAAATGATATATCAGTTTACACCTTAGGCGAGTTTTAGGTGAAAGTAGCACAAGGTATAACTGATTTCAGGCAAAACAAAGCATTTTCCGCACACCTTTGGAGAGTTTCTGCCATTTTAGGCCTAAGCTGTTGCAGGACAAAGGTGATATGCATAGATTCCCGTGGGGAACTATCCACAGAGAGGGATAGGATACTTGACATCCTGCGTGTATTTAAGAGCAATAACGCAGACAAATATGGCATTGAGAGTCTCGCTCTCTTCGGTAGTTTTGCAAGAAATGAGCAGAATGATGACAGCGACGTTGATGTTCTTGTAAGCCTGAAGACTCCTTCATTGTATTTGTATGCCGGCTTGAAGAGTGACTTGGAATCTATTCTATCTCGAGAGGTCGATATTGTCTCTGCGAAATCAAAACTGCGCGAAGAATTTAAAGAATCCATCTTAGAAGACCTGATATATGTGTAAGAAGTGGAGTGCTTGATGAATATCTTGATGATACCTCGAAAGTGTAGCGGAAATTAAGATGGGACCGCTTCCTAAGGCAGTTTTTCTGTTCTACCTCCGTCATCCGGAAGGTGTCAAGTTCTCATATCTTCAGATAAACGACTCCATAGCCAAGAACTATTACGTGAATGGCCTTCAGGGTGGCAAGAAGGGCATTGACCTAGACAGGAGTCTGGTACAGTGGGAGTGTAAGCTGTAAGTCGTCTTTCGGAAGATCTGCTGCCTTCACGCGGCTGCGCTTCTGGATCACTCCGCTGTCATCGTCAGTGGATCTGTAATAGAAAAGAATATCCTCTGGGTGCATCTGCGCTCGGAGGATTTTTGCAAGTGCCTTGCCTCGTCTGTGGAACATCTTCGCCTTGAACCTCTTGTCCATACAGTGCTTTGTCCACTCCGCATAGGTGTTGAAATACAGATACCAGTCATAGATCCCCGGCACGTGAACGCTATATCCGTCCAACTCGATCATATCCAGATGATTGCAGCTGTACGTGTTGCCCTCCTCGTCTTTCAGCACGACAAGGAACGGATCCGGAGATATGATATAGGTTCTGCACATAGGGCCGCAAAGGTACAAAATCAAAACTAATTCGCTAAATTTGTCAAGAGCTAAAAACCTATTGGGAAATTATGAAATCGTACGCGCTGTTTCAGCAGTATATATGGCTGGTGAAGCGCTGGTATGTCTTAGTCAAGTTCCCAGAGCCTACAGGAAAGTTCTTCACACTTGCTCTTGACCAAAAGAACAATAGAAATCGCTAGACAAGCACATTCGGGTCAACTTGACCAATCCAGGGCTATTGAGGTAATTAACCTGTGTCATTGTAATTCTCTTGGCTATCCTTTACAAGATTTGTGAAGATTTATTTTTATATTTACGGAAATTAAAAATCAGAGTTATGAAAAGATTCTTTATCCTGACAGCAATCCTGGCTGTCCTTGGTCTTTCTTCGTGTGAGAAAGAACCTTCAAGAGCGATTGTAGGTACTTGGGAGGCCGTTACGATGGATGTGACTTTAGGCGAAGGCATCAATATGACAGTGGATATGGCAGACGCCGGCATGAGATTGATGTTCACCTTCAATTCTGACGGAACCGGAAGTGCATATATGGAATCTGAAGGAAGTGGTGACAGAGCTCAGATGGAATATGAACTGTTTGGCAACGTCCTTACAATGACAATTGAAGGGGAGACATCTAGTGTCCCAGTCACGATAGATGGCAAAACAATGACTATGGAACTTAGTGGCGAATTCATTGGAGAGGACGGCTCAAATATCAAGATCCACTTCCGAAAGATATAGACATGCATATAGAAAACAAGAGGCCGACTATGAGTGGTGTTAGTCGGCCTCTTTTGTATTATGGATGGTCTAGGAACAGAGGTGATAGGGTAAGTTTGGATGGGGCGTCAGCTGAACTGTGTTATGACTGTTAGGTAAAGCTGGTAATTTTTGAATATATCTTTGTAGCCTTCCCTGTTAGTGTTATAAGACTTGCTGAATTTTATCCAATAAAATCAGATCTGCCGGCAACCATTTGACAGTATCTAGTGTGTCTTTTGTCAGCCAAGCAGAAGACTCGTGTTCGTTGAGGTGCATGCATTCGGATTTGAGTGTGCAGATAAAACAATGCATGGTAAGGTGAAAAGTAGGGTAGTCCCATTCTACAGTCTCCAGCAGATCTCCAACTGAGATTTCAGCATCGAGTTCCTCTTTGATTTCACGCTTCAACGCCTCCTGAGGGCATTCTCCTGGCTCTATTTTTCCGCCAGGAAATTCCCACCATCCTTTGAACTCTCCATAGCCACGCTGTGTGGCGAAGACTTCGTTTCCCTTGATGATTATTGCTGCAACTACTTCTATGCTTTTCATATTATAAAGTACTTTCTGTTATATATTCGTATAAATTGCTGTCAACCGGTGTGTTGAGATGGTATCCGATCTCGACGGCTGATTTGTTGTCTGTATCAGGCATTATAAATTCCTGAAGATGCCCATTGTGTTTTACAGTTCCTAGGAAATAAAACTCTTTGGATGTTTTGTCATCCTTGTTTTTTCTTACGAAGAGAGGCATAAGGATCTGTCGCTCTTCTCCGTGCACAGCATTGTCTACGTCATCTGAAGATATTGTACGCTGACTTTTAGATATAGCAATGAGTCTGGATTGATCGATAAATCTGTCCTCATAACGCGTACTAGCGCTGATCTCTTCACTCTTATCGTAGTTTATGAAAATAGGATAAGTGTTTGTGTATTTATCGTGCTTGTAGCCTCCAATATTCAATGATACTTCTTCTGCCTTCCAGTTAAGCAACCAACACACATCGGTATAAGTGTATTTCTTATTCAGATTGAATAATGTGTTTCTATAATTGTTGGAATAGTTTAACTGATATCTATAAATTCCAAAGTCTATGACATCCAGCAGTGCGTTTTTGAAGATGTCATCAGATATTGCTTCAATCAATTCTGAAGAAGGTGCAAATTGGTCAACTTCATGATTTATCAGGTTTGGGGATATAACCTTGCCTCTAAAGAACTTATTTGTAAGTACATTCCTGACTGACGCCTTGGTAATGTCGTCAAGCTTAATGTTATATGTATCTTCAAGATGCTCTTCCCATACATCAAGAAGTTCAGGAGAGCTTATGAGAAATTTCAACAATGAAAGCTCATGTATTCGCATGCCAGAAGCAAATCGATATGATATGAACTCCAAAATGCCTTCCTGCTCTTTTGAGAATGAGGTGCAATATTCTGGGTCATAGCTTTTTAAGAAATTGTGATATGACTTTGAATATTGTATTATTCTTAACGGATCAAGTTCGCCGTGCTCGTCAAATTCTTTCAGCTTAGGAATTCTGCCAAGCTTGAATTTGAGGTTTTGATACTCCTTTTTGAGTATCTGTGCACGATTCAGATTGGCAGAATCGATGGAATTGTAGATCCTTTTTCGTGAGATTTCGTCAAAGTATATGGTTGAGGCTCCATTGATAAGGTTGTTGCCTTCCATAAGGCTTCTTCGGATGTTGTCTTTGTTTCCGGTTCTGTCTCCTGACAGGGCAATAGGAATCATGTAGTTGTTCTGATAGTTGCCGATGAAATCGATAACTATTACAAACTCCTTCCCTTCAGCCTTTCTCAATCCACGTCCAAGCTGCTGCACAAAGATGATAGGAGACTCTGTCGGACGTAGCATTATCACCTGATTGATCTCAGGTATATCAACTCCTTCGTTGAAAATGTCAACAGTAAAGATGTAATCCAGTCTGTCTGAAATCTCGTCTGAAACGAGTCTGCTGATGGCGCTTTCTCTCTTTTCCTGAGAGTCGTCGCCACTTAGCATTATTGTTGAGTACTTTCCGGTTTTATTGAATTTGTTGCTTAATTCTGCAGCCTCTTTTTTGTTGCTGCAGAATACCAATCCCTTAACTCTATCTCCGCTATAGCCGTAATATTCAGCACGTTCAATTATATGCTGAACTCTTTTGTCAGATGTCAGGGCATTGAATTTTGTTATTTCATCTGATTCGCCATCAATTTCAAGATCAGTAATTCCAAAGTAATGGAATGGACAAAGCAAGTCGTTTTCCAATGCTTGCTGCAGTCTGATTTCGCAAGCAATATTATGGTCAAAGAGACTGAATACGTCAAAACTATCTGTTCGCTCTGGTGAGGCAGACATACCCAAAAGTAATTCAGGCTTGAAATAGTCTATGATTTTCTGATAGCTATCGGCTCCGCTTCGATGACACTCGTCTAGTATAATGATGGAGTATTCATTAGGAGAAAATTGACTTCTAATCTCCTCTTTAGCCATCATATTCATTGTGGAGAATAGGAAAGAAGAGCCTTTGGCTTTGCAGACATCGTTTTGATTTCCACTGAGAAGCTCCATAGATATATGCTCGCCAAAAATACGTTTATAACTTTTGAGAGCCTGTTTGTTGATCTGTTCTCTGTGTGAAAGAAAAAGTGCCTTCTTGTTTTGTAAGATGTTGTCTGAGAATAGTTTGCGAACAGCAAAAGCTGAAGCAACGTTTTGCCGGTTCCTGTTGCTGATATGAGCATGGCCCTTTTGCCACCAGATTGAATTATTTGCTCAAGGTTGCAGGTGAACTCTTCCTGCATTTTGTTTGGAACTAGTACTTTAGAGTATCCAAGATCAAGAGTGCGGGTAAGTTTGCTTAACTCAGCTCGTTCGGCCTTGGTTTTATTGAAGAGCTTTGAATACTCATCTTTGTACTCGTCATAACATACAGAACTTTCCCACAGAGCGTTGAATTCGCTCTCTATATCTTTAGCGTATTGTCCTTCAGTGGTGGATACGATTCGTGTATTCCATTCGTGATTTGTACTTAAAGCGCTTTGGGTTAAGTTAGAACTGCCGACTATGATCCTAAGGTCGCCGTTGTTATGAAACATATAACCCTTTGTGTGGAATCCGGTATTTTGCTCAGCAGTCTTGAATACTTTAATGTCCAGGTTGCTTAAGCTGTTCAGCTTGTCAAGAGCCTTTGGATCGCTGAACATAAGGTAATCCGTTGTAAGGATTCTGCCCTTTGTGCCTCTCTTTTCAAGATCCTTCAGTGTTCCAAGCAGCGGAGCGATACCACCCATAGTTATGAATGCAACAGATATGAATAAGTCATCACATCCTTTTAGCTCATTTTCAATGACAGTAAGAACCTTTTTGCCATTGCTGTTGGCTATGAATTGCGGAGAGTAAGTATCGTCAGCCTCTATTGATGAATCAATAAAGGCCTTGTGATATCCATCAACAAGTTTGCTTGTAGATAATTTGTGCTGCATAATATGGGAATATTCACACGAAGTTACTGATAAATTTTGTAAGGACCAGGGATCAGGATGAAATCCTGCTTGGTTAAGAGGCTTTTATTATGATGTAGATAGTGGTAATGTGATTGGACAGCGGCGATAGGGTAAATTTGGATGGTATGGCCACCCTCGGCCATATTAGAGGGTGGGGCCCGCGACGAAGTCGTGGGAGGGACGGAGTCGGAACTTGTTCCGACGGAGCCAAGCCAAATTTACCCTATCGCCGCTGGGCTTATATTATGATACCTCAGTCACGAGGAGCAAATTGTTAATTGCCACGATTTTCCTATCTTTGCACATTCAAATTTAACGTGTATGAAAAGACTTATACTGACAATCGCAATATTGTTCCCGTTCGTGGCTTCTGCTCAGAAGTATACTCTTACTCCTGACGCGGATCTTCCGACAGTGGTGGAGCGCATCATCGAGCGCAGGGATTCCGTGCAGAATGACGGCTACAAGATCAGAAAGATCAAGTCGCATATCAACCTCGAGTTTGCGTCTTCTGCAAATGCATATTTCACTGCGGGTGAGTTCGACGAACTTTCGTTTAAGATGAACCGTGTGAGACTTGAACTCTACGGTAAGGTGACTGACAAGCTTTCGTACCATTTCCGTCAGACTTTCAACAGATACAGCAATCCGTATTCTGTGGAGAATATGCAGTCATCTATCGAGTATGCCAACATCAAGTGGCACGTTGCCGACAAGTTCGACCTCGTTGCCGGTAAGCAGTTCCTTGCTGTGGCTGGATATGAGGGATATGTCAACGGATTGATGGTGAGAGAGTTCAGTGAGTTCAACAACAACTTTGAGATCTTCCAGACCGGTATCAAAGGCTCGGTATATCTCACTCCTGAGCAGCATCTCTACTTCCAGGTCGTAAACCACAGGACAGGTACAGACAATGATACATATATCTATGGTCTTCCTGAAGGCGTGGAGCCTACGAAGTTCCCGCTTCTTGCGACTGCAAACTGGACAGGATGGTTCGCTGACGGCGCTGTGACTTTGATGTATTCAGCTTCTGCTGGTCAGCTTGCGAAGAACAGGAACATCTATTACCTGATGTGCGGAAACGTCTATGAGAAGGGTCCTATCCTTGCTTATCTCGACGTGCTCTATCAGCGCTCAGGCCTTGACAACCAGCACCGTATCACCACTCTTTCAAATGTGCCTGTCACTGCGCAGAACTCTCAGTATCTGACAGTTATCGCCAATGTGGACTATCGCTTCCTTCCTAAGTGGAACGCATATCTCAAGGGCGCATACGAGACTGCCGGCATATATGAGGACAACTCAGTCTTCACCGCAGGACGCTATATGACAGCGTGGAACGCCCAGGGATGTCTTGAGTGGTTCCCATTTGATGAGGAGAAGGGATTCAAGGTGTTCGCACACTATGTATATAAGGGATTCCACCTTACAGAAAATGCGAATGCGCTAGGAGCGTACAAGCCGCATACCCAGCGCATTTCACTTGGAATCCAGTATATTATTCCTGTTCTCTAGTCTATTATTCGGCTGCCTTGCCTCTGAAGTGGAGGTCGATCCTGCTTGTCGGCAGACCCTCTGCATTTCCTGTGAGTTCAAGGTCAATGTCGTAAATACCGTTTCGGAAACTGATCTCTACCCAGTCGTTATCGGCTGGGTATGGTTTTTCTGTACTCTCGAAAGGACCAACCTGCATCATATCATACTTGAAGTCCCAGCTCTGGAGGTCCTTGAAATATGTCTTTCCTGCGTTGATGACTGCGTCAGGCATTGTGAGGATAGGCATATGAGTATAGTCATACTTTGTAGTGTAGCCTTCGCTAGGGGAGAGGTAGAACACTGTCTTGTCTCCTGAGTCCTTCACCATCAGTTTGACAATGTCCTGGCGGCCGTTGAACGCGCTTGACGATCCGCTGTCATAGATATATCTGTTCAGCTTTGCAAGCTTGTATGTGTACTCGCCGTTGTAAGTTGCACGTACTCTGAGGTCGTTGCTTGTAAGGTCTAACTTGACAGAGAGGACGTTATCCTTGACGTCTGTCTGGATACTTCCCAATGCCGTGGTAAGGTCAAACTCCACTCCACCATAGTATGTTACCGACACGCCCTGCTGCTTGCTGTCGCTCGAGAAACTGAGGATCTTGTTCACCAGGTCAGGAGTGATGGTGATGTTGAGAGATTCGTTGTAGAGATCGTCTGCAATGATGATGGACACAGCTGTCTCGTCTTCCTGCTCAATGAATGTAACTTTCTTGATGTCAGCACGTTCCATATTGAAGCCCCACTCATTGGCGTATGCGTTCTCCTTGATGGTGAGGAATGTGCCTTCGTATGTTCCGCTGATGGCTGCAGCCTGTTGTACTGCAGATCTTGTATACATCTTCTCTGCAAGGAATGAGAGCTTGAGGGAGTCATTTACGATGTCAGCCTCGATGAATGCAGTGCCGGTCTGGCCTGTCTTGAACTCCTTGTCAGCAAATCTGATGTATGAGTTCTTGGACGACTGTCCGCTGAAACGGTCACGTGTGCCGAGGTAAGACTTGTTTGTGCAGACTGTAAGGAACTCGCCCGAAGAGAGGAAATCCTCCATTGTGGCAAGACCCTTGTCCGGCGAGAGCCAGAGTTCCACAGTGTTGTCACCCTTATCTAATCTTGCTGCGGAGTTGATCTCGAAATTGTATCCTTCATATATGAAGTAGTTTGTCTTTGCTTCCGGTTCTGCTGGCGTAGGATCCGGTTTCTGACATCCTGCAATCGCCATAACCGCGATCAGTGCTGCAGCGAAGAATGATTTTCTGTTCATAGTGCTAATCGGTTAATCCTGACAAATATAATCAAAACAATTGTATTTCCACATTTTTTGGTGGTTGGCTTGGACCTTGCATTTGATGAGCACACTGATAACATTAAATATAAAAGGTTATGAAACGAATAATAGTATTTCTAGCATCTGTTGCGGCATTCCTGTTCTTTGAAGGCAGTTCGAATGCCTGTACGGGAATCTCGCTTACGGCTCTTGACGGCAGCAACGTTGTCGCAAGAACCGTAGAATGGGCAAATACGCCTATGAGCTGCGGCTATGTCATATGTCCTCGAGGACACGTCCAGCAGTCCTATACACCTGACGGTGAGAACGGACTGAAGTATAAGGCAAAGTTCGGTTATGTGGGCATCTATACTGAGTATGAGCCGTTTGTGGTTGAAGGAGTGAATGAGGCTGGCTTGTCCGCTGGACTTTTCTTCTTTCCTGAGTATGGCGAATATGCTCCTTATGTGAAGACAAATGCAGACAAGACCATCAGCGATATGCAGTTTGTGTCTTGGGTGCTTTCGCAGTTCTCGTCAATCGACCAGGTTAAAGCGGCTATAAAAGAGGTGGATCTTGTGACATTGTCGAGCAAGATAGGCGCTGTGCACTGGAGAATCGCGCAGCCGGACGGAAGAATGGTTGTCCTTGAGGTTGTGGCCGGTGTGCCTCATTTCTATGAGAATGACCTTGGCGTGCTCACCAACTCTCCTGGCTTCCAGTGGCATATGACCAATCTTGACAATTATGTGAATCTCGTTCCGGGTGCTGTTGAAGACCATCAGCTTGTTCCGGGCGTTGAGCTTCGCGCCATCGGAGGCGGCAGCGGTATGCTCGGCCTTCCTGGCGACTTCACACCTCCTTCAAGATTTGTGCGTGCGGCTTTCTTCAAGGCTACTGTACCTGCTTGGAAGACAGGATTTGAAATGGTTATACAGGCTTTTCATATTCTGAACAACTTCGATATTCCGATCGGTCTCCAGCATAAGAAGGGGGAAGTGCCTGCAGGTTTGCCAAGTGCTACACAGTTTACGGCTGCTACAGACCAGAATGCGATGAGGTTCTACTACAGGACTGCTTGGAACAGCAACATAAGATGTATCGATCTTATGACTATCGATTTCACTAGAGTGAGATTCCAGTCGCATCCTTTGGATGACGTCCAGGAACAGCCGATAGAATTAGTGAAGGTAAGATAAGGCATTAACGTCCTCAGGTCTGGACTCTGCAGACCAGATTCCGGGGCTCATCATATTCAAAAAAGAAGGGACTACCTCACGGCAGCCCCTTCTTCAGTGTACTTTACTTGAACTATAGTCTTAAATTTGATTACAAATGTATCCCTCTTTGTTCGTTTTCTGAATTAATTGTGATTTTGATGACGAAAATGTGATTATTGGCTATGTTTTGTGACTAAAATGATTTATTTGTGACGAATGAATTTAATTACTACATTTGTCACACCTAAATTGTGATGGAAAAATGAGTCAGATACCAAGACTTTTCAGACGTTTTGTGCCGCAGCTGCTCCATATGATCGCGCTGCCGCTCTTCTTTTTTGCGTTCATTCTTATCTATAGACCGTTTAATCTGGATACGCTGGTGGAGAGCCAGTGGTTCGGCGTACACGTCACTATACTGACCTGCATCATCTTTGCCTCTATTGTTCTTATGAGGCTGCTGTATTATTTTCTGCCTCTCAAGATCAATTATACCTTATATATATTCTGGTGTGTAGGGGAGGTTCTGTTCACGTCTTTCTTTTCTGCCTTGTATCTCTGGCTTGTTCTTAATGAGCCGATGCAGTATTTCGATTTCCTGGCGCTGGCGTTCAAGTATAATCTGTTTACGCTGATTATTCCGTATTCTCTTCTCGCTCTTTCCATCAGAGTGTACGATTATCATATGGGTTCAAATCAGCCTGAAACAGCTCAGAACAGGATGAGATTCTACGATTCCAAGCACAATCTCAAGTTCGTTGCGATAGCGGAAACCATCCTCTACATCGCTGCAGAGGAGAATTATATCAACATCCATTACAACGACGATGGAAAGAACAAGTGCTACGTTCTTCGTAATTCTATGAAGTCTGTAGAGGAGTTGTGTCTTACAAACGGACTTGTGAGGTGTCACAGGTCATATTACATAAACCCCTCCCATATCAGAATCCTGAGGAAAGATAAGGAAGGGGTTATGTTTGCAGAACTTGATGTGGATGATGTACAGGATATTCCTGTAAGCCGCAAGTTCTATAATAATCTTGCTGAAATGCTTTAGAACAGACCGTAGAGCTGCGCGTCGATCTTGTCGGTGATTGCAGCGAAGTCTTCCGGACGGTGTTCGTAGTCAAGGTCATCTGCCTCGATTATGAGCACCTTTCCTTTGTAGTCCGCAATCCACTGTTCGTAGCGCTCGTTCAGGTTGCTGAGGTATTCGATGCTGATACCTTTCTCGTAGTCGCGTCCGCGTTTCTGGATCTGTGCCACCAGGGTAGGGACAGAGGTCTTGAGGTAGATCAGGAGATCCGGCTCGCTGACCATAGACATCATCAGGTTGAAAAGGTGCATATATGTATCGAAGTCTCTGTCGGAGAGGTTGCCCATTGCCTTGTTGTTGGCTACGAAGATGTGCACACCTTCAAGTATAGTCCTGTCCTGGACGATTACGTCGTTGGACTTGGCAATCTCCACCAGATCCTGGAATCTCTGCGCCAGGAAGTATGTCTCAAGGTTGTATGACCATCTTTCAATGTCCTTGTAATAGTCTTCAAGATATGGATTGTATGTGACAGACTCGAACTTCGGTGTCCATCCATAGTGCTCGGCGAGCATTTTTGTGAGAGTGGTCTTACCGCAACCGATATTTCCGGCGATACCTATATGCATAATTGTCAGTTGATTTGCTTGTAAATAAAAACAGACCTTGTGACCGTATGGTCAAAAGGTCTGCTAAATTAGTAACTTTTCGTGGACTTTACAAGTTTAGATTGCCACGTCGCTTCGCTCCTCGCAATGACGTGGGGGTGTACGCTCCTCGCAATGACGTGGGGGTGTACGCTCCTCGCAATGACGTGTGGAGTAAAGTCCGTGAAGATTAGAAGAGGAAGCCGGTGTTGATGTAGAATGCACCGTTTCCGTCCTGCTTGTTGAAGCAGCGTGCATATTCGAATGCCACGATGAAGTTCTGGTTCATAATGAATCTGAGTCCGCCGCCGGCTGAACCGTGGAAGCCGTCCTTTCTGTCAAGAACGAACTTGTCGTAGAGGGCTGCCTTTGCGATGCCTGTCAAAGGATCTGCAAGGAGGAGCTTCGCCTTGGCCTCGTCGGTGAATGTCATATCATAGCCTCTGAATACGTGTGCACCGTCAGTGAATGCGCTGAGAGCGAATGCGATATTCTGCTTTGCAAGCTTGAAGTCGATGAATCTCCAGCGGAACTCTGCGTTGAAGAAGCCTACGTCAAGACCCTGTACTCTGTTGAGCATCAGGCCTCTGACTGTTCTGTATCCTCCGAATCCGTCGTTGTCTGCCTTAGGACCCATATTGGTGTAGAAAGGCATTGTATACCAAGGGGAGCTGTTGCCGAATGTACCCTGGTAGCCGAGTCTGTATGCGAAAGTGAGCTTTCCATCCTTGATGATAGGAACGTAGTGACGGAATGTAGCGCAGTACTTATAGTGTGCGTCGCTTGTGCCGAGCCACTTTGGAGCTGCGATCACGTGAGCCTCAGCCCAGATACCCTTGGTAGGGTTGTTCTCTACGTTTCTGCTGTCATACATAAGGCCGGCCTTCAATGCTGATGTGATTCCGCCGTCAGCCTCATCCTCAGAGATGATGCCCCAATCCTTGTAGAGGTCGAAGAGGGAAGTGCCGATGTAGTCTTCATCGATGTTTGCGCCCGGGAATACTGTATAGCCCTTAGGAATGAATGACTGAGCCTTCACCCAAGAGAAGGTGTAGCCTGCTTCCCAATAGAAGTTCTTGAGGATCTCGCCTGTGAAGTCAGCCTTTACCTTGATGAGGTCGCGGCCCTGGCGGTAGAATCCCTTAGGGAGCTTGCCTTTGTTGTCGTATTTGTTCTGGAGTTTCTCGCCTGCCTTGTCGTCGCTGAAGAGGATGTTCTGTGCGACGAGGTCCATATCGTAGTTGCTCTGGTAGCCGTTGAATCCGTAGAAGTCGAGGGCTGCATCTTTGTAGTAGCCTGAGCAGATGGACATTCTGACGCCAGGGATGAGAGTCTTGTTGTCGTAGTTCACTACGAACTTGTAACTGTTGATGGCACTTTCCTTTGTGTAGGCAGAAGCCTCGAAGTACCACTGTGAGTTAGGGTTAGGGTAGTTCTTGCCATCTCCGAAATCATAGAGATTGAGCAGTGCTCCGAACTGGAATCCGCGGTCAGCGTCGAACGCTACCACAGGAAGTGGACCGAGGTTTACACCGGTCTTGATGATTTCTCCGTTTTCGTTGTATGAGACGTTCTTCTCACTCTTAGCGCCCGCTATGGTACAAGTAACCATTGCAGCCGTAATGATTGCAAATAATCGTTTCATCTTTTTTAGGTTTTAGTAGGTTTGGTTTATTAAAGGTTTTTGTACTCGTTGACGACGTCTTTGAATTTCTTCAGGAGTTTCTTGTTGCCAAGAAGCTTGATGTCAGAAACCCAGCGACGGCATCCTTCGATATAGTCATAGAAGTATCCGTATGAAGGATACCAAAGGAGCATCAGTGCAAGTGCGAGCCACCAAGGAGCAAGGCAGAATGCGAGTGCAGCATAGATCGGTGTGAGGACGATTGACATCGCAAGTTTCACTCCGAAGCTCACTGTGTTTCTGAATGCAGCGTCTCTTACCTTCTTGCGGATGACCTCATTGGCAACCCACATAGGAAGACTGGCAATTGTACTGAAGATGAAGTAAGGAAGACCTACAAGTGCTGCAAGCCCCTTTCCGATAGTATTTAAAACGCGATTGTTTCTCTTTCTGAAAGAGTAGATCGAGACGCCGGCAGCCTTACGTGCACGCTCAAACTCCTTTGCCTGACCAAGAAGTTCGTCCATCTTCTCAGGCTGTGCCTCGAGCTTTGCCTCGATGTCGGCAGCGATGCTTCTGTTCTTGAGCATACTGTCATAGAGCTTGGTGCCGCTGCAGCCGTAGCCTCTGCGCTCGTCGCTGATTGCGACCATCTTGAGTAGAGCCCACTTCTCGGCATACTTCTCGTCGTCCGGGAGGTATGTGATCAGGTCATTCATCCTGTCGACGAGCTCTTTTCTGAGAGGCTCGATCATCTGGACTTCATTCTCCACATCAAGGCCCTTTACGAACTCTGTGACGTTGATAGGGGAACCGTATGTTACGAGGTGGGTGCTTCTATAACGGAAGTAGTCTCCGTATTCGATGCCGACTGGAATGATGTAGATCGGCTTTTCTTCTCCGAATTTGGTGTTGGCAGCGAGCGCTGCTCTGAATACGCCTTTGCCGAGTACCTGGAGGGAGTGCTTGGTCCTGTGCTTTCCTTCAGGGAACATACAGAATCTCACGCCGTTCTCGAGAGTCTCTACAATTGTATCCTGGGTGTCTTTGTTCTTCAGCACGTTGCGGAGTCCGTCCCTTTGTCTTACCATTGGGAGGATTCTGATGTAGGTCATCACCTTGCCGATGAACTTGTTGTTGAAGATGTCGGCTCTGGCGCCGAACACCGTTGTGCCTTTGTATGCGTTGAGCATTACCAGTGCATCCATCAATGTGTTGCAGTGGTTAGGCGCAAGAAGAAGGGAACCGTCCTTTGGAAGGTTCTCTTCTCCGTGTACTTCAATCTTGCGGTAGCTTGCTCTGATGCAGGCGTCCACTATGATTTTGAGAAAGTCGTATGAACGGTCCTTCTCGTAGATTTTTTCTCTCATATTATTCTTCGCTAGTTTCCTTTCTGCCTCTCCATCTCCAGAGGAATGCAAGAGTCAGACCTGAGATGATATGCCATACACCCCACCAAGCTGTGATGACGAGCATACCTCCGTTGTTGGCCCAAGCGCCTGCGTCAGGGAAAATGTTAGGGTTGAGAAGGAGTACAAGACCGAGGCCTGAGTTCTGGATACCGGTCTCGATGGTCAAGGTCCTGCGGTCCTTATAAGGAAGTTTGAGTAATGTACTTGTTCCGTAGCCGATTCCGAGAGCAAGGAGGTTGTGGAGAAGGACAACGAGGAAGATGTACTTGATTACCTTCATAAATACATCGACGTTGCCTGTGAAGATGATCACAACCATTGCTATGAAGACGATGATCGACAGGTGCTGGAGAGGCTTCTTGAGTACGTTGGCAACCTTAGGGAGATACTGTCCGCAGAGGATACCGAGTACGAGAGGAATACCCATAATGATGAAGATGCTCTGGAAGATGTCTCCGAGAGGAATCACAAGCTCAGGGAGCTCGCCGATGTAATGGTTTCCTGCAAAGTTGAGATAAAGCTTACCCCAGAAGGCAAAGTTGAGAGGTGTCGAGAACACGCAGATTGCTGTGTTGAATGCTGTCAGTGATACTGAAAGCTCTGAATTACCTCTTGAAAGTGAAGTGATGAAATTTGAGATGTTTCCTCCCGGGCAAGATGCTACGAGGATCATACCGAGGGCGAACATCGGTGAAATAAGATTTCCCATTGCCATAATAAGCACGAGCGTGAGGGCTGGAAGAAGAACCAGCTGGCATACGATGCCGGTGATTATGGACTTGGGATTCTTTACGATGTCTACGAATGTTCTAGGCTTAATTCCGAGTGCCACACCGAACATAACCAGTGCAAGGACAACATTAAGGAGAGTCGAACCTCCGTTCATTGTAACGTTCAGTGCGTCGATTTCGCGAATAATCTGCTCGCTCATAATAATTAAGTTTTATAGGTTTTAGTCAGGCAAAGTTACTAATTTTGATTATATTTGCAATAACCATTGACCCGATAACACTATGACTGATTACAGAACCTGCTGCTCTACGGATGGACATTCTCTGTCATATCCTGGATTTTCAGTAGTCTTTATCCAGACATTCTCCATTCATCATACTCTCAGTTTCTGTGTTGCAGAGGATTTTATCAATAATCCTGAAAATCTGCGTGCTTCCGAAATGGGCAAGCCGATGGTGTATCGCGACCGTCATATCGAGCATCAGATCTTTGTGAGACGCTCAAGGCAGACTCCTCTTGAATCGAAATACAAGACTGTTATGAATGACGGAACAGCGGTTCTGAAGGATTCTCCCGGGCTATTTGGCGGAAAGTCTGCTTCTGCGGTGAAACTGTTCCCGCAGGACAGCGTGTACAGGTTCGCGCTGAGGGGCTTCAATTTCGAACTTCCTGTGGAGCCGGAGGACGAATCGCTGGAGAAGGTGGTGCTCAAGGGCCACGTGAGTGTGGAGATGTCTCTTTTCTTCGGTCACACGGTGTCTCTGACCTACCGTTTCCTGTTTGACGGTGACGCTGCAAAGGTGCTGGATGGAAACGGCAACAAGACTTCTGCAGCTACAGACCATATCATCGCTCTCCTTTCGACATATCTCGGGGCGGAGTTCTGGAGCAGAGACAAAGAGGCTGGACAGCAGTCACTTATGGCTTCGCAGAGCGATATCAATCTTGAGACTTCAATGCAGATCAGCGACTTCTGGTTCGATGATGACGGCAATCCGCTTCCGGATGGTCCTCAGGGCGTCATCAATCTCGGAGGAAAGGGCCGCACTTTCGACAGGATCTGCGCGATCTATAAGAAATACATCTACAATCACTGCACAGCATATGCTTCAAATGTGAAGAGGGAGGAGAGGGTGTCCTTCGAATCCCGTAGGGAAGGTGTGGTCGGTGAGGTGAGGAATGATCTTCACTATGCGATGGTTGACATCTGGGAGAATGTCAGTCACGTCGGCAAGGACGGCAAAGACCTTTTCAGCAAGAAGCGCGCTGAAGGTGCTCTGACAGAGGCAGAAATCATCAACCATATCCGTGATTATCACAGGCCGGAACTCATCGGTCTGATGACTTTGTATCCGGGTGAATGGCCTTTCAGGGATGCCAATGCCTATGATGAAGTGTGTGGAGAGAATATCGCGATAGATACGGATGACCTTGTGCTGGTGGGCCACAATATGGCGGTTGTCATCGGTACATACGGCCGAAGGGGAAGCGACGCGGAGGCGAAGGAAGGGGATATCACTTCCGGAGTCGACTGGAGCGACCACCTGAAGGAGAGACGCAAGTATCACGTCTCGTGGCCGGAGTATCTGCTGATTCTGCAGATGGTTCTTGCAAAGAAATACAGAATCGGACTTGCCAAGAACCAGATGATCGATGTGACAATGAAGGCGGATGATGCTACTGCTGAGGAACTTATAGAGAAGAATGCGAAGCTCGGTATGCGTCTTTCGCGAATGATCGTGCAGTTGGATGTGGTGAAATATTCGAAGTTCGCGTCACACGTGGTGATGTTTGACAGGACTACGAAGAGGCTGGGTCTGGACAAGGATCTCCAGGAGCTCCGTGAGATCATCCAGATGGTTGACGACAGCCTCCAGAACCTAAGCGACTTCAAGTCTATGAAGTCGGATTACTTTATGAATGTGATCTTGGGAATCATTTCTGTGGTTTCCGCATTCGAGATAATGTTCCAGTCTTCGGAACTGCCGTTCCTTACCTATTTCAACGTGCCGTCGACAGGTCTGGCGGCTTGGATAGTGATTTCGGTAATGGCTGTGGTGGTGTTTGCGCTGCTGTACGTTCTGAAGAAACTGGTTGTGAAGGTTTACGAAAGTATTTTCAATAGATAGAATATGGCGGATTTTGAGGTAAAGAAGGCTACTGTCGCTGATGAGGAGGCTTTGTGCGGAATGTTCCTTCAGCACATCAGTGAGCACAACGAATATATTTCCCACGGAGAGATCCAGATGGGGGTGGGCGAGGGACATTTTGAGGACGGAGTCCTTGTCGCAAGGCCTGCTCCTGAGGCCAAGAGGTTCTGGATGAAGTATATACATTCAAACCTTACTGATCCAGAGGGCGCTTCGGTGTTCAAGGCTGTGGATCCGGAAGGAGGTTTGCTCGGTTTCTGCGTTGTGGAGATCCAGGAGGATGGAGCTGCTCCGTTCGGAATGGTCTGCGACGTGCTTGTGGATGAGAAGAGGAGATGCGGCGGCGTGGGAACAGCTCTTCTCGAGACTGCTCTGGCTTGGCTCAAGGATATGAACATCAAGGATGTGTATCTCGAGTCCGGACTTGATAATCATAAGGCTCACGAGTACTTCAAGCGCAGAGGATTCGTGAAGGTGTCGGAAATCTATAAACTTATGTAATTCTTATGGGAGCGTTCCCTTCAGATTTCTTTGCTTTCCCATTGAATGCAATCTTTGCGCTGATGTGGATCGTCGGCTGCGTGGCATTGTGGAGAAATTGTCGCAAGACTTTGCTGGTCAAGTTTTTATTGTCTCCTTTTGCGACGCTGTTCAGCATCTTCTGCTGTGTCGCGTTGTGTCTTGTGATCGGAATTACAGGCAGACGTGAGTGGGCTTCGTCCTGGGTCGCTGTGGTTCTGTTCTTCCTTCTTCAGACTGTAGTTCTTTTCGTGCTGATGCGTGGATGGAGGATGCCGACCGCTACAGGCGCGAGGCTCGGAGCCATCCGCTGGCGCTTTGTGTTCCTTCACCTCGGCCTTCTGCTGGCGTTGGGCTCGTCGTTCTGGGGAGCGCCTGACACTCAGACTATGAGGCTGAAGGCAGCAATGGGAGATCCTGTGAATGAGGCGATCCATATGGACGGCAGGGGATCCTGGCTTCCATATGAGATCACTCTGAAGGATTTCCAGATGGACACATACGAGAACGGTACGCCGTCGGATTTTAGAGCTGTGGTTTCGATAGACGGCGAAGAGGTATGCCTCAGAGTAAATCATCCTTATTCAAAAGGATTCAATGAGGATATCTATCTTATTGATTATGATAAATATGCGGCATCGTATTGTATCCTTCAGATAGTGAGGGAACCTTGGAAATACGGTACAGTTGCCGGTATAGTTCTTATGATGCTCGGTGCATTGCTTCTCTTTATTAACGGACCTGTGAAAAGGTATAGAGATGAATAATATGATCAGTTGGGATATATATTTGTTCTTTGCAGTGCCGGCTGTTCTGTTTTCTGCGGTTTCTGCTGTGGTTTCGTTGTGCGCGAATGACCATTGGTCTGCTTCGTCGCGCAAATACCGTCGACTTCGCTCCATCTCCATATTCTTTTCTCTTGCTTCTGTCCTTGTTCTGGGCGGTTTCATTACAGGAATGTGGATTTCGTTGGGCAGACCTCCATTGAGGACGATGGGCGAGACTCGTCTATGGTATTCGTTCTTCGCTCTTCTTTCGGGACTTTTCACTTATGCAGTCTGGCGTTACAGATGGATACTTTCTTTCTCGACAGTTCTGGCGACTGTCTTCATCGTGATCAACGCTCTGCGTCCTGAAATTCACGACCAGACTCTGATGCCTGCGCTCCAGAGTCCTTGGTTCATCCCTCACGTGACTGTGTATATGTTCTCGTATTCACTGTTGGGATGCGCCTTCCTTCTCGGCGTAGCCGGTCTTTTCAGAACATCTTCCAATATACTGCAAGCTGCTGATACTCTGGTGTATATCGGAACCGCATTCCTCACATTCGGAATGCTCTCCGGCTGTCTTTGGGCAAAGGAGGCCTGGGGACATTACTGGGGCTGGGATCCGAAGGAGACCTGGGCGCTGGCGACCTGGCTGGTGTATATGATGTACATTCATATGAGGTTGGTGGGACGCACATCCAGACGTGGTCTGTGTCTTGTACTGATCTTTGCGTTCCTGTGTCTGCAGATGTGCTGGTGGGGAGTGAACTACCTGCCGACTGCTCAGGACAGCATACATATTTATAACAGATAAACCATAATTCACATTTATATGAAACACCCATGACTTTTTCCAAGCCGTCCACGAGAATGAAAATGGATAATCCTTAACTTTGGCATTGAACCAAACTTAAGGATTTATGGAAGAGGTCAAGTTCAATCAAGTAGTTCTCCGGGGGTGTGGAATCG
>JAFYWC010000059.1 GCA_017546585.1 Bacteroidales bacterium
AACATCAGTCAGATGAAACAGGGGCTCGTGTATGCAAGCGAAGCAGACCTTCTGAATATGGTTCTATTCGACTGTACAGCCAAACAATGGCAGGAGGCAAACCCAGAACTTGCCAAGACAATGAACATCAGAGACACAGCCACAATAAACCAGCTGATCGTCCTCTCAAACATAGAATCCCTCAATGCGGAGCTTATCAAGCAAGGTATATCGAAAGAAGATAGATTTGCAATTCTGCGTCGCACTGCAGAAGAGCAGCTGGCCGTTCTGATATCCAGAAATGCAGAACAGAACTTTGCAAAGCTCGCATCAGAAGATCCAAAACTCATAAAATAGTTCTCTTTATAATTCACACTCAAGTAACTATTTCTCGCGGTAATTCCAATTACGGGATTACCGCTTTTTATTATCTTTGCCCCGTCATCCCCGGCTTGACCGGGGATCTCCCTCGGAATCGAAGAGCTGTCACCCGACAGCACTATGAAAATCCTCCTCGACCCCGGCCACGGCCTCAACACCCCCGGCAAACGTTCCCCAGACGGACAATTCCTCGAAGCAATCTATAATCGCGAAATCGCCAAGCGCATAGTAGCGAAACTCCAGAACAAAGGTTATGACGCAGAACTTCTCGTGCCTGAGGAAGAAGATATCTCACTAAATGAACGCGTCCGCAGAACAAATGAACACTGTCAAACCCTCGGCAAGTCAAATGTTATCCTTCTCAGTATCCACGTCAACGCCGCAGGCAATGGTTCTCAATGGATGAACGCCACCGGCTGGAGCTGCTACACCTGCAAAGGACAAACAGAATCAGACCGACTCGCAGACTGCCTTTATAAAGCTGCAGAGCAAATTCTCGAGAACCAGGTAATCCGCACAGACTACGCAAGAGACGGAGATCCCGACTGGGAAGAAAACTTCTATATCCTACGTCATTCCTTGTGCCCTGCAGTACTTGTAGAGCAATTCTTCATGGACAATAAAAAAAATCTCGCCTACCTCATCTCTGATGAAGGCAAGAGAAATCTTATCGATGTTATTGTAAGCGGATTAGAGTCTTTCTGCAGTTTATCGTTTCCTTTTCACGAGCATTAGAATTCCGACAGCCACACCGATTATTACTGTCACAATCGACCCCTCAAACCCATTATTGCCACCTGTCAGTATATACGATCCTGAAATCTCAGGAATTATCGCATAGGCATCCTCCGATATTCCAGACACTCCAACGCCGAATATAGGACCTAAAGTAAAATTCCAAGCCCAATGAATACCTATCGGAATCCAAAGATTATTTCTGAACTTGTATGCTGCTGCCAACATAAAGCCAGCTTCAGCTGAAATGGCCATTGCAGTCCAGAAATCAACAGTCATCAGATGAACTGTGCCAAATGTCAATGATGATATGATGAATGCCAGCAGGGCGCCATACCTCTCATCTATCATTCTGAACAGGATTCCTCTGAAAAGAACCTCTTCAGTGACAGCAACAATTGAATATGCAGCAAAACTCAATAGTAGTCCAATCCAATTGACATTAACAGAATTAATCCTGTAAACTCCCATCAGGGCAAGAACGCCTACGACACTCGCAATGAAAAGGCTTCCGATAAGTAGTCCTGTCAGCATATCGGGCAATGCTCTCTGCAGGCGAAGTTCCGAGACCTTTCTTCTCTCAAAGACTTTCACCCATACTGCATAAAGTCCCAGTACAGCTGTCGCTCCGAGCAGTAAAAGAAGAGCTTTTATCCAGATATTGTTGCTGAAGCTGCCGACAGCCGGAACAGTTTGAGACAAAAACAGGAAAAGCACCGATCCGAACACAATCAGCAGAATCCATTTCCACAATGGCATTGATGATTTAACACTATTCATAATGATTGCTTACTTTACCGGCTCCGCCTTAACATATACCCTCGTCACAGGCACGAACTCATCATACTGTTCTACAAGTGCAACGACCGACTTATCATCCTTCCAGATATACAATGGAGTCTCATCCTCCTGTGCTGAAACGAACAGTTCCGCATATTTCGTCTTCACCTCGGCACTCTCACTATAGACAGGATCCTTGTACATTTTCTTCATATACTCATACAGCCAGGTTCGTGCATCCTCCAGGCTTTCCGGATTCTCGACAGCAACCTTTACAGATGGAGTATTCTCCTTGAAATAGGCTGCCGTAACAATGCTATATTGAGGCTCGATGAAATTATTGAAACCGACAGTTCCAAGCTTCGATGCATCAGCGACTTCATCCCAATCGTACATCAGGAAATCATTGTCATTTGTCAGATTGACCTCGATGGCATCAGTATAGATCACTTCATTATCCTTATATGCCTGAATCCTGCATAAGCAACCTTGCGGAAGATAGAAATAATGATCCCAGCCGGCAATCAGTTCAGAGTGGCCTTTCTCATCATAATACACCTTACGGCTTCCTTCCTCTCCCATAACGCTGAATACAAGAGAATCGCACAACTGCGACAGACTCCAGTTCATATAATCGTCACCCTCAAGATAGAAATGCACAGGCTCAAATATGTTTGCAGTATGTGTGTTCAGACTGGCACCTTTGATCTCCAGAGTAGGGAACTTCGGCTCCGATGGTGCTGAAGTCTCTTTTGTTATGGTAATCCTATGATTTTCGGTCTTCACACCATTCACGACATAATGCCTCTTGATGTCATATCCACCGTTCATTGTGGTCCTGCAGTCGTTATATATCACGATCGTATCGAATGTGCCATCGCCCCAGTTGATGACAAACTCATCGTTCATATCGTGAGTTCCGTCAAGTTCGCCGAAATACAGCATCGCTCCAAGATCACGACCAGTCACCTTAAAACCATAGAAATGTGGCATATACGCTCTTGTCGGCACATCCTTCTGCAATTCGTATGTCTCACCCTTGAATGTGGCTATGACGTTCTTCCCGTCAAGCCAGCCATAATCGAGAAGATTGTTCCCCTCGGTATCCTTTACGAATATCTCCAGTGTAACAGGCATAGCATCAGCATCCACTCCGATGCTCTCACAGGAGGTCACAACAGAAGACATTACAATCAGAAGAAATAACAGTGTACGTTTCATTTTTTTACCAATTACTTTGCAAATATAAGAATTTACCTGAACCGGTTCGTATCGACCTCTTTCCTCTCCTTATCCTTGTATGCTCCGAAGCGGTATGAGAATGTCAGTTTGAATTCCCTGTATGAAGGATAATGATTATAGACTACCTGCTTGCCGTAGTTCATATAAGGGGATATTCCCTGAGTCTCCAGAACATCATAGCAGCCCACAGTAAGATTTGCCTTTTCCTTGAGGAAGCGCCAGGTAAGTGACATGTCCAGATTTCCGCTTTGCGGCATATCGTACAGTCCCTGGATCGCAGCAGTATTATAACTTCCGTTCACATTCATTATCAGGTGCGGCTTGCGTGAAATCGTGAAACTGTTATTCAGTATAACATAAAGATATACCTTGTGCCTGTCAAAAGACATATCATAGAAGTCCGAGTCCTTCTCATGCTGGTACTGACCGGTGACAGTAAGTCTTGAGTCCAGCCACTGTCCTGCCTTGAAAGGTATGGCCAGCTGTAGTCCTGCTGTCTGCTGATAGTCAAAATTCACCCATTTGAATATGCTTTTCAGACGGTTTGGGTCGAGATATTGTGTCTGTATGAAATAGTTGTCAGTATGACCGAACCAGGCAGCGAGCATATATTTGTTCCTGAAGAGATATATGAACTGTGCGAACCAGGAACTTGCAGGAGAGAGATCTGGATTTCCGATGATTTCTGAATAACCTCCCGAACTGATGTTTGTAGCACTCTTTACAGCCCAGTATTCCGGATAATCTCTGTTGCCGTTGATATATAGCTGAAAGAGGTTATCCTTATTTGGAGTATAAAGCAGGACTGCATTGGGATAGATATCCCACTTTTTCCATACCTCACTCTCGTATCTTTCTCCCGCGAGCGACACATCCATCATCAGCTTGTCGCCAAAACTCTTGTTGAATCCCGCATAGATGTTCAATATGTTCTCTCTCTGTACGGCCGACATATCTCCCGGCAGTTCGCCGGTTCCGGTATATTTCTGCCAGCTGTCATCTTTGGCCATATTGAAATTGACTCCGTAATTTATGCCCCAGCCGTTCTTTGTATTGTGTTCCTGCGACACGAATGCCTTCCATCTTCTAATGTTCTGATTGTCATTTGCAGTAAGTATATTGCTTCCGTCAGGATTGTTCAGAGCCTGAATGATCGGGGCTTTGTATGATGTGAATTCCGCCCCTGCAGACAGACCGAATGGAGTATCGTAGTCTATTCGTCCGTTATGCATCTGATTGACTGAAAGCGCATTGTTTACGGCATTATGGAAACCTGTAGTCGTATATACTCCGGTTCCTTTTGCGTACGATCCGGTATATACTCCGCTAAGGCTGTGCTTCTGGCCGAAATTATAGTCTGCTCCTACCCTCCAGTTGTGACGATGACTCTGGCTTTCAGAAGTGGAAGCATCAATGATCTCGTGGACAGTGCCGTCATTCAGACTGTGATGAGCCTCGCTTCCCGTCTCACTGAAACTCTTTCCGTGTGTATGCGAATACAGTATATCTCCAGAGAACTTTCCCTTATTGACAATCAAACTGGCTCTTTCTTGAAATGCGTGCCTGTTGTCATACTGCCATTTGCCCCCGACTTCACCCACTACCGGCGCTATGCTGTCGTCCGCCTTCTTTAGTGTTATGTTGATCATCGCCCCGCGCACCTGATACCTTGCAGGAGCACTATACATCACTTCAGCATTGGCAATGCTTGAAGCCGGGATACTTTTCAGAAGCGTATTCAACTGCTCGGAAGACATATTCGTCACCTTGCCGTCAATTACCACCTTCACCCCTCTTCCTGCGAGAGTGAATGAACCGTCTCTTTCTGTAACTCCCGGCAGTTCCTTTATAGCATCATACACATTATCGACAGGAAGATCCCTGATGATATGCGGCAGGTCATAGATGAGTTTGCCCTTGTCAGCCTTGACTACCGGCTTCTCACCTGTAACCATCGCCTCCGGCAAAGAATAATAGAGGCTGTCAAGTTTCTCGTCCTGCGATTGAGCCACAGCATTGAAGCACAGGGCTGTAAATACAATAATGAGTAATGTCCGTTTCATAAGTATGTCCATTTGTTTCCCCAAAGGTCGTCAACCCAAAATTGAAAATATGTTATCGAATGTTAAACAGTGTTAAATAGTGTTAACATGGCCGTAAGGAAAATATATTTAAATAACTTTGCAGATATGAAGAACAACCTGAAACATATAGCAGTTGCAGTCATCATAGTCATGGCCTGCCTGTTTACATATCAGAGCTGGTGGCTCATAAGAATGTATCGCAGCGAGGTCGCAAAGACCGAAAATGCAGTC
>JAFYWC010000060.1 GCA_017546585.1 Bacteroidales bacterium
AAACTCTTCATTGTATAATTTTTATATCTTTAGCTTGTTCCTGACACTTATAATTTCAAAAGAAATTAACGCTTCTCGATAAATTGTATTTTCTCGGTACTTGCTTCTTGTACAGTAAATCAGTCTTTTCAATGAACTTGTCATTCCCTCCGAAGAGGCCCCGTTTTTGATTGGGGTTGCAAAGGTACGCTTTATTTTTTAATTTCCAAACTTTTTTGCAAAAATTTTTCAATTTTTATTTTTCGGCGTCAGTCTTCATAAGAACTCTCGACCTTTACAGTCACCCGTTTTTCAAATGGGAGTGCAAAGGTACGACTTTTTTCTTTACTTCCAAATTTTTCTGCAACATTTTTTAATCTTTTTTCACACTTTTTTAGCGCGCATATAGCCAACTCGCTGCCTGTCAACACAATAAGCAAATAACAAAATGTTAAATATTTTTTTCAATACAGTTTACTTCCTCTATAGCATAATTAGAAAACAAATTTCGTATATTTGTACCTTATATATAATATAGGAGTAACTTGTGAATCAAGCAGTGGATATGGATAAGAAAGTAGTCATCATTCCGACCTACAACGAAAAGGAAAACATCGAAAACATCATAAGAGCTGTATTCGGCCTCGAAGGAGATTATCATATTCTCGTAATCGAAGACGGTTCCCCAGACGGGACGGCAGCAATAGTCAAGAGACTCCAGGAGGAGTTCCCTGAAAGACTCTTTATGATCGAAAGAAAAGGAAAGCTCGGATTGGGCACTGCATACATCACAGGTTTCAAGTGGGCAGTCGAGAAGAAGTACGACTACATCTTCGAGATGGACGCTGACTTTTCTCATAATCCAAACGATGTTCCCCGCCTTTATCAGGCGTGCGCAGAGGGAGCAGATCTCGCAATCGGTTCACGCTACTGCAACGGCATCAGTGTAATCAACTGGCCGATCGGCAGAGTCATTATGTCGTATTATGCCTCCGTCTATGTACGCACAGTACTCGGAATGAAGGTCTACGACACCACAGCCGGGTTCAAATGCTACCGCAGAGAGGTCCTCGAGACCATCGACCTTGACAAGGTGAAGATGAAGGGATACGGTTTCCAGATCGAGATGAAGTATTCTACCCATAGACTTGGATTCAAGATCCAGGAAGTACCTATTATATTTA
Source organism: Bacteroidales bacterium (assembly GCA_017546585.1). Classification (GTDB taxonomy): domain Bacteria; phylum Bacteroidota; class Bacteroidia; order Bacteroidales; family UBA932; genus Cryptobacteroides. Next base: position 1,164 of record JAFYWC010000060.1, read on the forward strand.
TAGACCGCAAGGAAGGTACATCAAAAATGAGCAGCGGAATCTTCGGAGAAGCATTCTGGGGAGTGATGAAGCTCAAGATGAGAAAGATCAAACCAAGAAAAGCGTAATTATGTTACTTCTTGAGAACGCTACAATCGTGACTTCGGAGAAAGTCGCAACTGGTTCCATCCTCGTAGACGAAGGAAAGATCGCCGAGATCTTCTATTCCGAGGCGGAAGATTACAACTTTAATATATATAAGGTAAAGCAGAATGACTCGCTGGAGGTCTATGACCTCAGCGGAAAGCATATCATTGCAGGAGGCATAGATGCACACGTGCATTTCAGAGAGCCGGGGTTGACGCACAAGGCTGATATGGCGACGGAGTCGCTGGCAGCCGTGGCAGGAGGCGTAACGAGCTTTATGGATATGCCGAACACATCACCTGCCACAACTACCGCAGCCGCTCTGAAGGATAAGATCGAAAGAGCAAAGGGACGCTGTACAGGAAAAATCTCATTCCACATAGGCGCGACCAACGCCAATACCGACGAAATCATCAGACTTGTCAAGGAGGGTGACGCTGAAACCGGCATCACACCTGACGACATCGCCGGAGTGAAGGTGTTTATGGGGTCTTCGACAGGAAATATGCTTGTCGATGACAACTCTACCCTAGCCCGTCTGTTCTCAATCAAGGAAAAACCTGTTCTCGTACACTGCGAAGACGAGGAGACAATCCGCGCAAACCTTGAAAAGGCCAAGGAAAAATACGGAGAGGACATTCCTTTTACCGAGCACGAACACATCAGAAGCAGAAAAGCCTGCATAATCTCGAGCATCAAAGCGCTGGAGATGGCGATAAAGCACAATACAAGACTTGTGCTCTGTCATATTTCCACACAGGAAGAGGTACAGATGGTACGCGCAGCAAAATGCAACAATCCGGAAATCATAGCTGAAACTTCCTGCAACTACCTCTGGTTTACCAATGAGGAGTACGCCAAGTCGGGAAGCAGAGTCAAATGTAACCCTTCAGTCAAGACTGCAGATGACAGACAGGCGTTGAGAAAGGCATTGGCAGAAGGCCTGATCGATACGATCGGATCTGACCACGCCCCTCACCTACTCTCAGAGAAGGAAGGAACATATACCAAGGCTCCTTCAGGTCTGCCTACAATCCAGCAGAGTCTGCCGGTTCTTCTTACAATTGCAAAGGAGGAAGGAATCGAACTTACCAGAATCGCATCTGTATTCTCTGAGAAGGCAGCAGAAATCTACGGCCTGAACAGAGGAAAAATCGCAAAAGGCTATGAGGCCGACCTTGTAGTGTTCGACTACGAGAAGGAGTTCGCCGTAAAGGCCGAAGACCAGAAGAGCAAATGCGGATGGAGTCCGTTTGAGGGAACCACACTCACCGGAGTGATCGAGAAAGTGTTTATTGACGGAAAACTTACTAACCTATAATCATACTATGGCACCAAGGGTTCATCCAAGCAAGATCCTTACATATATCGCATCCATATTCGCCATCACCCTGTGGGGTATGTCATATATATGGACAGACAGGCTAATTGTACTTAACATCCCGATATTCTATTTCGTATTCGTAAGAATATTGCTGGCTGGCATTGTGCTGTTTCTGTTCAACACGGCATACGGACGCATCAAGCGTATCCAGAAACAGGACTTGCCTAAGTTCCTGCTGCTTGCATTCTTTGAACCGTTCATATATTTCATATGCGAGACATATGGTCTGAAGGTCACAGGCTCCCCTACTCTGAGCGCAATGGTGATCGCAACCATTCCGATCTTCTCGATCGGCGCAGGAATACTTTTCTTCAAGGAGAAAGTGAACTTCATTAATATAATAGGTATACTCTTCTCACTCGTAGGTATCGTAATGGTAGCGATGGCAAAGGGAGAGTTGGGAGAAAAGTTCATTTGGGGAATCGTCCTTCTCCTCATTGCAGTAATCGCGGAGGTAGGACACGCATCGATCACAAAGAGTCTGTCAGGAAACTATTCAAGCCAGATCATCGTGATGTATCAGTTTCTTATCGGATCGATCTATCTTTTCCCGCTGTTCCTCACCAAGGGGCTGAACGGTTTCAATGCGGAAGTATATTTCTCTCCAGAGGCCTGGTATCCTCTCATCTGCCTGGCAATTCTTTGCTCAAGCTTGGCCTTCTCATTGTGGGTGAGTACAATCAAGAACCTTGGAGTGGCAAAGTCAAGCATATTCTCTGCCCTTATTCCTGTCGCAGCAGCAGTCATCGCCTGGGTTTTGGGACACGAATATCTGAATTCACGCCAATGGATAGGCATCTTCGTGTCAACCATCGGCGTGATAATGTCGCAATATACAATCAAAAATCAGATCAGCGAATAAGCTTAAGCCCAATACGGTTTCTTTCAAGATCCACAGATATGACCGATACTTTGATCTGCTGATGAAGTTTCAGCACCTTCGAAGGGTCGGTCATTCCTTTTACACCCATATGTGAAGCGTGGATAAGACCGTTCTGCTTGATTCCGACATCAACGAAGGCTCCGAATGCTGTGATGTTCGTCACGATTCCAGGAAGTTCCATTCCTGTCTTAAGGTCCTCGATAGAGTGAATATCGTGATCGAACTCGAATTCGCTGGCAGATTCACGCGGGTCAAGACCAGGCTTCTTCAGTTCATTGATGATATCGTTGATGGTAGGGAGTCCAAAATCACCTGCCACATATCTTGATGCATCGATCTTTGCACAGAGTTCAGCATTGCCAACAAGTTCCTTGGCTGATACGCCAAGATCTGCAGCCATTTTATCTACGATATGATATGCTTCCGGATGAACGGCAGAATTGTCAAGAGGATTTGACGCGCCGTGGATACGGAGGAAGCCGGCACACTGCTCGAATGCTTTTTCACCAAGACGTTTCACCTTCAGGAGTTCACGTCTTGATTCATATGCTCCATTCTCAGAGCGGTATTCCACAATATTTTCAGCCAATGCAGGACCGATACCTGAAACATAGCTCAAAAGATAGCTGCTGGCTGTATTGAGATTCACTCCGACACTGTTCACACAGCTCTCGACAACATTGTCAAGTTTCTCCTTTAGAAGATTCTGATCAACATCGTGCTGATACTGGCCTACTCCCAGAGACTTCGGATCGATCTTCACGAGTTCTGCGAGAGGGTCCATAAGCCTTCGGCCGATGGACACGGCGCCACGTACAGTCACATCGTATTCAGGGAATTCGGCACGTGCGACTTCAGATGCCGAGTAGATAGACGCACCGTCCTCGCTTACCGTAAAGACTCTCACGCCCTGCGGCAGAGGTACTCTCTTGATGAAGTCCTCAGTCTCACGGCTCGCTGTACCGTTTCCGATTGCGATCACCTCGACTCCATATTTTGCAACCATTGCAGACACAGCCTGAATGGCCTTCACCTTTTCGTTTGCCGGCGGATGTGGGAATATCGCCTCGTTATGCAGAAGGTTTCCCTGTTCGTCGAGGCATACGACCTTGCAACCGGTTCTGAAACCAGGGTCGATGGCAAGCACACGCTTTTGCCCTATCGGGGCAGCAAGCAGAAGCTGGCGGAGATTCTCGCCGAAGATTCTGATGGATTCAAGATCTGCTCTTTCTTTCGCTTCCTTGATTACCTCATTGGAAATAGATGGTTCGAGAAGTCTCTTGAACGCATCATCGAACGCGAGATGAATCTGCTCCGCAAGAGGTGCAGCAGGATATCTCTTTTCCTGACAGAAGTCATAATAAAGTTTCTTACCGCATTTCTCTGCGTCTGCATCCACTTTGACATTGATGAATCCCTCTTCCTGTGCTCGAAGAATTGCAAGAAGTCGATGTGGAGCGATGCGCTCCAATGATTCCGAATAGTCGAAATAGCTGCGATACTTCATAGCCTCCTGTCCGACAGCCTTCTTGGTAGCCTTGGTCACGAGTCTTCTTGTCCTGAAGATCTGACGGAGAGTCTCACGTACAGAAGCCGTTTCACTCAAACGTTCTGCGATTATGTCTCTGGCACCAGCGAGGGCATCTTCTACTGTAGCGACCTTCGGACCGACATACTTCTTTGCCTCCACGGCCGGGTCCACCATTGCCACATCAAACATCCTGTCTGCCAATGGGCCAAGACCTGCCTCTTTGGCAGCAGTCGCCCTTGTACGTCTCTTCGGTCTGTATGGAAGATACAGATCCTCGAGTTCTCTCGACTCGACACAAAGTTCAATGCGATTCTTGAGATCCGGAGTCAAGGCACCTGCAGTCTCGATAGTCTCAAGAACGGTAGCCTTTCGTTTCTCAAGTTCAACGAAGTTGTCATTCCAATGCCTTATTTCAGCAACAGCTACCTCGTCAAGACCGCCGGTCCTTTCCTTTCGGTAACGGCTGATGAACGGGATGGTCGCACCTTCATCGAAGAGTTTTACGCAATTCTCAACCTGCCAGTCGCGTACACCGATGCGCTTGGCTATATAATCAATGTAGATTTGTTTCATCTTGTTAATCGTGGGATACCTGTTTCAACTGCTCTCGATATGCAGAGAAGATCTTTGATTTGGATACGAATCCTATGTATGTGCGTTCGCTGTCGACAACCGGAAGGTTCCAGGCTCCGGTCTGTTCAAACTTGCGCATCACACTGTCCATCTTCTCGTCTATATAGACATAGGCAGGAGCAGAACGCATAAAGTTGTATACGTGAAGCGAATCGTATTTCTCATATTTGAACATATCCCTTCTGATGTCTTCCAGCGACACAAAACCCTGGAAATGATTTCTTGAATCCACAACAGGGAAAATGTTTCTCTTTGAACTCGATACCTTCTCCACCAGTTCTCCGAGAGTAGCATCGATCCTGACCGGAATGAAGTCCGACTCGATGAGATCATTGGTCTTAAGAAGAGTAAGTACAGCCTGGTCACTGTCGTGGGTAAGAAGTTCACCCTTCTTGGCGATACGCTTTGTATAGATCGAGTATGGTTCTATTGCACGTGTGACTGCGTATGATATCGTAGCAGTAATGATGAGCGGAATGAGAAGTTCGTATCCTCCTGTCATATCTGCGATAAGGAAGATCGCTGTCATAGGAGCCTGCATCACGCCTGCCATAAGTCCTGCCATTCCTACAAGAACGAAGTTCTGTTCCGGAACAAATGCCGGTCCCGCGATAAGGTTGATTGTCCTCGACACTACAAAACCGGCAATCGCACCGATGAAGAGCGTAGGACCGAATGTACCTCCGACTCCACCTCCGGCATTAGTGAAGGACATAGAGAAGACCTTCAGGAGAAGCACAAGAAGGAAGAACACCGGCACAAGCCAGGCTTTTCTGAGGATGAATGCAAGCAGAGTCTGTCCCTCCAGGTCAATGGTACCTCCATTGAGCAGTTCGTGAAGACATTCGTAGCCCTCACCGAATAGAGGCGGGAACAGATAGATGAGCAGACCCAGGCAGAATGCCGAAATGGCCCAGCGGACATAAGGTCTGCTGATACTCCTGATCTTGTCCTCAAGCCAAAGCGTCATTCTTGTGAAGTACACAGAACACATTGCACTGAAGAGGCCAAGTATGATGTAGAACGGTATATTCTGCATCGCAAACGGAGACAATGTACATTCGAACGCAGGAGCGTCACCGAGGAAGATGTACGATATTACCGTCGCTGAAATTGTAGACAGAAGAAGAGGAAGGATGGAGGACATCGAAATATTGAAGAGCAATATCTCGAGCGTGAACAGCACTCCGGCAAGAGGGGCCTTGAAGATGCCGGCCACCGCACCTGCCGCGCCGCATCCGAGGAGGATTGTCATATTCTTGTATGACAGGCCCATATATCTGGCCACATTGGATCCGATGGCTGCTCCAGTATACACGATCGGAGCCTCGGCTCCTACTGAGCCTCCGAATCCGATGGTCACCGACGAGGCGATCATAGACGACCACATATTGTGGGGACGTATCTTCGACTCGTTCTTGGAAACTGCCACGAGCACCTTGGTCACTCCGTGTCCGATGTTGTCATTTACGACATATTTCACAAACAGCATCGCCACAAGCATACCGACACCCGGACAGATCAGATAAAGGACATTATAAGCACGTCCGGCGAACCAGGTGGCAAGCGTATGATGAACGAACTCAATGCCGAGCTTGAGGGTGACGGCGGCAAGACCACAGCACACTCCCACGAAAAGTGAGAGTATAAACATAACATTCCTCTCCGGCATCTTCTTTAGGAAATGTCTGAGAGGAGCAAGTATGTCTCTTACCACGAAGCGCTTACCCATATATCAAATATATATCGTACAAATATACAAAAAAGACCGGACGTTCAACACGACCGGTCTGTAAATATGCTTATGTTTATTACTCTGCGTCAGCACCATCATCATCGCTCGAGTACTGAGAGATGTTGTCATCAGGAAGACCGTCGCCCTCGCTGTCTGTATCCTCTCCGTCCTCGCCGTCGAGCCAACGCTCGATGTCCTCAGCGTCGTCAGTCTTTACCTTGATCTTTACAAGGTAGATGGCATCAGTAATCTCAACTGTAACAGCGTAGAAGCTATCGCCTGTAGGCTTGTCATACTTTACAAGGTCTGGAAAATAATCCGCATAACCCTTTGGATATTTCTCTGCAAATGCTGCTGCCAGCTCCTCTGACATATTCTCATAGCTGATCACAGCTCTTCTCTTCGTTGTTGTAGACATATCTGTTAGTTCTTTTATTCTTGTTAGTATTGAAATCGGGTGCAAGTGTAGAACATTTTTTTTAAATGAGCAACAATGAAAGGGACTTTTTTGTTATTTTCCTCTTCTGAAGAAGAACGACTTCTGTTCCCTCTTTCTCTGTATGTCTCTCTCCACAAATACCTTCTGTAGATTCTTAGGGTCAAGACCCGTATAGTACATAACAGAGGATGTTGTCATTGGGGTAGGTGTAAAGTCCTGCACCTGATCCATATAGAGTCCTTTCAAGGCAGGTTTTGCCGCAAGGTTTCTCATCTCTCGCATTCCGCATCCTGGGTGGCCTGAAATGAAGTAAGGGATGAGTTCGCAGTTCCTTCCGCTACCTTTCACTATGTTGTCGAACTCATAGCGGAGACGCTCGAAAAGCTTGAACGAAGGCTTCGCCATCAGCTTGAGAACGGAATCCTCAGTGTGCTCAGGAGCCACTTTGAGACGTCCTGAAGTATGCTCGAGAATGAGCTCCTTGAGGTATGGATATGAAGTCTCGTCCACAAATCCCTTTTCATCAAGGAACAGGTCATACCTGATACCGCTGCCGATGTACGAATGTCTGATTCCCTTTACTGCCGCAATGCGCTCATAAAGTTTGAGCAGGCGGGCGTGCGAACGGTCCATATTGCGGCAAGGCGACGGATAGAGGCAGGATTTTCTGCGGCACTTGCTGCAGAGTTCCTTGTTCTTGCCGGCCATACCATACATATTCGCGGTAGGTGCTCCGACATCTGAGATGTTGCCGGCAAAGCCTGGCAGTCCGTTCAGATTCTTGATTTCGTTGATGATAGACTCCTCGCTACGGGACTGGATGAACTTTCCCTGATGGGCTGCAATCGTACAGAAATTACATCCTCCGAAGCATCCTCTATGGGTATTGATCGAGAACTTGATCATCTCATATGCAGGAATATGTCTTCCCTTGTACCTCGGATGAGGGAGCTTTGTGAAAGGAAGGTCCCAGAACGAATCCATCTCCTCCTGAGTTGCAGGCGGCCAGGTAGGATTGATCTGGACATATCCGTTTCCGACAGGCTCGATCATTACCGGAGGCTGAAGCATATTCGCATAAGTCTCGATGACGTGGAAGTTCTCCGCGAATGCGATCTTATCCTTGCAGCATCTCTCAAATGAATTCAGGATAACCGCATCCTTGATTTTAGAGCGTCCGTCCATATAGAACGCCAACTGAGGTATCTTCCTGATATCATTGAGATTACGTCCCGACTCGATAGCCTTGGTAAACTCTATCATTGTCCTCTCGCCCATTCCGTAGCAGAGCCAGTCAGCACCGCTGTCCACAAGAACAGACGGCTTGAGACAGTCCTGCCAGTAGTCGTAGTGGGTCACTCGTCTAAGCGACGCTTCGATTCCACCGATGACTACGGGGATTTCCGGATAAAGCTGTTTGAGGATCTTTGTATATACTGTAACTGCGTAATCAGGACGCTGTCCGGCTTTTCCGTCCGGAGTGTAGGCGTCATCACTGCGAAGACGTTTGGCTGCAGTGTAATGATTCACCATTGAGTCCATAGCTCCGGCATTCACTCCGAAGTACAGTCTCGGTGCACCCAGCTTTCTGAAATCACGCAGGTCGTCGCGCCAGTTCGGCTGCGGCACGACCGCTACGCGGTAGCCGTGCCTCTGCAGCCATCGAGCGATGACCGCTGTGCCGAAAGACGGATGATCGATGAATGCATCACCGGAGAACAGGATCACATCAATGTAATCCCAGCCTAAAGCCTTAACCTCCTTTGCGGAGGTCGGTATCATATATGATTCAGGCTTCGGCATATGTTACATTCTCTCAGGAAGAGTGATGCCAAGGATTGACATAGCCTTGCTGAGAACCTTTGCGATAGACTCTACGAGCGCAAGACGGTACTTGAGAAGATCCTGGTTCTCCTCTCTGAGGATAGGAGTATCGTGATAGTACTGGTTGAACTCCTTCGCAAGCTCGTAAGCATAGTTTGCGATCACTGCAGGAGAGTGAGCTGCACCAGCCTCTGCCACCTTCGCAGGGAAAGTGTTGAGAGTCTTGATGATGCGTACCTCCTTTGCAGTAAGCTGCGACTCTGCCTTCACGTCTGCTGCCGAATGGCTTACGCCCTTCTCCGCAGCCTTGCGGAGGATCGACTTGATACGTGCGTGAGTATACTGGATGAAAGGTCCTGTGTTACCGTTGAAGTCGATAGACTCCTTAGGATCGAAGAGCATAGTCTTTTTAGGGTCCACCTTAAGGATGAAGTACTTCAATGCGCCGAGGCTGATCATTCTGAAGAGAGCGTCCTGCTCCTCCTCTGAAAGGTTGTCGATCTTGCCGAGCTCGAGCGAAGTCTCCTTCGCAGTGTTGTACATAGCCGCAATGAGGTCGTCAGCGTCAACCACTGTTCCCTCACGTGACTTCATCTTACCCTCAGGAAGCTCCACCATACCGTATGAAAGGTGGTAGATGCTGTCTGCCCAGTCGAAGCCGAGCTTGCCGAGGATGAGCTTGAGCACCTGGAAGTGGTAGTTCTGCTCGTTACCTACTACGTAGATATGCTCGTCAAGGCTGTACTCTGCAAAACGCTGCTCCGCTGTACCGAGATCCTGAGTCATATAGACTGAAGTACCGTCGCCACGGAGAAGAAGCTTTCTGTCGAGACCGTCTGAAGTGAGGTCACACCATACTGATCCGTCCTCCTGAGTCTCGAAGATACCTGCCTCAAGTCCCTTCTGAACAAGAGCCTTACCGAAGAGGTAAGTCTGTGACTCATAGTATGTTCTGTCAAAGCTGATTCCGAGGTCCGCATATGTCTTGTCGAAGCCCTCGTAAACCCAGCCGTTCATTGTCTTCCAGAGTTCAACCACCTCAGCGTCACCGTTCTCCCACTTGAAGAGCATCTCCTGCGCAGCCTTCAATGAAGGAGCGTTCTTCTCAGCCTCCTCCTTTGCCATACCGCCGGCTACGAGTTCGTCAACCTCCTTCTTGTAAAGGTTGTTGAACGCCACATAGTAGTCTCCTACGAGGTGATCACCCTTCTTGCCGCTGGACTGTGGAGTCTCGCCGTTGCCGAGAACCTTCCAGGCATACATAGACTTGCAGATGTGGATACCGCGGTCATTCACGAGGTTCACCTTCATAACATTATGGCCGCATACCTCAAGGAGCTTTGCAACCGACCAACCGAGGAGGTTGTTGCGGATATGTCCGAGGTGGAGAGGCTTGTTGGTGTTAGGAGATGAATACTCCACCATAATTGTCTTTCCGGTAGGAGCGAGCTGACCGAAGTCCTCAGCGGCAGCGATCTCTGCGAACACGTTGTTCCAGTATACCTCAGAAAACGAGATATTGAGGAAGCCCTTGACTGTGTTGTATGCTGCAACTTCTGCAACATTTGTCTTGAGCCACTCTCCGATAGCGTTTCCTGTGTTCTCAGGAGTAGTCTTCGACACTTTCAAAAGAGGGAACACTACGAGTGTATAGTCACCCTCGAACTCTTTACGAGTCACCTGCACCTGAAGCTGAGCCGCAGGTACTTCAACGCCGTAAAGCGCCTGAATTGCTTCAGACGCTTTAGCTATGATGAATGTTTCTGGAGTCATTATCCTAAATAGCTTTTCAAAAGTTTGCTTCTTGAATTGTTCTTGAGCTTGCGGATCGCCTTCTCCTTGATCTGGCGCACACGCTCTCTTGTAAGTCCGAATCTCTCACCGATCTCCTCGAGGGTCATCTCCTGGCAACCGATTCCGAAGAACGACTTGATGATTTCTCTTTCACGTGTAGCGAGAGTAGAAAGCGCTCTCTCGATCTCCTTGTTGAGAGACTCGTTCACGAGTCCGCGGTCTGCGCTTGGCGAGTCGTTGTTCACGAGCACGTCGAGAAGGCTGTTGTCCTCACCTTCAACGAAAGGTGCATCCACCGACACGTGGCGGCCTGAAACTCGAAGGGTATCAGCGATCTTGTCCTTTGGAACATCGATCATCTCTGAAAGCTCCTCGCTTGAAGGCATACGCTCATTCTCCTGCTCGAACTTTGAAAGAGCCTTGTTGATCTTGTTGAGCGATCCTACCTGGTTGAGAGGAAGTCTGACGATTCTCGACTGCTCTGCAAGAGCCTGGAGAATAGACTGACGGATCCACCATACTGCATATGAAATGAACTTGAATCCTCGTGTTTCATCGAACTTCTCAGCCGCCTTGATAAGTCCGAGGTTACCCTCGTTGATAAGGTCCGGAAGGCTGAGTCCCTGATTCTGGTACTGCTTTGCCACAGACACTACGAATCTAAGGTTTGCTCTTGTCAATTTCTCGAGAGCTGCCTGGTCACCCTTGCGGATTCGCTGCGCGAGCTCTACCTCTTCCTCCACTGTGATGAGTTCCTCCCTTCCGATCTCCTGGAGATACTTGTCAAGTGATGCACTCTCACGATTAGTAATAGATTTTGTAATCTTTAGCTGTCTCATCTATAATCATTTAAAAACTTTCCGTCATATACTCCGGGCCTTGCCGGAAGTTACAGGATCAGACACCGAAGCCGAAATACCCCGTTCTTCCCGAAGGTGTGACACCCTCCACGAACACTGTTCTCTTAGACTTCTTTACGACATCGATGACATCCTGCGGCGTCTTGACCGGCTGGTCGTTGACATAAAGGATGATGAATCCTTCGGCCGCACCGGACTCCTTAAGTTTGCCAGGACCAATCTCCACAATCTCGACTCCTCCCTTAAGTCCCAGTTTATCAAGTTTTTCCTTCGGAGCCTCCTTGATCAGCGAGCCATAGAATGCCACTGCTCCGTCATCTGACACTGTGCCGTTTTCCTGCTGTGTTCCTTTGAAGGTAACCTCAAACTCCTTCTTCTTTCCGTCTCTCAAGACTGTGACCACAGCCTTGTCGCCAGGAGAGAATCTGCTGACTGTCTCCTGTACCGAAGCAGAGTTGGTTATAAGGGTGGAATCGATGGCTGTGAGGATGTCTCCAGCCAGTAATCCTGCAGCTTTAGCTGCTCCTCCTTCAGAAACCTCAACAATATATACGCCGTTTCTTACAGAAAGTTTCATCTCCTCTGCGATTTTATCGTCGATTTCACGCATTGTAATGCCCAGAACCGCCCTTTTTACGCTTCCGAAGTCGATAAGATCGTAGACAATCTTCTTTACGATGTTGGACGGAACCGCAAAAGAGTAGCCGGCGTATGATCCGGTACGTGAAATTATGGCGGTGTTGATGCCCACGAGATTTCCGTTCTTGTCGACCAATGCACCGCCGCTGTTTCCAGGATTTACGGCAGCGTCAGTCTGGATGAAAGACTCGATCTTGTACTCACCTGAATAGTTCGGCATCGAGCGTCCTTTGGCGCTCACGATGCCGGCTGTGATTGTAGATCGGAGGTCATATGGAGAACCGATGGCAATGACCCACTCACCGAGTCTAAGTCGGTCAGAATCACCGAATGGCACGATCGGAAGTCCGGTAGCGTCGATCTTGAGAAGAGCTACGTCGGTAGCCGGATCCGTACCCACCAGAGTGGCGTCATATGTCTGGTTCGAGTTGAGATTCACCTGGATTTTAGTAGCTCCCTCGATGACGTGATTGTTGGTTACTATGTAGCCGTCTTCACGGATGATCACACCAGATCCGCTGCCGACCTTTTCACGTGGCTGAGGGGTCGCGCCATAGCCGAAGAAGTAGTCGAGAAGCGACTGCGGAGCAGCCTGTGACGAAGATGTGGATGTGACTTTGACGTATACGACAGCGTCTACAGCTGTTTCTGCTGCAAATGTGAAATCAGGCCAGTTGTCGTGAGACAGGTTGACAGTCCTGAACTGTGCTCCGTCTGCTGTCTGCACAATCTCCACCTCTTCCGGCAACATTGATTTGACCACTGCAAAAGCGGTCAGCCCTCCTGCGACAGCGGAGAGCAACGTAATGATAAGTCCTTTTTTCATATATCCGATAATGTTAAAATTTATCCGTTATGCTGACATAGTCAGCGCAAATCAAAAAACGGCAGAGAAAAATCAAAAAATATGCCATCGGCTCGGAAATATTTCTTATATTTGTTCGTTAATGTGCGAAAATTAAAAACACTATAAATTATGAAACTTATCATTTCAAGTTCAGAGTTGCTTAAAGGAGTTATGGCAGTAGCAAAGGCCATTCCTGCAAAATCAGCACTCCCTATCCTCGAGAACTTCCTTTTCGATCTTAAAGGAAACGTATTGGAGATCACCGCATCTGATTCGGAGCTTACCCTCAGAACACAGATCGAGGTCGAGAGCACAGCAGAGGAAGGAAGAATCGCTGTTCCTGCAAAGCATATGATCGACCTCCTCAAGGAGCTTCCGGATCAGCCGCTGACAATCAATACCACAAGCGACAGCTCATTCGTATGCAGCTGGGCAAGCGGAGAGTCGACACTCCCTTACTTCCCTGCTGAGGACTACCCTGAGATCACCGGCACAGACGACACAGCCGTGACACTCGAGTTCCCTGCACAGAGCCTCGTAGACGGTATTTCAAGCACTATATACGCTACAGCTGACGACGAGATCCGTCCTGCAATGAACGGTATCCTCTTCGACATCGATACAGCATCTACAACACTCGTAGCTTCAGACTCTCACAAGCTCATCTGCTACACTACAGCTGACGTAAAGGCATCGGAGAAGGCATCATTCATCCTTCACAAGAAGCCTGCAGCGATCCTCAAGGCCATCATCGGCAAGGATGCTGAAACTGTAGAGATCTCGTTCGACTCAAAGAACGCAGTGTTCAAGTTCGGCCAGACCGTAGTGATCTGCCGTCTCGTAGTAGGAAAGTATCCTAAGTACCGTGACGTAATCCCTCAGAACAATTCAAACGTTCTTCGCATCAACAGAGTACAGCTCCTCAACACTGTACGCCGTGTATCTGTCTGCTCGAACAAGGCTTCGAACCACATCAAGTTCGACCTCACAAGCGGTAGCCTTATGATCTCTGCACAGGACCTCGGCTTCTCTATCGCAGCACACGAGACAATGGCCTGCCAGTATGACGGCGAGGACCTTACTATCGGATTCAAGTCTCCGTTCATCATCGAGATCCTTTCGAATATGAACTGTGGAGAGCTCGTTATGAAGTTCCTTGACAGCAAGAGAGCAGCTCTTGTCGTACCGGCAGAGGATGAAGAGGAGAGCGAGAAGATCTGTGGTATCATTATGCCAATTATGATTTCGTAATATGGAACTCAACCTCGAAAGACCATTACTGTTTTTTGACATAGAAAGCACAGGGCTCAATATCGCGTCAGACTCGATCATTGAGCTCTGCTTTGTGAAGATACTCCCTGGCGGAGAGCAGAGAGTGAAGACCTGGAGAGTGAAGCCTTGGGACTACGATGCGCAGTGCCAGAGGGCTATCAATCCTTCAGCACAGGCCGTGCACGGCATTTCAGCCGAGGACCTTCAGGACTGCCCTACATTCTACCAGATCACCGAGGAGGTGGTCGAGTGGCTTACAGGCAGTGACCTTGCAGGATTCAACTCTGCAAAGTTCGACCTTCCTATGCTCGCAGAGGAGATCGAGAGAGTACGCAGATTCACAGACAAGCAGCCTGTCATAGATCTCCATTCAATGAAGATGGTGGATGTGCAGAACATCTTCCATATGATGGAGCCACGTACGCTCAAGGCAGCGTATATGTTCTACTGCGGACTCGAGCTTGAGAACGCTCACGCAGCAGAAGCGGACACGCTCGCGACATACGAGGTCCTCAAGGGACAGCTTGACAGATATGCAGGCGACCCGCGCATCGAGAACGACGTGGACAAGCTCGCGAAGTTCTCTACAAAGCAGAGGACAGTCGACTATGCAGGAAGACTTATCCTGAATGACAAGGACGAGCCTGTCATCAGTTTCGGAAAGCACAAGGGCAAGACAGCACGCGAGGTTTATTTCTCTGAGCCGTCATATTTCGCCTGGATCGACAACGGCGACTTCACACTGGATACAAAGCGTCAGTTCGCAAGACTGAAGGCACAGTACGAGGAGGAGAAGAAGGCGGCGAGACCAGCGCCAGCGGCGTCGAGCAAGCCTACCTACGCACCGAGAACCAAGGGCTACACTCCATTTGAAGGACTCGGTGGTCTGTTCGCAAATCAGGAAGACTAATACAATATGAACATTCTGGTAAGACCATACGGCAGCAGTCAATGCTACGTTCGTCCGGATACGACTTGGGAGAGAGAGAACAGGGATTTCTACTCTCCCGAGTGCGTTAATGAGTACCACTGGACTCCAGTCGTGTTCGCAAGAGTGAGCAAGGCGGGCAAATGCATAAGCCCGAAGTTTGTCTCACGCTACTACGACGGATTCAGTTTCGGTGCATTATTATATATAGGTGACGATGTATTGTTCGGTTCCTGCGCCGATCACACATCCATTCTTCCGTCACCTCTTTACAATCCTGTGGTGATGGAGAACAAGGACAACACATTCCAGGCCTTCAAGGGCGGTGAGGAGATCTTCTCAGGCAAGCCTTCAAAGGAACTTATCGAGGAGACAATATGCCTGGCATCGCAGAGGACATCGCTTCGAATCGGCGACTTCGTCGCTATCGAACTCTCCCCTCTCGCATTGTTATCATCAAAAGAGGAAGGACAGGCAAGCTTCAGCGGAAAATTCTGCGAGAACGACCTGTTCGATTTCAAGATCATTTACTAAGCAATAAATGAAAGTGGTTTCAGCTGATATCATCGTTATCGGTGGCGGAGCGGCGGGCCTTATGGCAGCCGCGGGAGCCGCAGAGACGCTCAATGGAAACGGACGCGTGATCGTCCTGGAGAAGATGCCTCGTCCTGGCCGTAAGATTATGATTACAGGCAAGGGAAGGTGCAACTTCACAAACGTAAAGGCGTGGAATGAATTCAGCGGACACATTCATCCAAAACCTAATTTCCTTAAGCCGTCGTTCTATAATCTCAGTTCCGAGAAGATGATCGAATTCCTTGAGGCTCAGGGGATGGAATGCGTCGTAGAACGAGGCGAAAGGGCATTCCCTGCGTCACATCTGGCGTCCGACGTAGTTGATGCACTGGTGAGAGCGGCAGAAAATGCCGAAGCCGAAGTGCTGTGCGGCAAAGAGGTACAGGAAGTTTCCAGAAAGGACGAGGAGGAATATATTGTAAGCTGTGCAGACGGCACAGAATACAGCTCAAAGAAACTTATAATCTGTACAGGTGGCCTCTCATATCCTAAGACCGGCTCTACCGGAGACGGATACGGATGGGCAAAAGATTTCGGCCACTCTATCAGACCGCTGTTCCCATCTTTGACTGCAATCGTTCCTAAAGGGTATAAAGATCTCTCGACACCGCTCGAGATGGCACCGAATGGAAAGGGGCACATCGACAGAAGCACTCCTCAGAGCGAAATAGGCAAGATGCTGTGCGGCAATCAGTTGAAGAACGTAGGTCTGAGCATATCCATTGACGGAAACGAGGTACAGAACGAATTCGGCGATATGGACTTTACAGACGGCGGCATCGAGGGCCCTATCGGATTCAAGGTGAGCCGCAAATGCGTGAATGCCATTGTAAACGGTTCTAAGGTGACTGCAGTTCTCGACCTCAAGCCTGCTGTGGAAATCGAAGATCTTATCGTGCGCATCAACACTCTCTGGAATGAGATTTCAAAGGACAAGCGCAACGCACA